>JALOLH010000004.1 GCA_025456065.1 Candidatus Nanopelagicales bacterium | reverse complement strand
GTCGACCAGGTAGTCACCGCCCTTGATCGTGTCGAAGGTGTGCCACTCCCAGTTGTCCTCCTCGACGTTGGCCAGCGCGGCGCACATGCCGCCCTGCGCGGCGCCGGTGTGGGAGCGCGTCGGGTAGAGCTTGGTCAGCACCGCGGTGCGCACCCGGGGACCGGCCTCGAGGGCCGCGCGCATGCCGGCACCGCCGGCACCCACGATGACGACGTCGTAGCTGTGGTTCTGCACGGTGGCCCTTCCGGATCAGGCGATGTTCGGGTCGAAGGTGAAGATCACCAGCGTGCCCAGCGCGACGATGAAGACGGTGACGACGTAGAGCAGCATGCGCAGCCGGAACGCGGTTGCCGGCTTCTCGGCGTAGTCGTTGATGACGGTGCGCATGCCGTTGGCGCCGTGCAGCATGGCCAGCCACAGCTGCAGCAGGTCCCACGTCTGCCAGAAGGGGCTGGACCAGCGGCCGGCGACGAAGCCGAAGTTGATCCGCTGCACGCCACCGTCGAGGACGTTCATGATCAGCAGGTGGCCCAGGACCAGGAACACCAGGACCAGGCCGGAGACCCGCATGAAGATCCAGGAGTACTTCTCGAAGTTGCCGCGACTGCGGGCGCGGGCGCTGCCGGTGGCGGTGCGGCCGGAGCGGGGATCGGCGATCTCGAGGCTCATGACGTGCTCCCGAACAGCGACTCGATCGTGTGGATGAGCATGAAGTACGTCCCCGGGATCATCAGCAACAGCCAGATCACGATGATGCCCCGGAACATCGCCTTCTGATGGCGGGGGCCGGGCTCCCAGAAGTCCACCAGGACGATCCGGATGCCGTTGAGCGCGTGGTAGAGGACCGCGCCGACCAGGCCGACCTCCATCACGTTGACGATCGGGGTCTTGTAGGTCGCGATCACGACGTCGTACGCGCTCGGCGAGACGCGCACGAGCGCGGTGTCCATCACGTGGACGAGCAGGAAGAAGAACACCGCGACGCCGGTGATCCGATGGGCCACCCAGGACCACATCCCCTCACCGCCGCGGTAGAGGGTCCCCGCAGGCGCACTGGCCATGGGTCGAAGCCTCCTCGGCGACGTCGGAAGCGTACGGCGGGTCGCGCCGCACTGTGGGCAGTCTAGTCCGCGTGCTCGCGGCCGCACCGGCGGGCGACGGACCCCCGGATGTGGCCTTCGTCGCCTCTCTCGCGGGCCGTTCGGCCCCCCCGCCCCATCCCGCCCCGTCCCATGATCCATTCGGGTTCAGCAGCTTCTTGTCGGCCCAACCCGAATGGATCACGGCTGGGGGGTGCTCGCGGGGTCGCTGCTGGCGCCGGATGGTTGGCCGGCCCGCTACCGGGCCATGATCACGCCGCGCGGGCGTCGCCCCGGAACCGGACGGCGCACGTCTGCCCACACGGCCGTGCCGCACCTGTCCACCCTCGCAGGCGGAGCAGTGCCTCGACCTGGAGCGCCGTGCTGCACGCCGCACCCATCACGGCCAGCCACCCGTACCGCAGGGTGGCCTCGCCGGTCAGGGTCGCCCGGTTGTCGCGGTCCTGGTCGCGGAACACCTCGGACTCGGTCTCGTGCCCGAGCCGGCCGTCCAGCTCGACCAGCACGCCCCAGTCCCGGTACCGCACGTCGCGGTACCGGCGCTTCCTCCCAGATGAGACAGCGTCCTGCCGGCTGCCCACCGGCAGCCCGTGCGCCCGCTCCACACG
The DNA here is from genome assembly GCA_025456065.1 of Candidatus Nanopelagicales bacterium. Taxonomy (GTDB): domain Bacteria; phylum Actinomycetota; class Actinomycetes; order S36-B12; family CAIYMF01; genus Prado023. The sequence continues at coordinate 43,816 of JALOLH010000004.1, read as the reverse complement.
GTTGCGGTACTCCGCCTCGAGGGGACTCGTCACGCCGTCGGCAGCGTCGGCGCAGAGCGTGAGCAGGAGTCCGCGGCCGCGCAGTCGGGGACGCTGTGCTGCGGCCGCGAGGACCCGGTCGGGCGTGGTCAACCGCTGCCGGCACGCGCGCATCACGAGGCCGGCGGCGGCCATGGGATCGTCCGTCTGCTGGAAGCACTCGATCACGGCGTGCTCCACGGTGAGGATCGGCGGCACCCTCGCCGGGTGTACCAGCACGGCCGGCTCGGGCACCCTCCGGACGACCACCCCCCGGGCCCGCCGGCTCGAGCCATCGGGCAGCATCATCGCGATCGGTTCGTCGCCCTGGGGCTCCTCGACGAACCCCCACGCCCGACCCGCGGTGCGTCCGCCGATGACGCTCCTGGGACCCAGCGCGAGGTGCGCGCCCCACATCTGCGCGTCGAGGCCCGGGTCCCCGTGCCCCACGAAGAGCACCCCCCGATGCAGCCGGCGCCATCGCCCGGCGCTGACCAGGCGGCTGAGGCCATCCCTCGTGATGCCCAGGCGCCGTGCCTGCTGGCTGGTCACAGCCCCGGCCTGGCCCTCCGCGAACGCGCCCACGGCCTCGATCGCGCCACGCAGGCTGGGGTTGAGGCGAGGCATGGGGTGATGCTCGGCGGGGTTCCGCTCGGCGTCCAGCGCTCGTCCACAGGCCACTCGGGAGGAGCGCCGCGGCCGCCTCCCCCCGCGGCGTGATCCATTCAGGTTCGGCGGCCAAGTGCCTGCCCAACCCGAATGGATCATGGCGGTTGGGCTGTCGGGGGGGCGTACGGGGGCGTCGGGATGGGGCGCAGGGGCGGGCTGCCCGTCGTCGCCGGACCGCACGGCCCTAGCCTTGCTGCATGGCAACCACCGAGTCAGGGCGCCCGTTCGCCCCGCTGTACGACGCCGAGTCCCTGGCCGGCCTCGACGAGGCCCGCATCGGTCGCCCCGGGGAGTTCCCCTTCACCCGAGGCGTCTACCCGTCCATGTACACCGGCCGGCCCTGGACCATGCGCCAGTACGCGGGGTTCGGGACGGCCGCCGAGTCGAACGCCCGCTACCGGCAGCTCCTCGAGCACGGCCAGACCGGGCTGAGCGTCGCCTTCGACCTGCCGACCCAGATGGGCTACGACTCCGACCATCCGCTCGCGCATGGCGAGGTGGGCAAGGTCGGCGTGGCCATCGACTCGATCGAGGACATGCGCGTGCTGTTCGGCGGCATCCCGCTGGACAAGGTGTCGACGAGCATGACCATCAACGCGCCGGCCGCGATCCTGCTGCTGCTCTACCAGCTCGTCGCCGAGGAGCAGGGCGTTCCCGGCGCGGCGCTCACCGGCACCATCCAGAACGACGTGCTGAAGGAGTACATCGCCCGCGGCACGTACATCTACCCGCCGGCCCAGAGCCTGCGGCTGATCACCGACATCTTCCGGTACTGCGGCGAGCAGCTGCCGAAGTGGAACACCATCTCGATCTCGGGCTACCACATGGCCGAGGCCGGGGCGACCCCCGCGCAGGAGATCGCGTTCACCCTCGCCGACGGCATCGAATACGTGAAGGCCGCGATCGCAGCCGGCCAGGACGTCGACGACTTCGCCCCTCGGCTGGCCTTCTTCTTCGTCTCGCGCACGAGCCTGCTGGAGGAGGTCGCGAAGTTCCGGGCCGCACGGCGGATCTGGGCCTCGGTCATGCGTGACCAGTTCGGCGCCAAGAACCCCAAGTCGCTGATGCTGCGCTTCCACACCCAGACCGCCGGCGTGCAGCTGACCGCCCAGCAGCCCGAGGTCAACATGGTCCGGGTCGCGATCCAGGCGCTCGCCGCGGTGCTCGGCGGGACCCAGAGCCTGCACACCAACTCGTTCGACGAGGCGATCGCCCTGCCCACCGAGAAGGCGGCGCGGCTGGCCCTGCGCACCCAGCAGGTGATCGCCTACGAGTCCGACGTGTGCAAGACGGTCGATCCGTTCGCCGGCTCATACGCGGTCGAGTCGCTCACCGACGACGTCGAGGCGGCCGCCCGCGAGCTCATGGACAAGGTGGCCGATCTCGGCGGGGCGGTCGCGGCGATCGAGCGGGGCTTCCAGAAGGCCGAGATCGAGCGCAGCGCCTACCGCATCGCACAGGAGATCGACGGTGGCGAGCGCATCGTGGTCGGGGTGAACCGGTTCACGATCGACACCCACGAGCCGTACGAGCCGCTGCGCGTGGACCCGACCATCGAGGCCGAGCAGCGCGAGCGGCTGGCGAAGCTGCGGGCCGACCGCGACGACATCGAACCGCTGCTCGAGGCGGTCCGCGCGGCCGCCCGCGGCACGGACAACGTCCTGCTCCCCATGAAGGAGGCGCTGCGCGCCCGCGCGACGGTGGGCGAGGTGGCCGACGCGCTGCGCGACGTCTGGGGGGAGTACACGCCGATCGACGTGTTCTGACGCACGCCGGGGACCCGCCCGCGGGATCCGCCCCGACCCCCGCCTGGGGTCCGGCCCGGCGTTACCCAATCGTGACCGAGTTCGGGCCGTCCGGGCGTGCCGGGCGGCCGGCCGCACTCGGCCGCCGGTCTAGGATCGAACGCGACGTGGTCAGACGCACGAGGCGTCTCGTCGGATGAAGTGGAGAACGCATGAAGACTCGGGTCCTGGCCGTCTCAGCGCTCGCGGCGCTCACGCTGGCGGCCTGTGGGGAGGCGCCGTCGGACGAGGGCGCGACCGGCGGCGCCACGGGCGGCACCGCTGCGGCCGACTTCCTCGGCTGCATGGTCACCGATCAGGGCGGCATCGACGACCGCTCCTTCAACGCCTCTGCCTGGGAGGGCCTGCAGGCGGCTGAGCAGGACCTGGGCATCCAGGTGAAGTACGTCACCAGCAAGTCCGAGTCGGACTACACGCCGAACGTCAACAGCCTCGTCGCCGAGGACTGCGGGATCATCGTGACGGTCGGCTTCTCGCTCGGCGACGCCACGCTCACTGCCGCCCAGGCCAACGCGGACGAGAAGTTCGCGATCGTCGACGAGAACCCCGATGCCGATCCGGACACCGACGGCGTCCAGCCCACGGAGAACATCAAGCCGCTGCTGTTCAACACCGCCGAGGCCGCCTACCTGGCCGGGTACCTGTCGGCCGGCATGTCCGAGTCGGGCACCGTCGGCACGTTCGGCGGCATCAAGCTGCCCACGGTGGCCGTGTTCATGGACGGGTTCGCCGACGGCGTCGCCAAGTACAACGAGGACAAGGGCGCGGACGTCAAGCTCCTCGGCTGGGACAAGGCCAAGCAGGACGGCCTGTTCGCCGGCAAGTTCGACTCCCCGACCGACGGCAAGAACCTGGCCAGCAACCTGATCCAGCAGGGCGCCGACATCATCATGCCCGTCGCTGGTGGCACCGGCCTGGGCGCGGCGCAGGCGGCTCAGGAGTCCGGCGGCAAGGTCGCGATCGTCTGGGTCGACACCGACGGCTACGAGTCCGCCTCGCAGTACAAGGAAGTCTTCCTGACCACGGTGGAGAAGGGCATCGCCAACGCCGTGGAGACCGCCACGGTGGAGACCGTGAACGGCCAGTTCACCAACACCCCGTTCATCGGCACCCTGGCCAACGACGGCGTGGGCCTGGCCCCGTACCACGACTTCGAGTCGAAGGTGCCCGCCGAGCTCAGCGCCGAGGTCGAGGCGCTCAAGGAGCAGATCATCGACGGCACGATCGTCGTGGAGTCGGCGAACTCGCCGCAGACCTGATCCTGTCGCTCACCCGGTGGCCCCCGCCTCGTGGCGGGGGCCACCGGAGTCTCGGGCCACCGGGCACGATGTCGGGATTCGTCCCTCGGCAGGAGTGGCCCTCGGCGAGCGGACTACTGTGCCTAGGGGCCATCTCAGGGCGGAGGCTGCACCGTGCGACTGGAACTGCGGGGCATCACCAAGAGGTTCGGCACGTTCACGGCCAACGACTCGATCGACCTCGTCGTCGAGCCCGGCCAGATCCACTGCCTGCTCGGGGAGAACGGGGCGGGCAAGTCGACCCTGATGAACTCCCTGTTCGGCCTCTACCGTCCTGACGAGGGCCAGATCCTCGTCGACGGCCAGGAGGTGCACTTCCGCGATCCCGGCGACGCGATGGACGCCGGCATCGGGATGGTGCACCAGCACTTCATGCTCGTCCCGGTCTTCACCGTGGCCGAGAACGTGATGCTCGGCCACGAGCACACGAAGGGCGCGTTCCTCGACATCGAGGCGGCCCGCGCGCAGGTGCTGGAGCTGTCGCACAAGTACAACCTCGAGGTCGACCCCGACGCCCTCATCGAGGACCTGCCGGTGGGGGTCCAGCAGCGCGTGGAGATCATCAAGGCCCTCGTGAAGGACGCCCAGGTGCTCATCCTCGACGAGCCGACGGCCGTCCTCACCCCGCAGGAGACCGACGAGCTGCTCGAGATCATCCGGGGGCTGAAGGCCACCGGCCGCTCGGTCGTGATGATCAGCCACAAGCTGCGCGAGATCAAGGCGGTGGCCGACATCATCACGGTCATCCGGCGGGGCAAGGTGGTGGGCACCGCGCTGCCGACCGCCTCGGAGACCGAGCTCGCCGCCGCGATGGTCGGGCGGGCGGTGAGCCTGCGGGTCGAGAAGGGTGCAGCCCAGCCCAGGGACGTGGTCCTGTCCGTCCGCGGCCTGACGGTCCGGTCCGCGACCGGCCAGGCGGTGGTCGACCACGTGGACCTCGACGTGCACGGGGGGGAGGTCGTGTGCGTCGCGGGGGTGCAGGGCAACGGCCAGACCGAGCTGACCCAGGCGATCATGGGCCTGGAGGAGTTCGTCACGGGGTCGGTGACCGTCAAGGGCCAGGAGCTGGTCGGGCGGTCCACCCGCGAGGTCCTCGACTCGGGGATCGGCTTCGTCCCGGAGGACCGCTCCCATGACGGCCTGGTCGGGCCGTTCTCGATCGCCGAGAACATGATCCTGGACCAGTACCGGCAGGAGCCCTTCGCCAAGGGCGTGCGGATGAAGCCGTCCGTGATCGCGGCGAACGCCGAGGAGAAGGTCGCGGAGTTCGACGTGCGGACCACGGGCGTGCAACTGTCCGCCGGATCGCTGTCCGGCGGGAACCAGCAGAAGGTGGTCCTCGCGCGGGAGCTGTCCAAGCCGGTGGTCTCGCTGTTCATCGCCTGCCAGCCGACCCGCGGCGTGGATGTCGGCGCGATCGAGTTCATCCACAGGCGGGTCATCGCCGAGCGCGACGCAGGGGTCGCCGTCCTCATCGTCTCGACCGAGCTGGACGAGGTCGCCGCACTGGCGGATCGGGTCGTCGTCATGTACCGCGGCAAGATCGTCGGGATCGTGCCGCCGGACACCCCCCGTGGCGTGCTGGGCCTCATGATGGCCGGCGTCCCCCTGGAGGCGGCGCTGCACAGTGACGCCGCGCACGTGGGCGAGGACCTGGCCGAGGCGCCGCTCGTCGTGCCCGCGGAAGCGGTCGAGGGGGTGCCGGTCGAGCCGGGCGAGGCTGCCGTCGTCCCGGGGCAGCCGACAGCCGAGCAGCCGCTGCTGGGGGATCGAGCGACCACCACGCCGACCACGGAGGAGGGTGGCAGGTGAGCACGACCGAGCTGAAGACGGAGGTGACCGCGCCCGTCCCGGAGCCCAGGCGCCGCCGGGCCTGGGTCGACCAGGTCCTCATCTACCTGCTGTCCTTCGTGCTGGCCCTGGTGATCAGCGCCTTCCTCATCGCGTTCGCCGACCCGGACGTGCGCAGTGCGCTGCCGTACTTCTTCTCCCAGCCGATGGACACGATCTCGGCGGCATGGGAGTCGGTGTCGGAGGCGTACAAGGCCCTGTTCTCCGGCTCGATCATCAACTTCAGCGCCTACACCGTCACCGACGCGATCAGGCCCTTCACCGAGTCGCTCTACACGGCCACGTCGCTGATCCTGGCGGGCCTGGCCGTGGCGCTGCCGTTCCGGGCGGGCCTGTTCAACATCGGCGCCCAGGGGCAGCTGATCCTCGGCGCGATCGTCGCGGGCTACATCGGCTTCAGCTGGGCGCTGCCGTTCCCCGTGCACCTGCTCGTGGCGATCCTGGGCGGCATGCTCGCCGGATCGCTCTGGGCCGGCATCGCGGGCCTGCTCAAGGCCCGCACCGGGGCCCACGAGGTGATCGTGACGATCATGCTCAACTGGATCGCGATCTACCTGCTGCAGTACCTGCTGACGCTGGACGCCTTCCAGCGCCCTGGCCGGGACGATCCGCTGAGCCCCCCGGTGGCCGCCGAGGGCCGGCTGCCGAGGATCCTCGGCGAGGACTTCCGGCTCAACCTCGGGTTCATCCTCGCCCTGCTCGCCGCGTGGTTCATCTGGTGGCTGCTGGAGCGCTCGACGATCGGCTTCGAGTTCCGCGCGGTGGGGGCGAACCCGAGCGCGGCGCGCACCGCGGGGATCAACGTGCGGCGCGCGGTCACCGGGGTCATGGTCGTCGCCGGTGCGATGGCCGGGCTGGCCGGGATGAACCAGATCCTCGGCGGCTCCACGGAGTACGCACTGGGCAACGGCATCGCCGGCGACATCGGGTTCGACGCCATCACGGTGGCCCTGCTGGGTCGCAGCACGCCGCTCGGCGTCGTCCTCGCCGGCATCCTGATGGGCGCGCTGCGCGCCGGCGGCTCGACGATGCAGGCCGCGACCGGCACCCCGATCGACATCGTGCTGGTCGTGCAGTCCCTGATCGTGCTGTTCATCGCCGCGCCACCCCTGGTCCGCAAGATCTTCCGCCTCCGGGCGCCGAAGCCGGAGTGAAGGAGAGCATCGCGATGGCACTCGACACCTCCGCCCCGCCGGCCCCCGTCGAGCCGGAGATCCAGCTCCCGATCTCGTACAAGGCGCCGATCACGATGGGCGTCCTGGGCGTCTTCGCCCTCGTCGTGTTCGGCCTGATGGGGGACCCGGCCAAGACCACGACGTTCGACCTGACCATCGGCACCGAGGCCTTCGCGCTGCCCGACGTGGCGGTGCCCTCGATGGCCTTCTCCGTGGTCACCGCCGTGCTCTGCCTGATCGTGGCCGGCTACGCCCTGGTCCGGGCGCGCAGCCGCCGGCGGGTGCCCTGGTGGGCGATCCTGGCCTTCGGCCTGGCGTTCATCCTGTCGTTCCTCTCCTGGGTCGCGGCGGGCAAGACGCTCCCGGTGACCGGCCTGCTGCAGGGCACGATCCTGCTCAGCGTGCCGCTGATCTTCGGCGCGCAGTCCGGCGTGCTGTGCGAGCGCGCCGGGGTGGTGAACATCGCCATCGAGGGCCAGCTCCTCGCCGGAGCCTTCATGTCCGCCGTGGTCGGCTCCCTGACGAACAACATCTGGCTCGGGCTGCTGGCCGCCGTGGTCGCGGGCCTGCTCGTCGCATGGGTGCTCGCGGTGTTCGCCGTGACCTACTTCGTCGACCAGGTCATCGTCGGCGTGGTGATCAACACGCTGGTGCTGGGCCTGACGTCGTTCTTCTACACCGCCGTGCTGTCCCAGAACGTCGAGACCTGGAACAGCCCGCCGGTCATGCAGCGCATCGCGATCCCGGTGCTGTCCGACATCCCGATCCTCGGCCCGGTGCTGTTCAACCAGTCGCTGATCGTCTACCTCATGTACGTCCTGGTCGCCGTGGTGCACGTGGGGCTGTTCCGGACGCGCTGGGGGCTGCGGGTCCGCGCGGTGGGCGAGCATCCGAAGGCCGCCGACACCGTCGGCATCGACGTCAACCGGGTGCGCTTCCGCAACGTGCTGCTCGGCGGGATGGCCGCCGGCCTCGGCGGGGCGTTCTTCACGCTGGGGTCGGTCGGGGCGTTCGGCAAGGCCATGACGGCCGGCAAGGGCTTCATCGCCCTGGCCGCCATGATCTTCGGCCGCTGGTCGCCGCTGGGCGCGGTGGGGGCCGCCCTGCTGTTCGGCTTCGCCGACCAGCTCCAGCAGGTGCTCAGCATCATCGGCACCCCGATCCCCAGCCAGTTCATGCTCATGGCCCCGTACCTGGCCACCCTGTTCGTGGTGGCTGGCCTGGCCGGACGGTCCCGGGCCCCGGCGGCCGACGGCGTGCCCTACATCAAGTCCTGAGTGCCGCGATGACCGATGCGACGGCCGACGCCGTGGACTGGGAGGGGCTGCGGGCGGCGGCGATCGCGGCGATGGAGCGGGCGTACGTGCCCTACTCGGGGTTCCCGGTGGGCGTCGCCGGCCTCGTCGACGACGGCCGGGTGGTGAGCGGCTGCAACGTCGAGAACGCGTCCTACGGGCTGACCCTGTGCGCCGAGTGCGGCATGGTCTCGGCGCTGCACGCCTCGGGCGGCGGGCGTCTCGTCGCGGTCGTGTGCGTCGACCGGCACGGCGCCGACCTCATGCCCTGCGGACGCTGCCGGCAGCTGCTGCTCGAGCACGGCGGCCCGGACTGCCGGCTGCGCACGACGCACGGGATCCGGTCGATGCGCGAGGTGCTCCCCGACGCCTTCGACGCCGACGACCTGCGGATGCGCCGCTGAGGGGAGCCCGGGCTCCCGGTGCCGTGGCACCGCGGTCGCGCGGGCCGGACGGTGGCCCGTCCGGCGGCGAGTCGCCGCGGGCCGTCGCCCAGCCAGCACGGCCGAGCCGTCCGGGGATACGTTGGCGGTCATGACCGACGCCGCACCCCTGCCCCATGAGGACCCGATCGCCGCCGCCGCCCGCGCGGCCTCCGAGCTGGCGGACCTGACCGGCGCCGCGCAGCACGACCTCGCCCTCGTCCTGGGGTCCGGCTGGCTGCCGGCGGTGGACCTGCTGGGGGAGACGCTGGCCGACCTGCCCTCGACCGACCTGCACGGCTTCGCCCCACCCGCCGTGGCCGGGCACGCGGGCAGGATCCGCAGCATCGCGACCAGCTCCGGGGGCCGCGCGCTGGTCTTCCTCGGTCGGACCCACGTCTACGAGGGACGCGGCGTGGAGGCCGTGGTGCACGGCGTGCGCACGGCGGCCGCGGCCGGCTGCCGCACCATCGTGCTCACCAACGGGTGCGGCGGGCTGCACCCCGAGTGGACGCCCGGCACGCCGGTGCTCATCAGCGACCACATCAACATGACCGGCGCCTCCCCACTGCGGGGCGCGACGTTCATCGACCTGACCGACCTGTACTCCGCCCGGCTGCGCGCGCTGTGCCGGCAGATCGACCCCACCCTGGCCGAGGGCGTCTACCTGCAGTTCCGGGGGCCGCAGTACGAGACGCCCGCGGAGGTCCGGATGGCGGGGATCCTCGGCGCGGACCTCGTCGGCATGTCCACCACGCTCGAGGCGATCGCCGCCCGCGAGGCCGGCATGGAGATCCTGGGCCTGTCGCTGGTCACGAACCTGGCGGCCGGCATGACCGGGGAGGCACTGCACCACGAGGAGGTCCTCGAGGCGGGCAAGCTGGCCGCCGAGCGCATGGGCGGCCTGCTCGCGACCGTGGTGAGCCAGCTGTGACCACCGCCGACCGGACCCTCCTGGCCAGGGCGAGCGCGTGGGCCGACGCCGATCCCGATCCCGCCACCGCCGCCGAGCTCGACGCGCTGATCACCGCGGCCGAGGCCGGCGAGCCGGGGGCGCTGGCCGAGCTCGAGGACGCCTTCGCCGGCACCCTGCAGTTCGGGACCGCCGGGCTGCGTGGGCGGCTCGGCCCCGGCCCCAACCGGATGAACCGTGTCGTGGTCTCCCGGGCCGCCGCCGGGCTGGCGCAGTACCTGGTGGACACCGGCCAGGCGGGCACGCCCGTCGTCATCGGGTTCGACGCCCGGCACAACTCCGACGTGTTCGCCCGCGACACCGCCCAGATCATGGCCGGCGCCGGCCTGCGGGCCCTGGTGTGCCCGCGGCCCCTGCCCACCCCGGTCCTCGCCGGCGCCATCCGGACGTACGGCGCCTCCGCCGGGGTCGTGGTGACCGCCTCGCACAACCCGCCCCAGGACAACGGCTACAAGGTCTACCTGGGCGACGGGTCGCAGATCGTGCCGCCGGCCGATGCCGAGATCGCAGCGCGCATCGCGGCCGTGGGGCCGCTCGCCGGCATCCCCCGCAGCGACGAGGTCACCACCCTCGGCGAGGAGGTCGTGGACACCTACCTGGCCCGGGTGACCGGCCTGGCACTGCCCGGTGGTCCCCGCGACGTCGCCGTGGCCTACACGGCCATGCACGGCGTCGGGAGCCCGCTCATGCGCGCGGCCCTCACCGGTGCCGGCTTCCCGGCGCCGCTGCCCGTCCTCGCCCAGGACGAGCCGGACCCCGACTTCCCGACGGTCTCCTTCCCCAACCCCGAGGAGCCGGGCGCCATGGACCTGGCGATGGACCTCGCCGGGAGCGCGGACGTGGACCTGGTCCTGGCCAACGACCCGGATGCCGACCGGTGCGCCGCGGCCATCCCGCTGCCGGGTGGCGGGTACCGGATGCTGACCGGTGACGAGGTGGGCGCCCTGCTCGGCTGGTGGATCCTGCAGCGCGGTGCGCGCGCCGGGACCCCGGTCACCGGCACGTACGCCAACTCGATCGTCAGCTCGCAGCTGCTCGGGGCGATCGCCCGCTCCGCGGGGCTGGGCTTCCGGGAGACGCTGACGGGGTTCAAGTGGATCGCGCGGGCCGCGGAGGACCTCGTGTTCGGCTACGAGGAGGCCCTGGGGTACTGCGTCGACCCGCAGGGCGTGCGGGACAAGGACGGCATCTCCGCCGGCCTGCTGGTCACCGAGATGACCGCCGCGCTCAAGGCCGAGGGCCGCGGCGTGCAGGACGTGCTCGACGAGCTGGCCGTGGCCCACGGGGTGCATGCCACGAGCCAGGTGTCGCTGCGGTTCGCCGACCTCGCGGCGATCCCAGCGCTCATGGCATCGCTGCGGGCCGAGCCGCCGACCGGGTTCGGGGGGCTCGTGGTGGCGGCCTCGGTCGACCTCGAGGCCGGCTCGGCGGACCTGCCCCCGACCGACGGGCTGCGGTACCTGCTCGGCGCTGCGCCGGGCATCGACGGGGCACGCGTGATCGTGCGCCCCAGCGGGACCGAGCCGAAGATCAAGGCCTACCTGGAGGTCCGCGCGCCGGTCGGGACCGATGGCGTGCAGGCCGCCCGGGCCCTCGCCGCCGAGCGGCTGGACGCCGTGGCCGAGGACGTCCGCGAACGCCTGACCCGCTGAGCGGCCCCGGAGCCGGGGCCCTGGCGGCCGATCAGGCGGGGACCGGCTCGACGGGCCGCTCCCAGTGGTCGCCGACCTGGCGGAACCCGACGCGCTGGTAGTAGTCGCGCGCCGCGGGCGAGTCCACCGCGCGCAGCCGGGTGAAGCCCCTGTCCGCGAAGATCCCGGACCGCCGGTACACGAACTCCCCGGGCGTGAAGTCGCGGAAGCGCGCGCTGACGTAGTCCAGGTCCACGGAGCCGACGCCCTCACCCGCGTCGCTGACGACCACCATGCCCACCGTCTCGTCACCGCGCAGCACCAGGTGCGCGCTCGACCCCGGTCGGATGCCGCGGAAGCCCGGGTGGGTGGCAGCCACGTCGGCACGCTTCGTGGCCAGCAGGTGCTGGAGGTAGGCGTCCTCGGGATCCACCTCCACCACCTGGTAGGCGGCCTCGTCGTGGCGCTCACGGCCCAGCCGCCAGATCCAGTACACGTCGATCACCGCGATCACGCCGTTCATCACCGCGAACGGCCAGATGCCCAGCAGGGCGTTCACGACCGTGGCCAGGGCCGCCCCGGCGAGGTTCATCCAGCGGAACCGCCAGACCGAGGAGAGCATCAGGGACCAGACGACGAGGGCGGAGCTGATCCAACCGGTGAGGTCGAGCAAGGACATGCGCGGGACCCTCCTCAGGCGGGCCGGCCGGCGGCGCCGCCAGGGCGACCCTACTGACCCCGCCTCCCTAGCCGAGCGTCGTGGTGAGGTAGTGGAACAGCACGTCGCCCGATCGCTCGCTGAACAGGTGCAGCTCCTCCTTGGAGGCCGTGACCTGGTCGCCCTGGAGGCGGTCGAGCAGCGTGGCGCAGATCATCGCGAACTTCGGGAAGCCCCAGTGGTTGAGGTAGCCCGCGAGCATGGCGCCCTCCATCTCGATGTTGCGCACCCCCTGGGCGTGGATCCACTCCAGCCACGCCGTCTTCGACTCGGGTGTCTCCATGCAGATCGCGCCGTCGAGCCGGAACTGCTCGAGGAAGAACTCGTTGCCCGCGACGGTCCGGCCCTGCTCGACGGGGATGCCGCGACCCGCACTGGCAGCGACGACGGCATCGGCGACGTCGGCGGGGAACGTCCCGTCGAACCAGTACTCGCCCGACCCGCCCTGCAGCAGGCGGTAGGGCCGCAGGTCGGCCATCACGCCCTCGGTCGTCACCACGACGGTGCCGCCGGGCAGCCCGACCCCACCGCTGGTCCCCACCCGGGCCCAGAACACGTCGGCCATCGCGTCGTGGTCCCCACCCTTGAGGAAGTAGAGCATGCGCAGCAGCTCCTGCACGGCGATCGAGGCACTGGGCATGCCCATGCCGTGCGAGGCGAACAGCACGCCGGCGCAGTACCGGGTGACGAACCGCTCCTCCTTGGGCAGGGCCACGATCGGGGCCCCGTCGTGCAGCGCGCTCCACCGCTGCGCGAACTCGACGATCCGATCGCCTGAGCCGGCGAGGATGATCGCGCGGACGTCGCGGAGGGCGTCCATCAGCCCGTCGCCGCTCGCCACGCCGAAGTGGTAGTACACGTCGGGGTACTCGCCCGCCAGCACGCCGTCGAGGAAGGCGTGGTTGATGCTCTCGTCGCGCATGGATCGAGTCTGGCGCTGCCCGCCCGTTGATGCCGCACTGGCCGACGTCGCGCTCCGGCGCCGCTGCCGACCCGATCCGGGCCCGTCAGCGCACCGCCTCATGTCGGCTGCGGCGCGGCTAGCCTTGCCAGCATGACCCTCGACCTCGAGACCTGCCGGCGCGCACCGAAGGCCCTGCTGCACGACCACCTGGACGGGGGCCTGCGTCCGCAGTCGATCGTCGAGCTCGCCGAGGAGTCCGGCTACCCGGACCTCCCGAGCACCGATCCGGAGGAGCTCGGCCGCTGGTTCGCCGAGGCCGCGGACTCCGGTTCGCTGGTGCGCTACCTGGAGACGTTCTCCCACACCGTGGGCGTCCTGCAGTCCGCGGCGGCGCTGCGCAGGGTCGCGCGGGAGTGCGCCGAGGACCTGGCCGCCGACGGCGTGGTGTACGCCGAGATCCGGTTCGCCCCCGAGCTGCACACGAGCCAGGGCCTCTCCCTTGACCAGGTCGTGGAGGCCGTGCTGGCGGGGTTCGCCGACGGCGAGCAGGCCGCCGCGCAGAGCGGGACACCCATCGCCATGCGCGCCCTGCTCACGGCCATGCGCACGGCCGCCCGCAGCACCGAGATCGCCCAGCTCGTGGTGCACTACCGCGACGCGGGCGTGGTCGGCTTCGACATCGCCGGGGCCGAGGAGGGCTACCCCCCGACCCGGCACCTCGACGCGTTCGAGTACCTGCGCCGGGAGAACGCCCACTTCACGATCCATGCCGGCGAGGCGTTCGGCCTGCCCAGCATCTGGGAGGCGATCCAGTGGTGCGGCGCGGAGCGGCTGGGCCACGGCGTGCGCATCATGGACGACATCACGCTCGACGACGCGGGGCGGGCGCACCTCGGCAGGCTCGCCGCCTACGTCCGCGACCGCCGGGTCCCCCTCGAGATGTGCCCGAGCTCCAACGTGCAGACGGGGGCGGCCGCCTCCATCCGCGAGCACCCCATCGGCCTGCTGCGCACCCTCGGCTTCCGCGTGACCGTCAACACCGACAACCGCCTGATGTCGCACACGACGCTCAGCCGGGAGATGCACCTGCTCTCGGCCGCGTTCGGCTACCGGCTGGCCGACCTGCAGTGGCTGACGGTGAACGCGATGAAGTCGGCGTTCATCCCGTTCGACCAGCGGCTGCGCATCATCAACGAGGTGATCAAGCCGGGGTACGCAGCGATGGCGCTCGCCGACCTGGCGATGGGCTGATCCCGCCGCCGGCCGCCCGGTGCGCGCCGAGCGCCAGGCGGGTCGCGGCCGCGTCGAGTGGGCGGCACCCAGCCCCCATCGCCCGCCCCACCACGGCGGGTTCCGCGTGGTAGAGGTGCAGCCCGCGGCGCAGGATCGTGCCCGGCGGCTTGCGCCGCTCCGCGAGGTCACGGGCAGCCCGGCGGACGAGGTTCTTCCAGGCGTCCCGGCGCACGACGATCGCGTCGAGGAGCAGCCCCCGCGCGTGCAGCTCGGCGACGAGCTCGGGCGCGAAGACGCCCTCGGCGACGAACGGGCCGTCCCCGACCTCGACCGTCCGCGTGCCGCTGGGCCCGTCCGCGGCGATGTCGTAGACGGGCACGTCGGCCCAGCCGAGGCGGCACAGCTGCTCCAGGGCGACCAGGGCACCCGCCCGGTCCCAGCTGTCCGGGTGATCCCAGTCCACGATGCCCAGGTCCGGGTGGCGCGGCAGCGTGGGGTCGCTGCCCGCCTTGTAGAAGTCGTCGAGGAACACCATCGGCAGGCCGGCAGCCCGGACCAGCGTCGACTTGCCAGAGCCGCTCGGCCCGGCCAGCAGGATCACCCGCGGGCGCGGGCCGGGCTCAGTAGCCACGGTCGATCGGCTCGGCGCTCCCGTCCCGGGGCTCCGCTCCCCCGTCCCCCGGCTGCCCTGCCAACCCGTCGAGCACCGCGCGGGTGCCGGACAGGCCCAGCCGGGTGGCGCCGGCGGCGACCATGGCCAGGGCCGCCTGCGCCGTGCGGATGCCGCCGCTGGCCTTGATCCCGAGCGTCCCACCGACCGTGCCGGCCATCAACGACACCGCATGCGTGCTGGCACCGCCCGCGGGATGGAACCCCGTCGAGGTCTTCACGAAGTCCGCGCCGGCCTCCTTGCAGGTGATGCACGCCCGGACCACCTCGTCGTCGCTGAGCGCGGCGGTCTCGAGGATCACCTTGAGCAGGACGCCCGACGTGGCGTCGCGCACCCTGGCCACCTCGTGCTCCGTGACGCGCCATGCGCCCGCCCGGATCGCGCCGATGTCGACGACCATGTCGACCTCGGTCGCGCCGTCGGCCACGGCACGGGCTGCCTCCGCCGCCTTGATGTCGGCGTGGTGCTTGCCGCTCGGGAAGCCGACCACCGTGCAGGTGGCGATCCCCGGGCCCAGCAGGCCGGCCGCCAGCGGCAGGAACGAGGGGGAGACGCAGACCGAGAAGACCCCGAGCTCGGTGGCCTCGGCGCACAGCGCCGCCACGTCCGCCGGGGTCGCCTCGGGTGCGAGCAGCGTGTGGTCGACCATGCGGGCCAGCTCGGCACGGGACGGGGGAGACGGGGCAGCGGCCATGGCTGCATCATCCCGCCCGGCCGGGCCGGTTCGCACTCCGCGGCGCACCCCGCGCACGCCCGCGCTGGTCACGGGGCCCAGCGGCCGCCGCGGGGGACCGCCAGCGGTGGCGCCCGGGGGTAGCCTGCCGGCGGAGCGAGGAGGAGCGCGATGACGACGCATCGGGCTGCGGGCAGCGCGGCGACCCCCGGGCGCGGGGCGCTGCAGGCGATCTTCGCGGTGTTCCTCGGCCTGATGATCACGGCGGTCGTCGGGGTGGGGGTGTACACCTTCATGCCGAACCCGGGCGACGCCGTGCAGGAGCAGATCGAGGCGCTCGACGACCAGCGCAGCGCCCTCCAGGGGTGCAGCGCATCCACCGGTTGCCGGCCGCTCGAGGAGCTGTCGGCCGAGCAGCGCGCCGAGCTCGCCGCGCTCGACGCCCGCGAGCGAGCGCTGCGCGAGCAGCAGGAGCGCGAGTCGGGGGCATGGGCGCAGCGGACCAGCGTCGTCCTGATCGTCATCGCCACCGCGCTCATGGTCGTCTCCCTCGCCCTGGGGGACGCGCTGACGGTGCTCAGCAACGGCATCCTGCTCGGTGGGCTGTTCACCATGCTGTACGGCGTCGGGTGGGGGATCGCCTCGGGCAACTCCCTGACCCGGTTCCTCGTGCTCGTCGCGGCGCTGCTGGTCTCGTTGGTGCTGGGCTACCTCAAGTTCGCCCGACGGCGCCGGCCCGTGGTGGCGGCGGGCGGTGCCCCGGACGCACCCGCCGCCCCGTCCGGGGCGGCGGACCCGGCCGGCCCCGACGAGGTGGCCGAGCTGACCGCTCGGGTCGCGGCCCTCGAACGGCGCCTGGCCGAGGCGGCCGCGCTCCTGGCTGCGGACCGCCGGCGCGACGTCTGAGTAGCCGGGCCGATGGCGCGGATGGCTACTGGCAGGGTCGCCGCATGAGCGCCTGGACGTAGTCGTCGGGCGCCCCGGCGGCGCGCGCCGCCTCCGTGATGATCC
Source organism: Candidatus Nanopelagicales bacterium (assembly GCA_025456065.1). GTDB lineage: Bacteria > Actinomycetota > Actinomycetes > S36-B12 > CAIYMF01 > Prado023. The sequence continues at coordinate 27,470 of JALOLH010000004.1, read as the reverse complement.
CGAGGTAGCGGGCCGAGGGCAGCCCGCCCTCGTAGGCGTCGACCACGTACAGCCAGGCCATGGCATCACCCTCGAGTGTCTGGACGCGGACGTGGATCTTGCGGTGCAGGCCGAGGTCCGACCCCTCCCAGCGGTCGAGCAGGGGCTCGTCCTCGGGCGCGATGTCGTACAGCATCACGAAGACGCTGTGGCCGGGATCCTCGACGACGGTCGCGAGGGCACCCTCCCAGCTCAGGTCCTCACCTCCGAAGGTGAGCCGCCAGTCGAGCAGCCATCCCGGCCCCAGGGCGGGGGAGTGCGGCGCGCGCTCGAGCATCTGGCGCGGGTCGAGGTTCGACCCGTAGGCCGCGTAGAGGACCACGGCGCACAGGGTAGCCATCCCGGCGCACGGCTGGCAGGGGCATGGGTGCCCAGCCGGACGTCGATCGTCCCGGTCGGCCGGGGGCAGCAGCCGGGCGGGTCGGCCGGGGGGAGCAGCCGGGCCGGGCGGGTGGGGCGGCGCCCTCCGGGTAGGTGTCGGCATGCGCGTCGAGTGGGGCGACATGGATCCGGCTGCCGGCCACCGGCAGAGGGCCGTGCCCCTGGCCATGACCCCGGCCGCCGCCCTGGCCCAGGCGGAGCGCGACGCGTTCGACGCCCTGCTGCGCCTGCTGCTGGACAACGAGTCGGTGACCGGCAGGCTCGTCACGACGGCCGTGGTGCTCGTCCTGGCGGTGGCCGTGGCGGTGCTGCTGGCACCGCTGCCCGCGCGCCGCGCGGCCGACCCGTACACCCGCTACCACGTCCGCAAGCTCACGCGCGCGATCGTCGCGCTGGTCACGGCGGTCGTGCTCGCCGTGCTCTGGCGCCCCTTCGCAGGCCAGATCGGCGTGGTGCTCGGGTTCGCGGCGGCCGGGATCGCCTTCGCCATGCAGGAGGTCATCGGGGCGCTCGCCGGCTGGGTGAACATCGTCTCCGGGCGGGTCTTCGGCGTCGGCGACCGGATCAAGATGGGCGGGGCGCACGGCGACGTGATCGACATCACGCCGCTGCGGACCAAGATCCTCGAGATCGGCGCGCCGTCGACCGCCGAGGGGCCGGCCCAGGACGGCGGCGGCTGGGTGCGCGGACGCCAGTACACCGGGCGGATCGTCGCGGTCTCGAACAAGGCGACCTTCACCGAGCCGGTCTTCAACTACTCGGCTGCCTTCGAGTACCTGTGGGAGGAGCTCAGCCTGCCGGTGCCCCACGACGCCGACTGGGCGCGCGCCGAGCAGATCATGCTGGACGAGGCCCGCCGGGTCTCCCGCTCCGAGGGTGCGCAGGCGGCCATGCGCCAGATGACGCGGCGCTACCCCGTCCCGATCACCGAGGTGCAGCCCCGGGTCTTCCTCCGGGCCACCGACAACTGGATCGAGCTCACCGCCCGGTTCGTCGTCCCGCTGCGCACGGCGCGATCCGTGAAGGACCAGATGACCAGGCGCGTCCTCGCGCAGCTGGAGGAGGCGGGGATCCCGGTGGCCTCCCAGACGCTGGTCGTGCGACCCGAGGGGTAGTCCGCAACCCGCCGTCCCGAGCCCGGTGTCACCCTCGGGACGGCGGGTACGCGACGGGCATGACCGCAGATGCGAGGACCCACACGAGCGATCAGGGCAGTCCGCCGCAGCGGCGGGGTCAGGCGGGGGAGGCGGCTGCGGACCACGGGTCCGACCAGCACTCCCAGCGCCGGATGTACGGCCGGTTCGCGGCGATGATCACCACCTCCACGATCGTGATGTTCCTGCTCACGTACACGAACGTGTTCGTCATCGACCACGTCAGGTGGAGCGAGATGCGCTTCTCCATGGCGGTCCTCATGGGCTCGGCGATGGCGATCGTCATGCTCGGGTTCATGTGGGGGATGTACCGCTCGCGCAGGGTCAACATCGCGATCGTGACCGGTGCGCTGCTCGTCGGGGCCATGGCGCTGGCGCTGGCGCGGTCCCAGGCACTGGTCGACGACCGTGACTACATGCTCGGGATGATCCCGCACCACTCCATCGCGATCCTCACCAGCGACCGGTCCGGGATCGAGGACGTGCGCGTGCGCGAGCTCGCCGACGAGATCATCGCCGCGCAGCGCGAGGAGATCGCCGAGATGGAGTGGCTGCTGCGCGACATCCGGGACAACGGGGTCGCCACGACCGAGGAGGAGGCGTCGGCCCGGCCGGTGCCGGACCTCGCGGCCGCGCGCTGAGCTGGGACCGCCCGCGGGTCGCGCTCGTCCCGCCCACCCGCGGCGGCCGCCACGACCAGGCACGGCTGGCGGCCGGCCGTGCGCCATGATCCAGCCATGACCACGCCGACCGGCCCGCGCGATCCGTTCGCCGGGATCGACCCGGAGACCTGGGAGATCCTCGCCGCCCAGCAGGGCGGCACGCCCGACCCGGCGCCGGCCGTCGCGCCGGGGCACCCGGGCGGCACGGCGGGGGGCGACATCGACGCCGGCGTCCCCAGCAGCGCCGCGCCGGCGGCCCTCGGCGCGGCCCTCGCGATGGCCGTGCTCCTCGTCGTCGCCGCCGTCCTCGACCCGTCCGGGCTCGCGGCCCCGATCGCCTGGCCGGGCACGGACCTGGTGCCCGGCGAGCCGTGGACCTGGCTGCAGCACGTGCTGCAGGGCCCCCTCGTCGTGCTGCTGCTGTGGCGGGCCACTGCACGGCTGCTGCGCGCCGCCACCCCGGCAGCCCCTCGCCGCTGGGTATGGACGCGCACCTGGCTGCTGGCCGTCCTCGCCCTCATGGTGGCCAAGCTCGTCTATGCGGTGATCTGGCTGGGCCCGGCCCTGCTCGGTGGTGCGGACCAGGGCCTGCCGCCGGGCACCACCCTGCCCTGGCTGGTCTGGGCGACCGGGTTCGCCGGGGTGAAGGGCCTGGTGCTCGGCTGGGTCCCGGCCCTGGCCGCGGCCCTGCTCTGGCGGGCGGGCCGTGGTCGCGCGGCCGGCGCCCCGGCCGAGGCGGTCGAGCCCAGCCTGGCGCTCGTGCCGGCTGGGCTGGTCGCCCTGGGCGTGGCCGTGGCGGCCCCCTGGGTCGTGCAGCACTGGTGGCCGGGCTCGCCGGTCGGCTACGCCCATGCGACGGACTGGCGCCTGCTCGCACCGGTGCCCGGCATCGGTCCGGTCGGTGCGGTCGCCGCCCTGCTGGTGCTGGCGCTCGCGCTGGCCGGCTCGGTCCGGGTGACGCTGCGCCGCGTCCCCGCGCCCCGCGACGCGGCCGCCCTGCGCCTGGCCGGCGCGATGGGCGCCCTGGCCGCGGGGCTGGCCCTGGCGGTGGTGCAGAGCCTGGCGCACCTCGCGGCGGGCACCGACCTGCCCGGCGGCGAGGACCTGTGGATCCTGCCGGCCACGTTCCTGCGCCTGCTCGAGGGCCTGTCGTTCGGGCTGCTGCTGGCGCCCGTCGCGGCCCTGGCCGTGTGGCTCGTGCCCAGGGCACCGCGGCCCGAGTGGACGGCGGTTGGCGTGCTCCTGGGTGGCGCGGCCGTGGTCGCCGCGGCCGTGCTGGTCGCGCGCGCCGACCCCACGGGGCCCGATCGCCCGCTGGCCGGTCCCGATCCCGCGCCCGTCGCGATGCCGGCGGCGGCCGCGCCCAGCACCGCCGGGACCTCGGCCCCCCGCCGGATCACGGTGCGCCGCGACCGTGACGGTCGCGCGGTCCTGGCCGACCAGGCAGGTGCCCAGGTCGTCCTGCGCGGGGTCAACGTGAACCAGCTCGGCGACTACTTCGCGGCGAACCCCCAGGTGCGCACGGTCGAGCCGCTCAGCGAGACCGACTTCGCCGACATCGCCGCCATGGGGTTCAGCGCGGTCCGGCTCGTCCTGTCGTGGTCGGCGCTCGAGCCGACGCCGGGGCAGGTCGACGAGGCGTACCTGGGGCGGATCCGCCAGGCGGTGGGATGGGCAGGCACGCACGGCATCCACGTCGTGCTCGACCTGCACCAGGACGCCTGGGGCAAGGACGTCGTCGCCCCGCCCGGGACCACCTGCCGCGCCGGCACCTCGCCGATGACCGGGTGGGACGGCGCGCCCACGTGGGCCACCCGGTTCGACGGCGCGGCACCGTGCCAGTTCACCGGCCGCGACCTCGCCCCGAACGTCCTGCGGGCCTTCACCTCGTTCTACGTCGACCGGGACGGCGTCCAGGAGCGGCTCGTCGCCGTGTGGGGCCGGTTGGCCCGGGAGTTCGGCGGGGACCCGACCGTCGCCGGCTACGACCTGCTGAACGAGCCGTCGTTCGCCGAGCAGGCCCCGCTGACCAGCGGCCTGCTGCTCGGCCGCTACCACGCCCGGGCCATCCGGGCGATCCGGGCCGGCGAGGCGCTCGCGCCCGGCGGCTACCCGCACCCGGTGTTCCTCGAGCCGAGCATCTGGTGGTCCGGCTTCGGGGTGGACCCGCTGCCACCGCACGGGTTCAGCACCGACCCCCAGCTGGTGTTCGCCCCGCACCTGTACAACGAGTCGATCACGATCGACCAGTCGGTCGGGATGACCTGGGTCGGGATCGACCGGGGCTACGCGCTGGCCGAGCGCGCGGCCGACCGATGGGGCCTGCCCCTGTGGTCCGGGGAGTGGGGCTCGTTCAGCGATCCGGAGACCAACCGGGCGCGCTACGAGCGGTTCGCCGCTGCCGAGGACGCGCGCAGGGTCGGGTCGGCGATCTGGGTCTGGAAGCAGGCCTGCGGCGATCCGCACGCGTACCCCAGCGACGAGACCGGCAACATCCGTCGGGTCGCCTGCCCGGAGGGGACCGAGCTGCCCAGCCGCGCGGCCGAGCTCGAGCCGCTGCGGCGCGCCTACCCGCGCACCGCCCCGGGGCGGATCACGACGATCCGGGCCGACGGTCGCCAGCTGGTGCTCGAGGGCGACACGAGCGGGGCCGGGCTCGTGCCCGGCGCCACGACACCGGCAGCCTGCACGCTCGACGTCTGGGTCCCGGGCGCTGCCGAGCCGCAGGTCGGTCAGGCTGTGGGCGTCACCGGCCTGCGCATCGTGAGCGTCCCCGTGGGCAGCCCAGCACAGGGGCCGTCCGGGGGCTGGCGGGTCGTCGGCTGCGCGAGCGGGACCTACCGGCTCACGCTGTCCTGACCCGGCCCCGACCGCCGTGCGGCGCGCCGGCGCCGCGGCATGCGCCATGATCGCGCCCATGACTCGTGTGGCGATCGTCGGCGGCGGGCCCGGCGGGTACGAGGCCGCGCTCGTGGCAGCCCAGCTGGGCGCCGAGGTGACGCTGGTGGACTCCGACGGGATCGGCGGCTCGGCGGTGCTCACCGACTGCGTGCCGAGCAAGGCGCTGCTGGCCGTCGCGGAGAAGGCCACCGAGGTGCGCGCGAGTGCCGCGCTGGGGATCACCGGCGCAGCGACCGCCGTCGGGGTCGACCTCGCCGCCGTGAACACCCGGATCACCGCGCTCGCCGCTGCGCAGAGCGCCGACACCGCCGCGCGGTGCGTGCGGGAGGGGGTGCGGCTGGTGCCCGGCCGGGGCCGGCTGGACGGGCCCGACGCCGTCGTGGCCGAGCTGGCCGAGGGCGGCACCGAGCGGATCCCCGCCGACGCCGTGCTGCTGGCGACCGGTGCCCGCCCGCGGGTGCTGGACTCGGCCCGTCCGGACGGCGAGCGGATCCTGAGCTGGGAGCAGGTCTACGGCCTGGCCGAGGTGCCCGAGCGGCTCGTGGTGGTGGGCTCGGGCGTGACCGGTGCGGAGTTCGCCTGCGCGTACCAGGCCCTCGGCGCCGAGGTGGTGCTGGTCTCCAGCCGGGAGCACGTGCTGCCCGGCGAGGACCCGGACGCCGCGAAGGTGCTCGAGGACGTGTTCGAGCGGCGGGGCATGGCCGTCCTGCGGCGCAGCCGGGCCCGGGCGGCCGAGCGCACGGCGGACGGGGTGCTGGTCACGCTCGCCGACGGCCGGCAGGTCGAGGGCTCGCACTGCCTCATGGCCGTCGGCTCGGTGCCGAACACCGAGGGGCTCGGCCTGGCCGGGGCGGGCGTGCGCACGACCGCCGGCGGGCACATCGAGGTCGACCGCGTCTCACGGACGTCGGCGCGTGGGGTGTACGCCGCTGGGGACTGCACGGGCGTGCTGCTGCTCGCCTCGGTGGCGGCGATGCAGGGCCGGATCGCGATGTGGCACGCACTGGGCGCCGCGGTCGCGCCGCTGGACCTGCGCACCGTCAGCTCGAACGTCTTCACCGACCCGGAGATCGCCACCGTCGGCTGGACCCAGGCCGACGTCGACGCGGGCCGGGTGAGCGCCGAGGTCGTCACCCTGCCGCTGGCGACGAACGCCCGGGCGAAGATGCAGGGGATCACCGACGGCTTCGTGAAGGTCATCTGCCGGCGCGGCACGCGCATCGTCATCGGTGGCGTGGTCGTGGCACCCAGGGCGTCGGAGCTGATCTTCGGCCTGGCGCTCGCGGTCGAGCAGCGCATGACCGTCGACGAGGTGGCCGCGACCTTCACCGTCTACCCGTCGCTCAGCGGCTCGGTGGCGGAGGCAGCGCGTCGCCTGCGCGCCACCGACTGACCTCGGCGCACACGACTCCGTCGGATCCAGCGACGCCCCGGGGCAGCGCGGTGCCGCCTGCGCACGAGCACGTCGTTCTGGGGCGCGCCCAGCCCATCAGAACGACGGTTGGGTGCGCGAGCGCTGCGTGCGCTGTGGCGGCGCCCCACAAGAACGACGGCATCGTGTGCGCCGGTCCGGACGGGGTCAGGGCAGCGTGGGCCGGGGCGGACGACGTGCGTCCGGGTCGACCGTGAGCGTGACCCACCGGTGCGGGCCCACGAACGGCTTGTCCCACTCCTCACCCACGACCGTCCACCCGGCGCGCACGTAGAACCCGAGGGCGCCGACCCGTGCGTTGGCCCACAGGGCGGCGGCGCCGCGGCCGGCGGCCGTGTCCTCGGCCAGGCGCAGGACCAGCGCCCCGACGCCGGTCCTGCGCAGGTCAGCCCGGACGACCATGCTGCGCAGCTGCCAGGTGGGCAACGGCAGCGCGCCCGGCCCGGGCCAGGGGGCGGGCACGACCGTGGCCGCACCGATGGCGACGTCGTCCTCGAACGCACCGACGTGCACCGCCTCGGGCGGGGGCGGGGCGTCGCCGGGGATCGGCCCGTCCGGGCGCAGGACGGCCAGCTGCAGCGGCCGCACCTCGTCGAGGTCGGCGAGCCGGACGACGCGCTCGCCCATCGTCGCCCGGTCAGGTCTCCTTGATCTCGCAGAGCGTCGTGCCGGTGGGCACGGTCGCGCCGACCTCGGCCGAGAGCCCGGTGATGACCCCGGACTTGTGCGCGTTGATCGGCTGCTCCATCTTCATCGCCTCGAGGACCACGATGAGGTCGCCGGAGGCCACCTCCTGGCCCTCCTCGACCATGATCTTCACGATCGTGCCCTGCATCGGGGCGACCAGGGCGTCGCCGGTCGCACCGTGCCCGCCGGCCTTCTTGCCGCCGCGGGACGGTGCCGCCTTCTTCCGACCGCCGCCGCCCCCGCCACCGCCGATGGCGAAGCCCTCCGGCAGGCTCACCTCGACGCGCTTGCCGCCGACCTCGACCACCACGCTGGAGCGCTCCTCGGGCTCGTGCACCTCGCCGTGCCCGCCGTGGTACGGCTCGATGTCGTTGACCATCTCGGTCTCGATCCAGCGGGTGTGCACCGTGAAGGGCTGCGTCGGGTCGGCGGGGGCGAACGCCGGGTCGGAGACCACCTTGCGGTGGAACGTCAGGGCGGTCGCGATGCCGTCGATCTCGAACTCGGCCAGTGCCCGTCGGGACCGCTCGAGGGCCTGCTGGCGGTCCCGACCGGTGACGATCAGCTTGCCGAGCAGCGAGTCGAAGTTGCCGCCGATCACGTCGCCGTGCTGGAAGCCGCCGTCCAGGCGGACGCCCGGTCCGGTCGGCGGGTGCCAGGTGGTGAGCACGCCCGGGGCGGGCAGGAAGCCGCGGCCGGGGTCCTCGCCGTTGATGCGGAACTCGATCGAGTGCCCGCGCAGCGGCGGGTCGTCGTAGCCGAGCTCCTGGCCGTCGGCGATCCGGAACTGCTCGCGCACCAGGTCGATGCCGGAGACCTCCTCGCTGACCGGGTGCTCGACCTGCAGCCGCGTGTTCACCTCGAGGAACGAGATGGTCCCGTCCTTGCCCACGAGGAACTCGACCGTGCCCGCGCCGTAGTAGCCGGCCTCGCGCATGATCGCCTTGCTCGACTCGTAGATCCGCTCGACCTGGTCCGCGGAGAGGAACGGCGCGGGCGCCTCCTCGACCAGCTTCTGGTGGCGGCGCTGCAGCGAGCAGTCACGGGTCGACACGACGACCACGTTGCCGTGCTTGTCGGCCAGCACCTGGGTCTCGACGTGCCGGGGGCTGTCGAGGTACTGCTCGACGAAGCACTCGCCACGGCCGAAGGCCGCCACCGCCTCGCGGACCGCCGAGTCGTAGAGCTCGGGGATCTCCTCGATGCTGCGCGCCACCTTGAGCCCCCGGCCGCCGCCGCCGAACGCCGCCTTGATGGCGATCGGCAGGCCGACCTCCTCGGCGAAGGCGACGACCTCGTCGGCCCCGTTGACCGGATCGGCGGTGCCGCGGACCTGCGGCGCCCCCGCCCGGGCGGCGATGTGCCGGGCCGAGACCTTGTCGCCGAGCGAGCGGATGGCCTCCGGCGGAGGGCCGATCCAGATCAGGCCCGCGTCCATGACCGCCTGCGCGAAGTCCGCGTTCTCGGACAGGAAGCCGTACCCGGGATGCACGGCGTCGGCGCCGCTGCGCTTGGCGACGTCGAGGATCTTGTCGAACACGAGGTAGGACTCGACCGCGGTGGTCCCACCGAGGGCGTATGCCTCGTCGGCCGCCTTCACGTGCAGGGCGTCCCGGTCTGGGTCGGCGTACACGGCGACCGAGGCGATGCCCGCGTCCCGGCAGGCACGGGCCACCCGGATGGCGATCTCACCGCGGTTGGCGATCAGGACCTTCTTCATGGGCCACACCCCTCATCCACGTCGCCGGACCCGACGGGTGCCGGCCCAGCCGGGTACTCCTCGGCCATCCTACGGATGGCGGGGTCCGCAGTCCTCGGCCCCCTCACTCCTGGGCCTGGTTGGGCTCCCAGAGGTCGGTCCAGCGCACCCCGAGCTCGGCCAGCAGGCGGCGCAGCGTGGGCAGCGCCAGGCCGATCACGTTCGTGTGGTCGCCGTCGACGCCGTCGATGAACGCACCCCCGAGCCCGTCGATCGTGCACGACCCCGCGACCTCCAGCGGCTCGCCGGACGCGATGTAGGCCTCGAGCTCCTCGGGGTCGGGCCGGCCGAACCGGACCGTGGTGGCCACGGTGGCCTCGACCAGCCGGTCCTCGCCGGACGGGTGCTGCCCCCCCATCGTGAGGTCGACCACGGCGTGCCCGGTGACGAGCACCCCCGTGCCGCCGGCCATCGCCGCCCACCGCTCGCGCACCTCCTGGGGGGTCGCCGCCTTGCCCAGGATCACGCCCTCGAAGGCGAGCATGGAGTCCGCGCCGAGGACGAGCGCGCGCTGGCCAAGGCCGGGGCCTGCGCCGCCGAGCACCCCGGCGCGCACCTGCTCGGCCACGTCGAGCGCCTTGGCCCGAGCCAGGGCCTGGGTCAGGCCGTGCGGGTCGGTGAGCACCGCGGGGTGCTCGTCGTGCCAGTGCGCGACCAGGGCCTCCTCGTCCACCCTGCTGGTGCGGACCACGAACGGGATCCCGGCGCTGCGCAGCAGCATCGCGCGGGCCGGCGAGGCCGACCCGAGGACGAGCCGCGGCGGCCCGGGCGGCTGGGGCGCCGGCCGATCCGGCTCAGCCACGCCGGACCAGGCCGCGCAGCGCGCTGGAGGTGCGGGCGCGGTACCCCCTGCCCGGTGCGGCGATCATCCGCCTGCCCGGTGAGGGCAGCAGGGTCACCTCCCCGCGGGGGCCGGTCAGCTGGATCCGCTGGCGCTGGCCGTGCGTCCACAGCCCGCCGATGGGCTCCAGCAGGCCCCGGAAGCCCACGTGCAGTGCGAGGGCGCGGCGGGCCAGCTGGGTCGTGGCCACCAGCGGATCGGTCTCGATGACCCCGGCGATCTCGGCGCTCCACGACTCGCCGTCCACTGCCGGTTCGTCCGTGTAGCGCAGCTCGCCGACCACCCGGGAGAAGCCGCCGACGTCGGGGACGCAGATGGCCGGGGGCGAGTCGTCGGCGGGGGCGATCCGGCTGGCCCGCAGGCACCCCGTGAACGCCACGCCGTGCTCCTGCTCGGCCAGCGTCGCCCAGTCGAGGTCGACCGACCAGTCCACCGCGTGGGTCACGTCGGTGGGGGGCTCCCCCGGAGCGGTTCGGACCAGCAGGCGGCCGTCCACCTGGCTGGCGAACAGCAGCTCGGGGCGCGGGGTGACCCAGACCGTGCCGTCCGGACGACGACGCATGGTGGCGTTGCCCGCCCGCGAGGCGAGGATCCGATCGGAGAAGCCGGTGGCGAGCAGGGGCACCGTCGTGGTGCCGTCGGTGAGCTCGACGCGCAGCTCCGAGGCCGACTGGACCGCGGCGAACGCCAGCGCGGACAGCCGCAGGTGCACCAGGACCGACCGCGTGGACCGCGTGGCATGCGGGATGGTGGGCGACTCGTCGTCCTCAGCGGCCTCGGCGGCCTGCGCCGGGGACGGCGTCGTGGCCCCCGTGAGCCGGCCGACCGCCTCGGTGGCGCCGGGCAGCTCGAGGGTCCAGGCGCCGAGCTCGCCGTCGCTGTCGGCGAGCACCCCGGGCACCCGGATGGTCCGGGCGTTCGTGCTCATCGACTCGACCAGCAGGGTCGGGCTCCCGTGGTCACAGGCGGCGTCGGCCAGTGCCGCGCCCAGCCGCAGCCACCGCGTGGCCACCCTGTCCGGCTCGGTGTCCGGCAGCAGGTCGGCACCGCGCCGCACGAGGGCGGGCGCCTGCTGCGTGGGGCCCGCCTGCAACCGCCGGGACATCGCTCGGGCCAGGCCCCCGACGTCGCCGTCGCCCACCAGGTCGCCCGCCGCCGCCCGGGCGGCCGCCGGCACCGCCGCGAGCAGCTCGCGCGGCCCGTAGCGCACGTCGTAGGCGATCACCGGGACACCCGCGCGCAGCGCCCGGGCGATGGCCGGCGGGCAGGCGTCACGACGCCCGGTCCACAGGCTCAGCGCCGCCGAGGCGAACGGCGCGTCCTCGTCGGGCCCGGGGGCCAGCACCCGGACGCGGTTGCCGACGCCCGACTCGAACGCCATGGCCGTGAGCTCGCCCGCGAGCGGCCCGGTGCCGACCAGCTCGAGGGCGGTGTCCGGATGCGCGGCCGCGACCAGGGCGAAGGCCCGGATGGCGTCGTCGTGACGGGCCGCGGCGTCGAGCGGCCCCACGCAGACGATCCGTCGGCCGGGCCAGGCCGGACCCGAGGGCAGTGCGCCGGGCTCGGGACCACCGACCGGCGGGGGGATCACCGCGACCCGGGTGGCGCCGCCGAGGCGGGCCCGGAGGTCCTCGCCCTGCCGTGCCGTCATCACGACCAGGGCGTCGAACGCGGCCTGGGCGGCGTCGAACCCGCGCTCCACGAACCTCGCGGCCAGGGGGGCGGTGGCGGCGTCGATCTCGTGGCCGTCGGTGCCGGCGGCGAGGTGGTTGCGGTGCACGGCTGCGAGGCGGGCCACCGTCGGGTTGCTCATCCGGGCGACGTAGGGGTAGGTCACCGGCGAGTCGGCGAAGACCAGGGCCCCGGGCACCTGCGCGGTCAGCCAGTCCAGCCAGTCCGCGACGCGGTCGTCGAAGTCCTGGCCCTCGGGCAGCGGTCCGTACCAGGAGGGCCGCACCCGCCGGTCCCGCCGCGCGAAGTGGTGCAGTCCGGTGGTGACCGGGAACCGCCCCTCGCCCACCAGCGCGTCCACCGTGGCCTCGAGCCCGGGGTCCTTGTTGATGAGCGCGGCGTGGGTCGCCCAGCCCGCGGCGTCGAACGCGCGCAGGCGCCACAGCCAGTCGGCGGTGAGCCGACCGGCGTCGCGGCGCAGCTCGCTGAAGACGAACACCGCCGTCCGCCGGCCGTCGGCGAAGGGCCGCTCCGAGATCACGCCGCGCAGCCTAGCCCCGCCCGGCGACGCCCGAGGCGGCCGTCAGGGGGACGCTGCGTGACGGGCGCCTCGGGGCGCTCAGCGCGGCAGCGAGGACTCCCACCAGCCGGTGGGCGCGAGGGGCCGGCGCAGCAGGCGCTCCGGCGTGGCCCACTGGGCGACCGGGCCGCTGGGCGCCTGGCCCTCGTCCCCGCCGGCCGCGGCCAGCACCGCGACCAGCGCGGCGACCTCCTCGGGCGTCGGGTCCCCGTGCACGATCCGCAGGGCGGGCCGGTGGTGCTCCCCGCCGTGCCGCTCGGCGCTCACAGCGGGATGTTCCCGTGCTTCTTGGGCGGGTGCGTCTCGCGCTTGTTGCGCAGCACCCGCAGCGCCTTGACGATCTCCGCGCGGGTCTCGTGGGGGAAGACCACGCGGTCGATGTAGCCCCGCTCGCCGGCCAGGTAGGGGTTGGCCAGCTCGAGGTTGTACTCGGCCTCGAGACGGGCCCTGGCGGCCACGGCGTCCTGCGCCGCGGCGAGCTCCTTGCGGTACAGGATGCTGACCGCGCCCTGGGCGCCCATCACCGCGATCTGCCCGGTCGGCCACGACAGGTTGATGTCGCCGCCGAGGTGCTTGGAGCCCATGACCACGTAGGCGCCGCCGTAGGCCTTGCGCGTGATGACCGTGACCTTGGGCACCGTGGCCTCGACGTAGGCGTAGATGAGCTTCGCGCCCCGGCGGATGATCCCGTCCCACTCCTGGGAGGTGCCCGGCAGGAAGCCCGGCACGTCGACGAACGTGATCACGGGCACGTTGAACGCGTCGCACGTGCGCACGAAGCGGGCGGCCTTCTCCGAGGCGTCGATGTCCAGCGTCCCGGCGAACTGCATGGGCTGGTTGGCCACGATGCCGACCGAGTGGCCCTCGACGCGGCCGAACCCGCAGACGATGTTCGGCGCGAACAGGGGCTGGACCTCGAGGAACTCCTGGTCGTCGAGGACCGCCTCGATCACCCGGTGCATGTCGTAGGGCTGGTTCGGCGAGTCCGGGATGAGCGCGTCGAGCTCGCGGTCGAGATCGGTGACCTCGAGCTCGACCTCGGCGTCGAACACCGGGGGCCGCTCGAGGTTGTTGCTCGGCAGGTAGGACAGCAGCGCCTTCACGTAGCCCAGCGCGTCGTGCTCGTCCTCGCCCATGTAGTGGGCCACACCGGACTTGGTGTTGTGGGTGCGGGCGCCACCGAGGTCCTCGAACGCGACGTCCTCGCCGGTGACCGTCTTGATGACGTCCGGGCCGGTGATGAACATGTGCGAGGTCTTGTCGACCATGACCGTGAAGTCGGTGATGGCGGGGGAGTAGACCGCGCCACCGGCGCAGGGGCCCATGATGAGCGAGATCTGCGGGATGACGCCGGAGGCGTGCACGTTGCGCCGGAAGATCTCGCCGTAGATGGCCAGCGAGACCACGCCCTCCTGGATGCGGGCCCCGCCGGAGTCGTTGATCCCGATGATCGGCCAGCCGTTGCGCAGGGCCAGGTCCATCACCTTGATGATCTTCTCGCCGAAGACCTCCCCGAGGGAGCCGCCGAAGACGGTGAAGTCCTGGGCGAACACGCACACGGGGCGGCCGTCGATGGTGCCGTGGCCGGTGACCACGCCGTCGCCGTACGGCCGGTTGCGCTGGCCGCCGAAGTTGTAGGAACGGTGCCGGGCGAGGTCGTCCACCTCGACGAACGAGCCCTCGTCGAGGAAGTGGCGCAGCCGCTCCCGGGCGGTCATCTTGCCCTTCGCGTGCTGCTTCTCGATCCGGGCGGCCTTGCCGGCGAGGATCGCCTCGTGCCGCCGGTGCTCGAGCTCGGCGAGCTTGCCGGCCGTGGTGGTCTGGTCGATCGCCTCGGCAGCCGGGGCGGGATCGGGCGCGGTCGCGGTCATGTGCGTCCTCCTCGTGGCGCCGTGGCCGCGCTCGCGCAGCCGTGCTGGGGGTGCCAGTCGTGAAGTACCTTATCCCCGTGTCCGACGCCATCTCCGGGCCGGTCAACCCGGTCCCGTCCCCACTCGTCCCGGGCCCCGACGGCCGCCCCCGATCCAGCGGGGTCGCGTACGTCGACGGCTGGCCCGTGGACCTGGGCACGGCGGCCGTCGTGAAGTCCATCCGCAAGGGCGGCGGCTCCTGGCGCAGCGTCACCGTGTTCCCCGAGCTCTCCTCGACGAACAGCGTCGGCCAGGCGTTGGCCGCGGCCGGCTGCCCGACCGGTGTCGTGCTCGTCTCGGACCTGCAGACCGCAGGGCGCGGGCGTCTGGACCGGACGTGGGAGGCACCGGCCGGCACCTCCGCGATGTTCTCCGTCGTGCTGCACCCGGCTGACGAGGCCCACGAGTGGGGGGTCCTGCCGCTGCTCGCCGGCGTCGCGGTCTGCGAGGCGATGGAGTTCGTCACGGGCGTGCCCACCGGCCTGAAGTGGCCCAACGACCTGGTCCTGCGCGACGAGGACGCCCCGAGCGGGCGCGGCGGCAAGGTCGGCGGGATCCTCGCCGAGCGGGATGCCGAGACCGGGGCCGTCATCCTCGGCGTGGGCATCAACGTCGACCTCGCCGAGGCCGACCTGCCGGTGCCCGCCGCCACCTCGCTCACGCTGGCCGGGGTCCCCCGGCCGCGCCGCGCGAAGCTCATCGGCCGCGCGCTGTCGCGCATCGAGCACTGGTACACCGCATGGGACGCGGTCGGCACCGAGCCGGCGGCGCTGGACCGGCTGCTGGATGCCTACCGCGACCGGTGCACCTCGATCGGTGCCGAGCTGCGGGTCGTCCGGCCAGGGGCCGGGGACCTGGTCGGCGTCGGTGCGGGGATCGGTCCGCGCGGCGAGCTGCTCGTCGCGACCGACGGGGGCGAGGTGCCCGTCGTCGTGGGCGACGTGGTGCACGCTGTCGCACGGTGACCGACGCCCCCGACCCGCGCGCCGAGGCGCTGGCCCGGCTCACCGCGCTCGTCCTGGCCGCGCCCCTCGAGCTGACCCGTGAGGAGGCCTCGGCCGCAGCCGGGCTGACCGTCGAGCAGGCACGGCCCTACTGGCGGGCCATGGGCTTCGCGGACGTCGGTGGCGAGCGCCTCGCCTTCACCCGCACTGACGTCGCCGCCCTGCAGCTGCTGGTGGGCTGGACCCGCGACGGGCTGCTCGACGAGGCCCGAGCGGTGGAGATCGTGCGCAGCCTCGGGCAGACCGCCTCCCGCCTCGCCGACTGGCAGGTCGACACGATGGCGCGGATCCTCGCCGAGGCCGACGAGCCGGTGGAGATGGCCCGGGTGGGCGAGGGGATGGCCGAGGTGCTGCCGGGCCTGGAGTCGCTGCTCGTGCACGCCTGGCGGCGCCACCTCGCGGCGCTGGCCGGGCGGGTGCTGGCGATGACCGAGGTGCCCGGCCAGGGGGAGGGGATCCACGAGCCCGGCGACCTCGCCGCGGCCACCGTCGGCTTCGCCGACATCGCCGGGTTCACGCGGCTGGCCCGCGTGCTGGGCGAGGACGAGCTGTCCGCCATGGTCGAGGCGTTCGAGACCGGGGCCGCCGACATCGTCGCCGGGCACGGCGCCCGGCTGGTGAAGACCCTGGGCGACGAGGTCATGTTCGTGGCCGAGGACCCGGACACCGCGGTCGGGATCGCCCTGTCGATGCACGCGCTGCCGCGCGCCGGTGACCCCCCGACCCGCCTGCGGATCGGCCTGGCGACCGGCCGGCTCATCTCCCTCATGGGCGACTACTACGGCGAGACGGTGAACCGGGCCAGCCGCCTGACGGCGATCGCCAAGCCCGGTGGCACCATGATCGACCCGGCGACCGAGGAGGGCCTCGGGGATCCGGGTGCCTACCTCGTGCGCCACCACCGTCCGCGCGCGCTGCGCGGGATCGGGCTGGTCCGGGCCGCCTCGGTCTCCCGGCCGCGCTGAGCCGGCCCGCAGAGCGGTCCGGCGGCCGACGCGAGCACGAGGGGCGACGACGGGGGGCGATTGGGGGGCGATTGGTGCGGGATGGCGGGCGCTGCCGGGTCGGTGACGGTCAGGCGACGCGCGAGGGCTGCTCGGCCGGCGACGGTGGCAGGGCCTCCTCGGGGAAGACCCAGGTGCGGTAGACCCAGAAGCGGAACAGCGTCCCGAGGCCCACGCCGATGATGTTGCCGCTGATGTTGTCCGCGAGCTGGCTGTCCAGGCCGAGCAGGTAGTGCGAGATCGCCAGGCAGGCCCAGGAGATCAGCAGGGCGGCGCCGTTCGTGGCGAAGAACAGGACGGTCTCGCGGCGGTAGCCGGTGCGGGCCCGATCGCGGTAGGTCCAGTGCCGGTTGGCCAGGAAGGCGAAGGTCGTCGCCGCGATCACGCTGATGCCCTTGGCCGTCAGCGGGCTGTCCTGCAGGACGGTGGCGCGCAGCAGGTTGAACAGGCCGACGTCGATCACGAACGCCAGTGCCCCGACGGTCCCGAACTTCGCGACCTCGCTGCCGAGCCGGCGCGCGGCAGCGCCGACCCCGGCACCGACCCTGTGCGCGTCCAACTCCACCACCTGCGGCATGGGCGTTTCATACCCGCGACCGGATGCTCCACACCGGCCACTGCAGTGAAGTGTCTCACCGGGAGCGGACTACCGTGGACCATGCAGCCGTTCCCGTGCTGCCCGTCCCAGGAGGTGCCGACCGTGACCCTCGCCCTGTCCGCCGAGCACGAGCAGCTGCGCAAGGTCGTCGAGGAGTTCGCCCGCGACGAGGTGGCCCCCGTCATCGGCGACTACTACCGGCGCGGGGAGTTCCCCCTGCCGCTCGTGCGGCGGATGGGCGAGATGGGCCTGTTCGGCCTGCCCATCCCCGAGGAGCACGGCGGCATGGGCGGGGACTACCTCGCCCTGTGCGTGGCCATCGAGGAGCTGGCCCGGGTCGACTCCTCGATCGCGATCACCCTCGAGGCGGGCGTCTCGCTGGGGGCGATGCCGATCCTGCGCTTCGGCACGCCGGAGCAGCAGCAGCAGTGGCTGCCGCGGCTGGCCGCCGGGGAGATGCTCGGCGGGTTCGGCTTGACCGAGGCCGGCAGCGGGTCGGACGCCGGCAGCGTACGGACCACGGCGGTGCTCGAGGGCGACACCTGGGTGATCAACGGCTCGAAGTCGTTCATCACCAACTCGGGGACCGCGATCACCGGCCTGGTGACGGTCGCCGCCCGCACGGGGACCCGTCCGGACGGCCGGCCGGAGATCTCGGCGATCATCGTGCCGGCGGGCACCCCCGGCTTCACGGTGGCCAAGGAGTACGACAAGGTCGGCTGGAACGCCTCGGACACCCACGAGCTGGGCTTCGCCGACGTCCGGGTGCCGGCCGCGAACCTGCTCGGCGAGCGCGGCCGCGGCTACGCGCAGTTCCTCTCGACCCTGGCCGAGGGCCGGGTGGCCATCGCCGCGCTCGCCGCGGGCCTGGCCCAGGGGTGCGTCGACGAGTCGCTGGCCTACGCGGCCACGCGGGAGTCGTTCGGCCGGGCCATCGGCACCCGCCAGTCCATCCAGTTCATGATCGCCGACATGCAGGTGCGGGCGCACCTGTCCCGGCTGGCCTGGCGGCAGGCCGCCGCGCTGATGGTGGCCGGCGAGCCGTTCGCCCAGGAGGCCAGCATCGCCAAGCTGTACTCGTCGGAGGCCGCGATGGACAACGCGCGGGTCGCCACGCAGGTGCACGGGGGGTACGGCTTCACGATCGAGTCGGCGGTGGGCCGCTTCTACCGCGACGCGAAGATCCTCGAGATCGGGGAGGGGACCTCCGAGGTCCAGCGCATGCTCATCGCCCGCGATCTCGGGCTGCCCGTGGAATAGGCTCGCGGGCGTGTACGAGATCACCCGCGGCCCGCACCCGGACCTGCCCGAGTACGAGGCCCTGACGTTGGTCTCCCCGGCCAACGTCAGGGCGACGTTCGTGCCGCGGGCCGGGATGGTCTGCTCCTCGATGACCCACGACGGCGACGAGATGCTCGGCCAGCGCTACGGGCTGCAGGGGTACCTGGAGACCGGCCGGACCTTCGGCGTGCCCATCCTCGCCCCCTGGGCCAACCGTCTGGGCCGGATGGCCTACGCCGTCGTCCACGAGGGTGGTGGCATCCGGCGGATCGACGTGAACCCGAACACCCCGCACCTGCGCTTCGACGCCCACGGCCAGCCGATCCACGGCCTCCTGCGCGGCAGCCCGGACTGGGAGGTCGTCGCGCTCGAGACCAGCGCCACGGAGGCCTCGATCACCGCCCAGCTGACGTTCGACCAGCGCCGCATCGACTTCTCGGCCTTCCCCTTCGAGCACCGCATCGACTTCAAGGCCAGCCTGCGGTCCACCTCGCTGACGTTCAGCACCGAGATCCACGCGATCGGCCAGGACGAGGTGCCGATCGCCTTCGGCTGGCACCCCTACCTGCGCATCCCGGGCCTCCCACGCCGCGAGTGGGAGGTGTACTTCCCCTTCACCAGGCGCTGCCCGCTGGGGCCCACGCTGCTCCCGGAGGGCACCCGCGAGGATGTCGAGCCGATCGTGGGCAAGCTCGGCGAGCGCCGGCTCGACGACCTGTTCGCCGACGTCGAGAACGGCACGACGGCCTTCATCCGCGGCAACGGCCGCAAGATGTCGATCCGGTTCGACACCGGCTACGACTGGGCGATCCTCTACGGGCCCCCGCACCGCGACCACATCTGCGTCGAGCCGATGACCGCGGCGAGCGACCCGTTCTCGGGCCAGGACCCGATGGAGGTCGTGCCCCGCGGCCGGTCCTTCCGGGCCGCCTTCACGATCTCGGTCGACCGGACCAGCTGAGGTCGCCCACCTGTCCGGATCACCGGGGCGCGCCGGTGCGATCACGGCGGCGGGTGATGCTCACGGCGGCGGGGGGATGCCGACGGGGGCGCCGAGCGACTGGGCCCAGCCCTCGACCCGCGCGCGGAGCTCGGGCGTGCGCAGCATCGGATGGGCCTGGGCGCCGGCGCTCTTGCTCAGCTTGTCGCCGTTGGGGCCGGTGAGCAGGGCATGGTGGCGCAGGTCCACCTGCTGGAAGCGCGGTGCCGGCAGCAGGGCGGCCAGGTGCAGCTGCAGCGCCGAGGACGCCAGCAGGTCGACGCCGCGGACGATCGCGGTCACCCCGAGTGCCTCGTCGGCGAGCACCGAGCCCAGCTGGTACGCGGGCAGGTCGTCGCGGCGCCACAGCACGTGGTCCCCGGCCGGGACCGGCAGCGTCGTGGGCGCCTCCGGGACGGCAGCGCGCACCGGCACGACCACGCCCGGGGGCACGTGCAGCCGCAGGACCGTCGTGCCCGGCACCAGGGGCAGCGCCCGCTCCCGGCAGCCGGCACCGCAGGCGCCGTCCACCAGCGAACGGCGCGAGCAGCGGCAGGTGAAGACGTCGTCCGGGTGGGCCAGGCGCAGCCGCTCGGCGGCCGTGCGGAACTCGCCGGTCCGTCGGGCCATCGACCACCGCGCGTGGAAGTCGCTCGGATCGGCCGGCCCGTCGTCGGGGGTGATGCCGAGCCAGGCCAGCGTGGCGAACACGTCGGCGAGGTAGGCGGCCCGGGCGCGGCCGGTGTCGAAGTCGTCGATGCGCAGCAGCAGCCGGCCGCCGTGGTCGCGGGCCAGCCACGCGGTGAGCAGCGCGTTGACGGCGTTGCCCACGTGCAGGTGACCCGAGGGGGTCGGGGCGATCCGCGTGACGAGCACGGTCAGAGCGGCGCGGCGTCGCTGCCAGCTGCGTCGGCCTCGCGATCCGCCCGGGCCTCCTCGGCGACCTTGCGGGCGGCCTCCTCGGCGGCCAGCCGCTCGCGGCGCCGGCGCTCCCGGCGGCGCCGGCGCTCCTGCTTCTCCACCTCCGGGTCGTACACGGCCTCGTAGGCGTCGACCACGGCGTTGGCCTCGCCGTCCATCACGACGCGACCCTTCTCGAGCCAGATCGCGCGGTTGCACGTGAGCCGGACGACGCCGAGGGAGTGCGAGACCAGGAACACGGTGCCCGCCTCCTCGCGCAGCTCCATGATCCGCTGCTCGCTGCGGCGCCGGAACTCGGCGTCCCCGGTGGCCAGCGCCTCGTCGATCATGAGGATCTCGTGGCTGGTCGACGCCGCGATGGCGAACCGCAGCCGGGCGGCCATGCCCGAGGAGTAGGTGTTCATGGGGAAGTCGATGAAGTCGCCGAGGTCGGCGAACTCCACGATCCAGTCACGGCGGGCCTTCGCCTCCTCCCGGCTCAGGCCCATCGCCATGCAGCCGAGCAGGATGTTGTCCTCACCCGGGAGGTCGCGCATGAGCGCGGCGTTCACGCCGAGCAGCGAGGGCCTGCCCGAGGTGTAGACGGCGCCCGACTCCGCCGGCAGCAGCCCCGCGATGGCCCGCAGCAGGGTCGACTTGCCCGAGCCGTTGCGGCCGATGAGGGCGATGGCGTCGCCCTCGCGGGCCACCATCGAGACCCCGCGCACCGCGTGCACGCGGCGGAACACCTGCCCCGTGGACTGCCGGCGCAGCAGGCGCCGCACGGCCGAGGCCGCCGAGCCGGCGCCGGTGTTGCCGATCACCCGGTAGACCACGTGGAGGTCGTCGCAGACGACGGTCGGCGGCGGCTCCGGCGGGGCCGACGGCGGATCGATCGGGTCAGCCACGGGAGTAGGACTCCTCGGCCCGGTAGAACACGACGAAGCCGACCACCAGCGAGACCAGCGCCCAGATGGCGCCGAGCACCCACAGCTCCCACGGCGCGGAGTACCCCTCGAGCAGGCAGTGCCGCATCATCTCGATGTAGTCGGTGAGCGGGTTGAGGTAGAGCACCCGCTCGACCCAGGGCGCGAGGTCCGCGGTGAACACCGGGATGCTGAACATGACCCCGGACAGGTAGCGCCAGGTCTGCAGGACGAAGGGCACCAGCTGCGCGAAGTCCCGGCTGGCTGCGGTGAACCGCGCGACGATCAGGCACAGCCCCGCGTTGAAGACCGTCTGCAGGGCCAGCACGGGGATGATGCCCAGCCACAGCCACGTGATCGGCTCCCCGGTGAGCAGCACGATCACCAGCAGGATCCCGATCGAGACGACCTGCTGCTGGACCTCCTGGACGATGACGGCCAGCGGCAGCACCGCACGCGGGAAGTGGATGGCCCGGATGAGGTTGCGGTTGTTCACGATGGCCTTGGTGCCGCCGGTCACCACGCGCTGGGTGTAGGTGAACGTGAAGACCCCGACGATGAGGAACGCGGGGAAGTTCTCCACCCCACGCGACGTCTGCAGCAGCACGCCGAAGATGAAGTAGTAGACGATCGCGTTCAGGATCGGCGAGAGCACCTGCCACAGCCGGCCCAGCACCGTGTCCTTGTACTGGGCGGCCTTGCGCCCGGTGGCCATCGCGGTGACGAAGTCGCGGCGGCGCCACAGCTCGCGCAGGTAGTCGCCGAGCGGCTGGCGCGCCATGCTCGAGCTCAGGTCGAACTCGCGGGCCAGTGCGGCGAGGTCCAGATCCGGGGGATCCACGGGATCCGGGGGCCGCGGCGCCCCGGCGGGGGGCGGGGCCTTGGGTGGGAGCGGCGCTGCGGCGGGCATCGGGGTCACGATAGTGGGCGGCGGCGCTGGATAGGGTGCTCGTCGTGACCGCAGGACCGGCGCCGGGCTTCCCGGTCGTGGGCATGATCGGGGGCGGGCAGCTGGCCCGCATGAGCCAGGAGGCCGCACTCGCCCTCGGTGTGAGCCTGCGGGTGCTCGCCGCCTCGCCGGAGGAGTCCGCGGCACGTGGCGGCGGGGACATCCGATGGGGCGCCCACGACGACCCGGCCGCGGTCGCCGCCTTCGCGCAGGGCTGCGACGTGGTGACGTTCGACCACGAGCACGTCCCGGCTCCCATCCTCGCCGCACTCGTGGCCGCCGGCATCACGGTGCGGCCCGGGCCGGCGGCCCTCGCGCACGCCCAGGACAAGGTCCACATGCGTGCCGCCGTGTCGGCCTCCGGGGTGCCGTGCCCGGCATGGGCGGTCGTCGCGGGTCCGGCCGACGTCGCGGCGTTCGCCGAGGCCCAGGGCGGCTTCCCGGTCGTGCTCAAGGTCTCGCGCGGGGGGTACGACGGCCGCGGCGTCTGGGTCGTCGAGTCCGCGGCGCACGCCGAGCAGGTGCTGGCGCAGGCCCCGCTGCGCCCGGGCGTCGCGTGGCTGGCCGAGCAGTACGTGCCGTTCACCCGCGAGCTGGCGGCCCAGGTGGCCCGCTCTCCCTCGGGCCAGGTCGCGGTCTACCCCGTCGCGCGCACCGTGCAGACCGACGGGATCTGCACGGAGGTCGTGGCGCCGTGCCCCGGCCTGGCCGACGAGCACGCCCTGGCCGCGCAGCAGGTCGCGCTGCGGATCGCCGAGGCCCTCGACGTCGTCGGCATGCTCGCCGTCGAGCTGTTCGACACCCCCGAGGGCGTGCTGGTCAACGAGCTGGCGATGCGGCCGCACAACTCCGGGCACTGGACGATCGAGGGCGCAGTCACCAGCCAGTTCGAGAACCACCTGCGGGCCGTGCTCGACCTGCCGCTGGGCGCACCCGAGGCACGGGCGCCGTTCGCCGTGATGGTGAACGTGCTGGGCGGCGAGCACCCCGACCTCTACGCCGCCTACCGTCACGTGATGGCGCGTGACCCCGGACTCAAGGTGCACCTCTACGGCAAGGACGTGCGGCCGGGCCGCAAGGTGGGCCACGTGACGGCCTACGGCGACGACCTCGACGTCCTGCTCGCCCGTGCCCACCACGCGGCCGACTACATCTCGGGAGTGATCGATGAGTGAGCGACTCGTCCCGGCCCCGCAGGTCGGGGTCGTCATGGGCTCGGACTCGGACTGGGTGGTGATGTCCGACGCGGCGCAGGCGCTGCGCGACTTCGGCATCCCGCACGAGGTCGACGTGGTCTCGGCCCACCGGATGCCCGAGGACATGCTCGAGTACGGCCGCTCGGCGGCGGGGCGCGGCCTGAAGGTGCTCATCGCCGGGGCCGGCGGCGCCGCGCACCTGCCCGGGATGCTCGCATCGGTCACCTCGCTGCCGGTGATCGGCGTGCCGGTGCCCCTGGCGGTGCTCGACGGCATGGACTCGCTGCTGTCGATCGTGCAGATGCCGGCCGGCGTGCCGGTGGCCACGGTCGGCATCGGCCAGGCCCGCAACGCCGGCCTGCTGGCCGCCCGGATCCTCGGCGTCGCCGAGGCCCGGCTGTGGCCCGACATGGACGCCTACCGGGCGGGGCTACGCGCCTCGGCGCAGGACAAGGGCGCCCGGCTGCGGACCGAGGCCGGCGGGTAGCGGCGGGTAGCGGCCCGGTCAGGCGTTGGGCCGGCCGAGCCCGCGGTAGGTCCAGCCGGCGGCCCGCCAGCGGACCGGGTCCAGGGCGTTGCGGCCGTCGAGCAGCAGCGGCTGCGCGGGGAGGTGGACCACGTCGAACGGGTCCAGCTCGGTGTAGTCGCGCCACTCGGTCAGCAGCAGCACGAGGTCCGCGTCGGTGAGCGCCTCGCGCACGTCGCCGGCGTAGGTCATCGTCGGGTAGGCGGCGCGGGCGTTCGCCATCGCCTGCGGGTCGTGCACCACGACCTCGCCCCCGGCGGTGTAGATGGCCGCGGCGATGTCCAGGGCGGGGGAGTCCCGCACGTCGTCGGAGTCCGGCTTGAAGGCCGCGCCGAGCACGGTGACGCGCTTGCCCACGAACCGCCCGCCGACCAGCTCGCGCGCGAGCGCGACCGTGGAGGCGCGACGCCGGGTGTTGATGCCGTCCACGTCCCGCAGGAAGCTCAGGGCGTCCGGGACGCCGAGCTCGCCGGCCCGCGCCATGAACGCTCGGATGTCCTTGGGCAGGCAGCCGCCGCCGAAGCCGATGCCCGCGCGCAGGAACCTGGGCCCGATCCGCTCGTCGAAGCCGATCGCCTCGGCCAGGCGGGTCACGTCGGCGCCGGTGGCCTCGCACACCTCGGCCATCGCGTTGATGAACGAGATCTTCGTGGCCAGGAACGAGTTCGCGGCCACCTTGACCAGCTCGGAGGTGGCGTAGTCCATCACCAGGAAGGGGGAGCCCCAGGCGATCATCGGGGCGTAGACCCGGCGCATCACCGCCTCCTCCCGGCTGGCCGGCTCGCCCGGTCCGGCCGGTTCGGCCAGGCCGACGACGATCCGGTCCGGGGTGAGGGTGTCGGCCACCGCGTAGCCCTCGCGGAGGAACTCCGGGTTCCAGACCAGGTCGACGTCGGCGCCCGCAGGCGCCAGGGCGTGCAGGCGCTCGCGCAGCGCGGCCGCGGTGCCGACCGGGACCGTCGACTTGCCGACCACCGTGCACGGGTTGCGCAGCAGCGGCGCGAGGGCATCGACCGCCGCGTGCAGCTGGGAGAGGTCGGCGGCGTTCGTCCGCGGGTGCTGCGGCGTGCCGACGCCGAGGAAGTGCACCTCCCCGAACTCCGCGGCCTCGGCCGGGTCCGTGGTGAACCGCAGGCGACCGGCCTCGACGTTGCGGCGCAGCAGCTCGGCGAGCCCCGGCTCGAAGAAGGGCACCTCGCCCCTGGCCAGCGCCTCGACCTTCGCCTTGTCGACGTCGACCCCGAGCACCTCGAAGCCGGACTCCGCCATGGCGGCGGCATGGGTCGCACCGAGGTAGCCGGTGCCGATGACGGTGATCCGCATGAGGTCGCTCACGAGGGGCCAGCGTAGGTGGTGACGCCGGCCCACCCGATCCCCGGCGGGACGTGGCGCCGAACGGGCGACAAGCGCGTGGCTGCGGCGTGCGGCGGTCGTGGCGGTCCTCGGCGGGCAGCATGCGGACTCGGCCGGCAGTCGCCGCACGCTCGGCGGGGAGGCCCGCAGTGGAGGGTGGCGCCGGCGGCGTAGCCTGCGGCGTATGGCACTGATCCCCAACCCCGACTTCGACCTGTTCACCCTCTCCGAGGAGCACGAGATGCTCCGCGCGGCCGTTCGCGCGCTGGCCGAGGACAAGATCGCGCCCCGGGCGGCGGAGATCGACGAGACCGGTGAGTTCCCCTGGGACGTCTACGAGGCACTGCGGGCGAACGGCTTCCACGCCATCCACATCCCCGAGCAGTTCGGGGGCGAGGGCGGTGACGCCCTGGCGGCCTGCCTGGTCATCGAGGAGGTCGCCCGGGTCTGCACCTCGAGCTCGCTCATCCCGGCCGTGAACAAGCTGGGCACGACGCCGCTCATCGTGGGGGCCGACGACGACCTGCTCGGTCGGTACCTGCCCCAGGTGGCCAGTGGCGAGGCGATGTTCTCGTACGCGCTGTCCGAGCGGGAGGCGGGCTCCGATGCCGCCGCGATGAAGACGCGCGCGGCGGCCGGCGACGGCGGCTGGGTGCTCAACGGCCAGAAGTCGTGGATCACGAACGCGGGGATCTCAAAGTACTACACCGTGATGGCCGTGACCGATCCCTCGGCGGGCCCCCGCGGGATCTCGGCGTTCGTCGTGCACCACGACGACCCGGGCTTCTCGCTGGGCACCCCGGAGCGCAAGCTGGGCATCCACGGCTCGCCCACCCGGGAGATCCTCTTCGAGGACTGCTGGATCCCCGCGGACCGGATCGTCGGCGAGCCCGGGACCGGGTTCCAGACGGCCATGCGGACGCTGGACCACACCCGTGTGACGATCGGCGCCCAGGCCCTCGGCATCGCGCAGGGCGCACTCGATGCCGCGGTCGCCTATGCCAAGGAGCGCAAGCAGTTCGGCAAGTCGATCGCGTCGTTCCAGGGCGTGCAGTTCCTCATCGCCGACATGGCGATGAAGGTCGAGACGGCCCGAGCACTGACGTACGCGGCGGCGGCCCGGTCCGAACGGCAGGACGCGGACCTGACCTTCTTCGGCGCGGCCGCCAAGTGCTACGCCTCGGACATCGCCATGGAGGTCACCACCGACGCGGTCCAGGTGTTCGGCGGCGCGGGGTACGTCCGCGACCATCCGGTCGAGCGCTACATGCGCGACGCCAAGATCACCCAGATCTACGAGGGGACCAACCAGATCCAGCGGATGGTGATGGCCCGCCAGCTGCTGCGGTAGTCGGCGGCTCCCCATCGAGGTCCCGGGGGGAAGCCCCGCGCCGTGCACCGGTCGCCGAGGGGCCGTGGGGCCGGCCGCGGCGCCCCTTCCCCGTGCCCTGGCACGGGACTCGCGTGACGATCGAGGGCGCCACGTCCGGGTCCCTGTCCTGCAGCCCTCCGGGCGCGACCTCCTCGTCACCGACGGGCATCACAACCGGGTGCTGCGCGTCGGGCGCCACGGGGACATCCGCGAGGTCATGACGTTCGGCAACGTCGTCCCCACGGGCCTGGAGACGGTGGGCGGGGTGGTCCTGATGTCGCAGGCCGGACCCATCCCGCACGCGCCGAGCGAGGGCAAGGTCGTGGCCTGCTGGCCGTGGTCGCGGACAGCGGTCGACATCGCGGCAGGCGCCAGCCCGCTCGTCGACGTCGAGCTCGGCCGTCGAGGCGGCCTCTTCGCGCTGTCCCAGGGCCAATGGGACGGGGTCGCGGAAGGCAGCCCTGCCACCGCCAACACCGGCCGCCTGGTCAGGGCCGACCGGCGCGGGAGGCTGGTGCCCGTCACGGACGGCGCGGGGAACGAGCTCGTCCTCGACCGGCCGACGTCGCTGGAGCTGGTCGGCGACACGGCCTACGTGGTGGGTCTCGCCGGGACGATCACGAGGATCTCCAACCTTCGCTGACGTGATGGCGCGACGCGGGCGTCCGTCCCGCCCTGACGACGCGGCGGATCCGGATGGTCAGTCCAGCCGCGGTTCGAGCCGGACCAGGTCGCCCGGGCTGGCGTCGACCGTCACCCAGAGGCTGCCGTCCGGGCCGTTGCGCACCGTGCGCAGGCGGCCCAGCTCGCCCTCGAGCTCGATGCGGGTGTCCGTGACGCGGTCGCCCTCGGTGGTCGCGATCATCAGGTGGGCGTCCTTGAGCACGGCGACCGCCAGCCGGCCGGCCCAGGTGCCCCACTGGTCGCCGGTGATGAACTCGCCGCCCGACGGCGCGGTGGTCGGGCAGCCGCTGGACCAGGCGGCCGGGACCGCGCCGGCGATGTCGGGGTCGGTCATCGGGGCACCCTCCGCGTAGCGACCATCCGGCCCGATCGGGTCCCAGCCGTAGTTCGCCCCAGCCGCCAGCGCGTTGATCTCGTCGTCGCAGCCGGTGCCGTGCTCCACGCTGAAGGCGGCCCCGTCCCCGGCCCGGAAGGCCAGGCCCTGCACGTTGCGGTGCCCGATCGTCAGGACCCGGGGGTCCCAGCCGCCGCGCGGGTTGCCGGGCGCGGGGTCGCCGCGCAGCGTGACGCGCAGGACCTTGCCCGCCAGGCTGTCCGGGTCCTGCGGCAGCTCGGGCTGCACGGCGTCGCCCGTGCCGATCCAGAGCATCCCGTCCGGACCGAGCTCGAGCCGGCACCCGA
>JALOLH010000053.1 GCA_025456065.1 Candidatus Nanopelagicales bacterium | reverse complement strand
CCCGGGGGTGCCCTGCTGCTCGGTGTCACCTGGCCCGACGACGTCCGCTGGGACAGCCCCGGCCAGCTCGCGGTGGGGACGCTGATCGTGGTGGCGGCCATCGCCGCGGCCCGTGCCCGGCGGCGGCTGCGCGCGGCCATCCTCGTCGGCGTCACCGGCTACGGGGTCGGTGTGCTCTTCGTCCTGCACGGGGCCCCCGACCTCGCGCTCACCCAGGTGCTGGTGGAGACGGTGACCCTCGTGGTCTTCGTGCTGGTGCTGCGCCGGATGCCGGCGCGGTTCTGGGACACGCCGCCGGGCCTGGGGCGCTGGGCCCGGGCCGGCCTGGGGGCCGCGGTCGGCCTGGTGGTCGTCGGGATGGCGCTGACCGCCTCGGCCGTGCGGACCGCGACGCCGGCCTCGGACGGGCTGGCCGAGCAGGCCTACGACTTCGGCGGCGGCAGGAACGTCGTCAACGTCATCCTCGTCGACATCCGGGCATGGGACACGATGGGCGAGCTGGCCGTGCTCCTGGTCGCCGCCACCGGGGTCGCCAGCCTCGTGTTCCTGCGCGAGCGGCGACTGGCCCGCGTGGAGGAGGAGTTCCGGGCCGCGCGTGGCGAGGCCGCCGACGCCGACCCCGGACCGGCGCCGGTGCCACGGTGGCTGGCCCGCACGGCCACCGCGGGCGAGCGCAGCGTCATCTTCGAGGTGGTCACCCGACTGATCTTCCACACGGTCGTGCTCTACTCGCTGTACCTGCTGTTCTCGGGGCACAACAACCCGGGCGGCGGGTTCGCCGGCGGCCTGGTGGCGGGGCTGGCCCTGACCGTGCGCTACCTCGCCGGGGGGCGGGCCGAGCTGCAGGCGGCTGCCCCGGTGCGCCCAGGCGTGCTGCTCGGCGCCGGCATGTTCCTGTCGGCCGGGGTCGGGCTGGCGGCCCTGCTCTCGGGCGGCGAGGTGCTGCAGAGCTGGATCATCCCGACCGAGCTGCCGCTGCTCGGCCAGGTCAAGCTCGTGACGTCGCTGTTCTTCGACATCGGCGTCTACCTGGTGGTGATCGGGCTGGTGCTCGACATCCTGCGCAGCCTGGGCGCCGGGCTGGACGCCCAGATCGAGCGGGATCGGGAGCAGCCGCGGGCGCAGGAGCACGAGCCGGGCGGACCCCAGGAGCAGCCGACGCCGCAGGGGGTGGGCCCGTGACCCCCAACCTCACCCTCGCGATCGTCGCCGGCGTGCTGTTCGCCGCGGGGGTCTACCTGCTGCTGGCGCGCAGCATCACCCGCGCCCTGCTGGGCATCGTGCTGCTGAGCAACGGCGCGAACGTGCTGCTGCTCGTGGCCGCAGGCCCGGCCGGGGAGGCGGCGTTCGTCGGCCAGACGCCGCCCGCCGGGATGACCGACCCCCTGCCGCAGGCGCTCGCGCTCACCGCGATCGTCATCACGCTGGGCATGACCGCGTTCATCCTCGCGATGGCCCACCGCTCGTGGCAGCTGTCGCGCACGGACATCGTCGCCGACGACGTGGAGGACCTCCGGCTGGTCGAGCTGGCCGTGCGCGACGCCGTGCCGCACCCGGACGACGAGGCGACCAGCCGTCGGACGCCCGACGACGACGCCGCGCACGACGAGGTGCGCGGATGAGTGGCGTGGACTGGAGCACCCTCGTGCCGCTGCCGGTGGTGCTCGCGCTGGCCGGGGCGGGCGTCGCCGTGGTGGTCACCGGCCGGATCCGGCTGCAGCGGGTGGTCAGCGTCGTGACGCTGAGCCTGGTGCTCGCGGTGAGCCTGGCCCTGCTCGTCGGGGCGGACCGTTCCGGCCCGCTCACCGTCGCCGTCGGGGGTTGGCCGGCCCAGATGGGCATCGTGCTGGTCGTCGACCGGCTCGCGGCCCTCATGCTGGTCGTGAGCGCGACGGTGACCCTCGGCGTGCTGCTGTACGCGATCGGCCAGGGCGCGGCCAGCACCGACGAGGAGCAGGCCGACGAGGACGCACCGCTGCCCATCTTCCACCCCACGATGCTCGTGCTCTCCGCGGGCGTGTCGAACACGTTCATCACCGGGGACCTGTTCAACCTCTACGTCGGCTTCGAGATCCTGCTCGCGTCGAGCTTCGTGCTGCTCACGCTCGGCGGCAGCGCGCCCCGCATCCGCGCGGGGATCTCCTACGTCGTGGTCAGCCTGCTCGCCTCGGTCATCTTCCTGAGCGCCATCGCGCTGGTGTACGCCGCCACCGGCACGGTGAACATGGCCCAGCTCGCCGAGCGCCTCGACGCCCTGCCCGACGGCACCCGGCTCGTGCTGCAGGTGATGCTGCTCGTCGGGTTCGCCGTCAAGGCCGCGGTGTTCCCGGTGTTCGGGTGGCTGCCGGACTCCTACCCGACCGCGCCGGCACCGGTCACGGCCGTGTTCGCGGGGCTGCTCACCAAGGTGGGCGTCTACTCGATCCTGCGCACCCAGACGCTGCTGTTCCCCGGCGGGCAGCTGGCCGAGCTGCTGCTCTGGGCGGCGCTGGCCACCATGATCGTCGGCATCCTGGGTGCGGTGGCCCAGGACGACATCAAGCGGATGCTGTCGTTCACGCTGGTCAGCCACATCGGCTACATGATCTTCGGCGCGGCGGTCGGGACCGTCGCAGGGATCTCCTCGGCGGTGTTCTACGTGGCCCACCACATCACGGTGCAGACCACGTTGTTCCTGGTGATCGGCCTGATCGAGCGCTACGGCGGCAGCACGTCGCTGACACGCCTCGGTGGGCTGGCCAAGGTGGCCCCGGTGCTGGCCGTGCTCTTCTTCCTGCCGGCCATGAACCTGGCCGGGATCCCCCCGTTCTCCGGCTTCCTGGGCAAGGTCGGGCTGATCCAGGCGGGCGCCCAGCAGGCGACCTGGCTGACGTACCTGCTCATCGCGGGGTCGGTGCTGACCAGCCTGCTGACCCTGTACGCCATCTCGCGGGTCTGGAGCCGCGCCTTCTGGCAGGCCCCGCCGCCGGAGGCCGGGGAGCCCGGTCGCGTCCCGCGCGGGATGACCCTGCCGGCCGCCGGGCTCGTCGCCGTCGGGCTGTCCCTGACCTTCCTGGCCGGGCCGCTGTTCGGCATCACCGACCGCGCGGCACGGGACATGCTGGCCCGCGATCCCTACATCGACGCGGTCCTCCCGGCGGGTGCGCCATGATCCGGGTGCTGCGCGACCAGGCGTTCGCGTGGGCCTGGCTCACCCTCGCGTGGGTGGTGATGTGGGGGACGGTGTCGTTCGCCAACGTGCTGGGCGGCATGGCGCTGGCCGCCGCGCTGCTGGTCCTGCTGCGGATGCCGCCGCTCGTGATCGGCGTGCGGGTGCGGCCCGTCGCCGCGGTCGTGCTCGTGGTGCGGTTCCTGCTCGACGTCGTGATCGCCAGCTTCCAGGTCGCGTGGCTCGCGGTCCGACCCGGCCCGGTGCCGCGGGCCAGCGTCGTGACCACCCAGCTGCGCTCGCGCAACGAGCTGTTCCAGACGATGGTGGCCGAGATGATGTCGCTGGTGCCCGGCTCCCTGGTCGTCGACCTGGACCCGGGGACCGGTCGCGTGTCGATGCACGTGCTCGACGTCGAGACCGCGACCGAGGCCGAGGCCTTCCGCCGACGGGTGCTGGACCAGGAGCGCCGCGTGCTGGCGGCGCTGTCCGCCTCCACCGACGACCGACCCGTGCGGGGACGCCGATGATCACCGCGATCGCCCTGGCCGCCGGCACCGTGCTCGCGGTCTCCGCCCTGCTGGCCCTGGTGCGGGTCGTCCGCGGTCCGACGATCATCAACCGGATCGTCGCGCTCGACGTGATGGTGTCGATCCTCATCAGCGCCCTCGGCGTCGAGGCCGCCTACAACCGGCACACGACCACCGTCCCCATCATCGTGGCGCTCGCCCTCGTGGGGTTCGTCGGCTCGGTGAGCGTGGCGCGGTTCGTCGCCCGGGACGAGGACGGCACGGGCGATGAGGCGGGGGCGCCGACCACGTTGGGGGTGGACACGTGACGGTCGGAGGCGACGTCGTGGACCTGCTGGCGATGGTGCTGCTGCTGGTGGGGTCGCTGTTCTCGCTCACCGCCGCGATCGGGCTGCTGCGCTTCCCGGACGTGCTGTCCCGCCTGCACGCGGCCACCAAGCCCCAGGTCCTCGGCGTCCTGCTGGTCGTGGTCGGGATCGGGCTGCGGGTCGGACCGAGCCTGGACCTGGGCCTGCTGGTGCTCGCGGGCGTGTTCCAGCTGCTCACCCTGCCGGTCGCCGCGCACATGGTCAGTCGCGCCGTCTACCGCTCGGACCAGGTCGCCCACGAGCACCTCGCCATCGACGACCTGAGCGCGGGTGCCCAGGACTGATCCGGGTCAGCCGGCCGGGGGTCGGTGCACCCGGACCGGCCGGCCCTTCCACGTGAGCGCGCCCCGGCGATGCCGGTGGATCGACAGGGCGGTGAGGGCGTCGAGGGCGAGGATCGAGGCGGGGTGGGCCAGGGCGTCGCCGACCCGTCCCCGGGTCCGGCGCGCGACGAGCACGCGCCCGGCGACGGCGGCGAGGTACCCGGCGGCGCCGATCGCGCGGGTGCGCCCGTCACGGGCCACGACGAGGGCCGCGGGGGGCAGGACGTAGACGACCGTGAGCAGGCCGAGCGCGCCTGCGGCCCCGGCCGGCGAGCCGAACGCCGTCCACAGCGACTTGGTGTAGCCCGCGACCAGCGCGCCGGTGCCGTCGTACATGCGGCAGGTGGCCAGGTCGGTGCCGTCGGTCACGCCGGCGCGGCCGCCGCCGGCCTTGACCGCCCGGGCCAGCGCGATGTCCTCCACGACGTCGTGGCGCACGGTGGCGTGCCCGCCCGAGCGCCGGTACGCCTCCGCGGTGATGGCCAGCACCTGGCCGTTCGCCGCGGTCAGGCTCGGCCGCCGCGAGCGCTCGGCGAGGGCCAGCGGCAGGGTGGTGCACCAGGACCACTGCAGCAGCGGCTGTACGAGCCGCTCGGCGGGGGAGATCGCCAGCTGCCGGGGGTACGGGCTGGCCAGGTCCAGGCCCGAGGCCCGTACCAGGGCGGCGATCCGGGTGATCGCGTCGCAGGCCAGGACGACATCGGCGTCGAGGAAGACCAGGAGGTCGGGGGCGGGCTCGCCCGGTGGCGGTGCGAGGGCGGCCCGTGCGAGCCGGTGGCAGGCCCACGGCTTGCCGAGCCACCCCTGCGGCGGCGGCTCGTGGGCCCCGTCCAGCACGGTGAAGCGGGGGTCGTCGCCCACCGCCGCGTGGACGAGCGCCCCGGTCCCGTCGCTGGACCCGTCGTCGAGGACGACGACGCGCAGCGCGGGGTGGTCCTGCTCGCGCAGGGCGGCCAGGCACGGCGTGATCCGGGCCGCCTCGTCCCGCGCGGGCAGCAGGACCGTCACGACGGTGCTGCGGGCGGGGTCGTCCGGGGCCGGGCGGGGCGCTCGGCGCAGGTGGCGCAGGTTCCAGGCGGTGTGCGCGGTCAGGGCACCCGCGGCCAGCGCCGCGGCGAGCACCGTGGCCGGCCCGGGCCTCATCGCCGCGCCCGGTCGATGCCGCGGGCGGCCCCCCCGGGCTGGGGCCGGCGGTCGCCGGGGAGCAGTTCCGGCACGACCTGGACGGCCCACGGCACCACGGTGAGGCCCATGGCCACCGCACCCCAGGCGGCGACCGCAGGTCGGTCGAAGAAGACGGCGGCGGCCATCACGTTCGACGCGTACATCCACAGCAGCAGCACGTGCGGCATGCGGTCGTCGGCGGGCGTGCGCGGCAGGTGGTCGAGGACCCAGAAGATGAGCAGCCCGGTGGCGAACCAGCCGGCGTAGTTGGTCAGCGGGATCCCCGGGGACCCCGGCAGCGCAGGGGTCGGGTCGACGAACGCCCAGTGGCCCTCGCCCACCATCTGGGGATCCAGGAACAGGTCCCAGGCCATCAGGGTCCACGCGCCCACGAGCGTGACCGACCATCGCCGGCTCGCCAGTCGGCGGGCCAGCAGCAGCATGGGGTACGCGGCCATGCACCAGGCGAGCGGGATGAGCAGCGGCACGTCGGCGAGCATCGGGCCGAGCCGCTCGCCGTAGCGGTACTCGCCGAACGGGAACCCGGTCGCGGTGCCGAGGGCCTCCACCGCGAAGCCGATCGCAGCCGTCGGCACGTAGAGCCCGGCGGCCCACGCGGCGCCCCGATGGATCACCGCGTGGCTGGCGCCGGCCGCCGTCATCACCAGCACCGAGGCGATGGTGGCGCTGTCGCGCACGTCCTCGGGCAGCAGGACCCAGACGATCTGCGACAGGACCCCGGCCGCGCCCAGCACCCAGGGCAGGGCCCGGAGCGGGGCGGGGATGGGCGCGCGGGGCACAGCGCCGATCCTAGGTCGGTCGGCGGGGACGGCTGGCGGGCCGCACCCCGGTCGGGGCGCCGCCGGGCGGCTATCGTTCGCCGGCTCCGTCCCCGGCCCTGGCCAGGCGGGGCAGGTCCATCTGGGTGATCTGCGCGGCACTCCACGGGCTGAGCAGCCACGGGCTGCTGGCGGCCACCCCGGCCAGCGCGTCCGGGTGGACCCAACGGTGCTCCATGACCTCGGCCGGGTCCGGCGCCAGCCCGCCGTCCAGCGTCGCCACGAAGACCGGACACACCTCGTTCTCGCGCACCCCCGAGGCGTCCACCGCCTCGTAGCGGAAGTCCGGCAGCACGCAGTGCACGGACGTCACGGCCGCGCCGAGCTCCTCGGCGAGCCGGCGCACCACGGCGTCCCCGATGCGCTCGCCCGGCAGCGGATGCCCGCAGCAGGCGTTGGTCCAGACCCCCGGCCACGTGCGTTTCGCCAGGGCGCGTCGCGTCATCAGGACGCGCCCAGCCCCGTCGAACAGGTAGCAGGAGAACGCCAGGTGCAGCGGCGTGTCCGGCCCGTGGATGCTGCTGCGCGGGGCAGTGCCGCACGGGGTGCCGTCCGGGCCGAGGAGCACGACGAGGTCGTCGGTGAGGGTGTCCACGGGTCCATCGTGGCGGCAGTTCCCCCGCCTCGCCTCCGCATCGGTCACCCGACCGGGGCGCCGCGGCGCGGGGATCACCCGATCGGGTGATCCGTAGGGCCTGGCGGCGGGGCGGCGCCTACAGTTTCGGCTCGTGCGGGCAGTGGTGGTCGGCAGCGGCTTCGGTGGACTCGCCGCGGCCGTGAGGCTGGCCGCGGCCGGGCACCAGGTCACCGTCCTGGAGCAGGGCGAGCACATCGGCGGACGGGCCGCGCAGCACGTCGTCGACGGCTTCCGCTTCGATGGCGGGCCCACGGTGCTGACGGCCCCGTTCATGTTCGAGGAGCTCTTCGCCCTCGCCGGTGAACGCCTCGCCGACCACGTGCAGCTCGTCCCCGTCGACCCCTTCTACCGATGCTTCGGCGCCGACGGCCAGGTCCTGGACTACCGGGCCGACCGGGTCGCCATGCGCGCCGCGGTCGCCGCCGTCAGCCCCGCCGACGTGGCGGGCTATGACCGCCTGGGTGCCCGCATCAGCGGCATCTTCGACGCGTTCTACCCCTACACCGAGCGTGCCATGATGCAGCCGCAGGTCATGCTGGCGATGCTGCCCTACCTGCTCCAGCACCGGGCGATGCTGGACGTGCAGCGGCTGGTGGACGGTTGCGTGCGCGACCCCTTCCTCCGCCAGGCCCTCGCGTTCCACCCGCTGCTCATCGGAGGTCACCCCGCCCGGACCCCGGCCCTCTACGGGCTCATCATGGAGTTCGAGCGCCGCTGGGGCGTCCACACGGCGATCGGCGGGACCGGTGCGCTCGTGGCGGCGCTCGCTGGGCTCGTGGCACGCCTGGGCGGGTGCGTCCGGACCGGGGCGCAGGTCGCCCGCATCCTGGTCCAGGACGGGCGCGCCACCGGGGTCCGGCTGGGCGACCGCACCGTCCTGGACGCCGACATCGTGGTGTCCAACGCCGACCCGGGCAGCACCTACGGCGCCCTGCTCGCCGAGCAGGCCCGCCTCGCACCGACCCGGGCGCGGCTGCGGCGGGCGCGGCCGAGCATGTCGCTGCACGTGCTCCACCTCGGTGCCGACCGCACCTGGCCCGACTCGCCGCTGCAGCACCACAACCTGCTGTTCCCCCGGGAGCAGGACCGGGAGCTGCGCCGCATCTTCGGCAGCCGGGTCCCCGAGCTGGGCCGGGGCCGGCGGCGGGCGCCCCGGCCCGAGCCCGTCCCGGACGACCCGTTCCTGTACGTCCACGTGCCGACCCGGACCGACCCGACCATGGCGCCACCCGGCTGCACGGCGCTGTACGTCCTGCTGGCCACCCCCGCCCGCCCGGTGCCCGCACCCGACCCGGCGGACGAGGCCGGGCGCGTGCGCGAGCTCGTCCTCGACGCGCTGGAGGCGCGTGGCCTGCCCGGGATCCGGGCTCACGTCGTCGCCGAGCGTGCGATCGGGCCCGAGCACTTCCGCGACGCCCTGGGCACGCCGCAGGGGGCCGCCTTCTCGCTGCAGCCCACCCTCATGCAGTCCGGCTGGTTCCGCCCGCACAACCGCTCCCACGCGGTGTCGAACCTCTACCTGGTCGGTGCCGGCACCCATCCGGGGGCGGGCGTCCCGGCGGTGCTCGCCTCCGGCAAGATCGCCGCGGAGCTCGTCGCCGCGAGCGCGGTCGGACCCGCGACCTCGCACGGTCGTCGCCCGGGCCGTCCCGGCGTCGGGCCGTTGACCCGGGCGTCGTGATGGCCGCGCCCGGCCACGTGGTGCACGGCTTCGGGGAGTCGCCCGAGGTGGTGCTCGACGACGTGCCCGTGCAGGGCACCCTGCCGGACTGGCTGGCGGGCTCCCTGCTGCGCAACGGCCCCGGCACCTTCCGCGTGGGCCAGCGACGGTACCGGCACTGGTTCGACGGCCTCGCGATGCTGCACCGCTTCTCGTTCGCCGACGGCCGGGTGTCCTACGCGAACCGCTTCCTCGAGACGCGGGCGTACGCCGCCGCGCGTGACGAGGGCCGGATCGCCTACCCGGAGTTCGCCACCGACCCCTGCCGATCCCTGTTCGCCCGAGCCATGGCCGTGTTCGACCCGGAGGTCACCGACAGCGCGAAGGTGAGCATCGCCAGGGTGGCCGAGCGCTACCTCGCGCTGGCCGAGACCCCGATCCAGGTGCAGTTCGACCCCGAGACGCTGCGGACCGTGGGGGTGGTCGGCTGGGACACCTCCGAGTTCGGGCGGATGACCACGGTGCACCCGCACCTCGACGAGGCACGGCACGAGGCGATCAACCTCGTGACGCGGTTCGGGGCGGTGAGTCGCTACGTCTTCCGACGCCTCGACACCGGCGACCCGGCGCACGTCCGTGGCCGGGACCTGGCCACGCGGCGGGTGCGCGAGCCGGCGTACATCCACTCGTTCGGGATGTCCGCGCGGCACCTGGTGCTCGCCGAGTTCCCCCTGGTGGTCAACCCGATGGCGCTGCTGCTCTGGCTGCGTCCCTACATCGAGAACTTCCGCTGGGTGCCGCAGCGGGGCACGCGGTTCCACGTGCACGAGCGCGCGACGGGACGGCACGTGCGCTCGGTGACGACCGAGGCCTTCTTCGCCTTCCACCACGTCAACGCCTTCGAGGACGGCGACGACCTCGTCGTCGACCTCGTGGGCTACGACGACGCCGCCGTCATCGAGGCGTTCTACCTGCACCGGCTCGAGGAGCCGGACGCCCGCATCCCGGCCGGCACGCTGCGCCGCTACCGTATCCCGCTGGGCTCGGGCCCGGTGCGCACCGAGCTCCTCAGCGGGACCGCGATCGAGCTGCCCAGCGTCGACTACGCCCGGATGAACACCAGCCCGGCGCTGCGCTGCGTCTACGGGGTCGGCCTGCGCGGCGGGCCGGGCTTCTACGACCAGCTGGTGAAGGTGGACCTGGCCACCCGGGCGACGACCACCTGGTGGTCGGCGGACTGCTACCCGGGGGAGGGGGTGTTCGTCGGCCGTCCGGGCCGGGTCGCCGAGGACGACGGTGTCGTGCTCTCGGTCGTGCTCGACGCGGCCCGAGGCATCTCGTTCCTGCTGGTGCTCGACGCGGGCACCTTCACGGAGGTCGCCCGGGCCGAGCTGCCGCACCCGGTGCTGTTCGGCTACCACGGCCAGTTCTTCGACGACGTGCCCGGGCCCTCGCCGCAGCGTGGGGTGCCGCCCGGACCGTCGCCGGCGTCCGGGGCGGGCCGGCCCCAGTACCGGGGCCCTGGGCCGGGGTCCTGAGCCGGGGCCCTGGCCGGATGGTCGTGGCCCGCGGTCCTAGCCGTCGCCGCGGCGGCGCCAGCGGAACAGCGCGCCGGCCAGCACCGCGCTGAGCGCGGTCCACGCCACCAGCACCAGGGCGACCCGGGGCATCTCGAAGGATGCCGCCACCTCGAGCACGGCGGCCTCCTCGGGCAGGAAGACGTAGCGCATGCCCTGGGTGAGCCACTTCAGCGGGAACAGCGCGGCGAACTGCTGCATCCAGCTCGGCAGGTCGTTGTAGAGGAAGAACACCCCGGAGGTGAACTGCAGCACCAGGATGATCGGCGTGACGATGGCCGAGGCCCCCTTGCCGGACTTCGGCACCGAGGAGAAGGCCAGGCCCAGCAGGGTCCACGTGGTCAGGCCCAGGAGGCTCAGCCAGGCCAGGGCGCCCCACTTCGCCGCGGTGCTCGGCAGCTCCACGTCGAACAGCGCGACCCCGATCGCCATGAGCAGGGCCAGCTGCAGCACGTAGACCAGGCAGACCTGGCCGACCTTGCCCAGGAAGTACGCGGCCTTGGGCATCGGGGTGCCCTCGAGGCGCTTGAGGGCGCCCTCGTCGCGCTCCTGCGGGATCCCGATCGCGAGGTTCTGGAAGCTCGTGTAGACGATGCCCGAGGCGATCATCCCGGCGACGAAGTACTGGGCGAACGTGATCCCGGTCGGGCCGAGCTCCTGGTCGCCGAAGACCGAGCCGAAGACGATCATCAGGATCATCGGCAGGGCGAGGGTGAAGACCGCGGCCTCGCGGTCGCGGAACAGCTGCCTGAGCTCGACGCCCACCCGGGAGCGGCCCAGGGCCAGGGGGCCGGGCAGGCGCGCCGCGGTCGCGGGGGGCAGGGCGTCGGCGGAGCCCCCGGGTCGCTGGGTCGGGGTCCTCATGCGGGCTCCGCCGGCTCGTCGACGAGGGCGAGGTACATGTCCTCCAGCGTGGGCCGGGTGACGGTGAGGTTCGGGACCTCGCCGCCGAACCGGGCGGCCAGCGCGGCGACCAGCGCGGTGGGCTCCTCGGTCTCCTCGCTGCGCGGTTGGCCGTCCTCGGTCCAGCGCACCCGCGCGGACCCGGTGTGCCGGCCGCCGAGCTCGCCCGGGGGGTCGAAGGCCACGAGGCGTCCCCTGGTGATCACGCCCACCCGGTCGGCCAGTGCCTCGGCCTCCTCCAGGTAGTGGGTGGTGAGCAGGATGGTCGCCCCCTCGTCCTTGAGGGTCTCGACCAGCGTCCAGAACTCGCGGCGGGCCTCCGGGTCGAAGCCGGTGGTCGGCTCGTCGAGGAAGAGCAGCTCGGGCCGGCCGACGATCCCCAGGCCCACGTCGAGGCGCCTTCGCTGCCCGCCGGAGAGCGTGCGACCCCGCGCGTCGGCCTTGGCGGCCAGGCCGACCTGCTCGAGGACCTCGTCCACCGGCCGGGGGTCCGGGTAGTAGCCGGCGAAGTGGCGCAGGGACTCGCGCACCGTCAGCTCGCCGAGGTCACCGACCTGCTGCAGCACGATGCCGATGCGGGCCCGCCAGTGGCGGTCCCCGCGGGCCGGGTCGACGCCGAGGACCCGGACCTCCCCGGCGTCCCGGTGCCGGTAGCCCTCGAGGATCTCGGTCGTCGTCGTCTTGCCCGCCCCGTTGGGTCCGAGCAGCGCCACGCACTGGCCCGGCTCGACGTCGAGGTCGAGGCCGTCGACCGCGCGCAGCGTGCCGTACGCCTTGGCCAGGCCGCGCACCTGGATCGCTGGTTGCCCACCCACAGCGCCGGAGTCTGGCAGAGGTCGGCCCGCCGGGTCCGACCGACATGGGGGCTGTGGGGCGAGCGACGCCCGAGGCCGGCCCAGCCACCGAGGTGGCGGGCGCCGAGACCGGCGGCGCCGGCGTCCGGGTGGGGACCGGCTGGGCTGCTCCGCGGGTCGGCCTCGCGGCTCCGGGTCAGCCTCGCGGCGGGGGAGTGGTCGTGACCGGGTGGCCGTCGTGGCTGCCCGCTGCGGCCAGCAGGGCGAAGCGGGCGAAGAGCTCCTCGGCGTACCAGTCGCGCTGGCGCGTCTGGGCGATGACTGCCTGGTGCGGGCCGCGTTGGTAGGCGAAGGCACGCAGCGCCGCGTTCCCGGTCCAGGTTGAGAAGGTGCCCTGCAGGCCGATGGGTGCCTCTCCGATGCCCAGGGCGAAGGTCAGCCCGCCGCCGTCGCGGACGTCCAGGGCGACCGGGGGAACCGCGGCCCAGAAGGCGCGCCAGTGGCTGGGCTTGATCCGGCCACGGGTGATCGCGGCGACGGGCCCGTCCCAGCGCTGCGGGATCGGGTCGCCGAACGGCTGGCGGCCGGCCCACCGGCCGGTGCTGGTGATGGGGCGGAGCAGCCAGGTGGCGGACTCGTCGGCGATCCGGTCCCAGGAGGCCGCGATGGGGGAGTCGGCGAACCGGGTCGGGCCGCCGCTGTCGGACCAGCAGAGCAACATGCCCCAGTGCCGGGCGTCGGCATCCCGCGGCGTGAAGGTGCGCGCCGAGCCGGTGCCCAGCAGCTTGGCGAACGTGACGCCCGGCAGGCCCCGGGCCGGGCGGCGGTGCCGGGCCATCCGGACCACGGCGCTGGGCACGTGCCGGTCGGCGACGCCCCAGACGTGCAGGCTGACGACGGCCGGGGTGGGCGGGTCGGCCGTGCCCGGGGGCGGCCCCAGCGGGTCGACGGGGCCGGGGGTCGCGGTCATGTCCCCAGTATCCGGGGCGGGGGTTGACGTTGTCGGCCCCCCGGCGTAGCGTGAGCACCAGTTCGAACACACGTTCGAACATCGGATGGATCGATCGGTCCCGACCCCGGTCGTCCCATCCGGCGGGGAGCGGACCTGCGCCCGGCGAGGGAAGCGCCTGGCGCAGGGACGCATCCTCGCGCTGGCCGTCTTCCCCGGCGCCGACCCCTGATCCGTCACGCTGCTGGAGGAACGATGAGCCGCACGTACGCCGAGTGCATCGATGTCCGTCGCGCGCCGACGGCACCCTCGTCGGGACTGCCCGCGGAGGAGCCGCCCGCCCAGTTCCTGTGGCGGGGCCGGTTGTACGTCGTGCGTGCAGTGGTGGCCCATTGGATCGAGTCGTCCGCCTGGTGGGGCGGCTCGCGGCGCGCGCTCGAGGGCGGCATCCCACCCCACGAGCACGAGGTGTGGCGGGTCGAGGCCCAGGCCGGGCGATCCGACAGCACCGGCGTCTACGACCTGTGCCGGGACCTCGCAGCTGACCGCTGGGTGCTGGCCCGGGCCCTCGACTAGCCGGCTGACGAGCACCCCCCCGACCGAGGAGAGGAGCCGGAGATGACGGCGGCACCGACCAGTCCCCCGATCCCGTACCAGGCACGCGAGCTGCTCGGCTCGTCCGCCCGCGGCCTGCTCGAGGCGTACGCCACCCCCGAGCCGGGCCGCCGGTACGCCACCGCCCACCTGGCGGCCCTGCGGGCAGCCGCCGCGGTCCTCGCGGCACGGGCGCACCCGGTCCGGCAGGGGCGGATCCGCAGCGTCTGGGTGCTGCTGCCCGGGGTGGCCCCGCAGCTCGAGGAGTGGGCCACCTTCTTCGCCGCGGGCGCGGCCAAGCGTGCGGCGGCCGAGGCGGGCCTGCCGGTGATCCCCCAGCGGGAGGCCGACGACCTGCTCAGGGACGCCGAGACCTTCCTGGTGCAGGTCGCCGCCCTGCTCGGCGTGGACCAGCAGGCGATCCTGGGCGAGCAGGGGTAGTCCGTGGCCGGTTTCGCCCACCTCCACGTCGCCTCCGGGTCCTCGCTGCGGTACGGCACGGCGCGGCCGGAGGCCCTGGTCGAGCGCGCCGCGGCGCTGGGCCAGGACGCGCTGGCCCTCACCGACCGGGACGGGGCCTACGGCGCGGTGACGTTCGCCCTGGCCTGCCGGGCAGCCGGGATCAGCCCCATCCTCGGCGTCGACCTCGCGGTCGCCCCGCAGGGGCCGGTCCCGGGTCCGCCGCGACGTCGTCCCGGGACCCCCGCCCGGGGCGGCGTCTCGGTGGACCCGGGGCATGCCCGGGTGGTCCTGCTGGGGCAGGGCGCGCAGGGGTGGGCCTCGCTGTGCCGGCTGATCTCGGCCGCGCACCTGTCCGGGGAGCGCGGCCGGCCGGTGGCGACGCTGGCCCAGGTCGGGGCGCACGCCGCCGGGCTGGTGGCCCTGCTCGGGCCGGACTCCGACGTCGGCCGGGCCCTGGCCCGGCGTCGGCCGGACGAGGCCGGCCACCTGCTCGCGGGCTGGCGGGAGGTGCTCGGCCAGGCGGTGCGCATCGAGGTGGTGTCGCACCGGTGCGCACCGCGCGGGGACCGGGCGGCCCTGTCCACCGCGTTCGCCGCCCGCATGCTCGGCTTCGCCGGTCAGCAGGGGCTGCCCGCGGTGCTCACCAACGCCGTGCGGCACCTCACCGCCGAGCAGGCGCCGGTCGTCGATGTCCTCGACGCGATCCGCCGCCTCGTGCCGCTCGACCCGCGCCACCTCGACCGGGCGAACGCCCAGGGCTACCTCAAGGACGGCGCGGCCATGCAGGCGGTGGCGGGGGAGGTGGCCGCTGCGGCCGGGCTCGGACGCTCGGGAGCCCAGCGGCTGCTCGCCGCGACGCGTGACCTCGCCGACGCGTGCCGGCTCGATCCCGGCGCTGACCTCGGGATCGGCTCGGTGCACGTCCCGGAGCTCGACGTGCTGTTCCCCGCCGGTGCGCCGGGGGCCGATCGTGGCGCCATCCGCTCGGCCCCGGCCTCGGCCCAGGCCGTCCTGGCCGACCGGGTGCTGCGGCACCGCTGCGAGGCGGCCCTCGACGGCCGGTACGTGACGCTGCGCGCGCACCGGGCCGCGACCGAGCGGCTCGAGGCCGAGCTGGCCACGATCGCCACGCTCGGCTACGCCGGGTACTTC
Source organism: Candidatus Nanopelagicales bacterium (assembly GCA_025456065.1). Lineage (GTDB taxonomy): Bacteria > Actinomycetota > Actinomycetes > S36-B12 > CAIYMF01 > Prado023. The sequence continues at coordinate 1,828 of JALOLH010000053.1, read as the reverse complement.
CTCACGGTGGCCGAGGTGGTCGACCTCATCCGGGGGATGGGGGTGCGGGTCGCCGCCCGGGGCTCGGGTGCGGGCAGCCTGGTGAACCACCTGCTCGGCATCTCCGGCGTGGACCCCATGGCCCACGGACTGATCATGGAGCGGTTCCTGTCCCCGCTGCGCCGCGCGCTGCCCGACATCGACATCGACGTCGAGTCCGCCCGGCGCACCGAGATCTACACCCGGATCCTCGAGCGGTTCGGCGGGGAGCGGTGCGTGGCGGTGTCGATGATGGACACCTACCGCGTGCGGCACGCGGTGCGGGACGTGGGCGCCGCGCTCGGCCTGCCGCCGGGGGAGGTCGACGCGTTCGCCAAGGCGTTCCCGCACATCCGCGCCCGCGACGCCCGGGCGGCCCTGGCCGACCTTCCCGAGCTGCGGGCCTCCGGCCTCGGCCGGCTCGCCCGAACCGGTCGGCTCGACGGGTTCCTGGACCTGGTCGAGGCACTCGACGGGCTGCCCCGCCATGTCGCGCTGCACCCGTGCGGGGTGCTGCTGTCCGACGGCTCCCTGCTGGACCGCACGCCGGTCGAGGCCAGCTGGATGGGCTTCCCGATGAGCCAGTTCGACAAGGACGCGGTCGAGGACATGGGCTTCCTCAAGCTCGACGTGCTCGGCATCCGCATGCAGTCGGCGATGGCGCACGCCCTCGACGAGGTGGTCCGGCTCGGTGACCCGCCGGTGGACCTCGACGCGCTGCCGCTCGACGACCCGGCCACGTTCGCGATGATCCGCACCACCCACACGCTCGGCTGCTTCCAGATCGAGTCACCCGGCCAGCGCGAGCTGATCGGCAAGTTCGGGCCGGAGACGTTCGAGGACCTCGTCATCGACATCTCCCTGTTCCGGCCCGGGCCGGTGAAGTCCGACATGGTGACCCCCTTCCTGCGCGCCAGGCAGGGATGGGCCGACGTCGTGTACCCACACCCGGACCTCGCGCCTGTGCTGGCCGGGACCTGCGGGGTCGTGGTGTTCCACGAGCAGGTGATCGGCGTGATCGCGGTGATGACCGGCTGCAGCCTGGCCGAGGGTGACGAGATGCGCCGGACGATGGGCTCCCCGGAGGGCCAGGCGCAGGTGCGGGCCTGGTTCTACCCGCGCGCGCTCGGCCGGGGGTACGCACTCGCCGTGGTCGAGCAGGTGTGGGACATCCTGCGCTCGTTCGCCTCGTTCGGGTTCTGCAAGGCCCACGCCGCGGCGTTCGCCCTGCCCACCTACCAGTCGGCGTGGCTGAAGACCCACCATCCCGCGGCGTTCCTCGCCGGGGTGCTCACCCACGACCCCGGCATGTACCCCAAGCGGCTGATCCTCGACGACGCCCGCAACCTCGGCATCACGATCCTCGGGGTCGATGTCAACCGGTCCGACGCGGTGTACCGGGTCGAGCGGTGCGCCACCCCCGCCGCCCGGCCGACCCAGCCCGACCTGCCGGACGGCAGCGAGCACGCCATCCGGCTGCCGCTCACCGAGGTCAAGGGCATCTCGGCGGCCGAGGTGGCCCAGATCGTGGCCGGCCAGCCCTACGCCTCGTTGTCGGACTTCTGGACCCGCGCGGCGGTGTCGGTGCCGGTGGTGGAGCACCTCGTGCTCACCGGCGGGTTCGACGCGATCTACGGGATCGACCTGGACGCCGGCGCCCGGGCGCGCGGCCAGGTCACCCGCCGGGACCTGCTGCTCGAGGTGGCCGACCTGGACCGCTGCAGGCGCAGCAGCCGGCTCGGCCGGGGTCGGGCCGGCCGGCCGGCGCGAACGGCCCCCGTCCGGCCCGACCCCGGGGCCGAGCGGGCCG
>JALOLH010000052.1 GCA_025456065.1 Candidatus Nanopelagicales bacterium | reverse complement strand
TCGACGGTCTCCTCGGGCGTCATCGCGTCGGTGTCGAGGGTGAGCGCCGCCACCTCGGCGTACAGCGGGGCGCGTGCGTCCATCAGCCCCTTCATCTGGGCCCGGACGTTGCCGAGCAGCACGGGCCGGGCGCCGGAGAGCCCGGCCCGCTGGGACGCGGCCGCGAGCCCGACCCGCAGCCACACCACTGGGCGTCCGGCCAGCGCGGCCCGGGTGGTCGGATCGAGGACGGCTCCCCCACCGAGCGCCAGCACCCCGGCGTGCTCGGCGAGGGCGGCGGCGACGGCGGCGGCCTCGAGGCGACGGAACTCGGGCTCCCCGGACTCGACGAAGATGTCGCCGATCGACCGGCCCGCGGCCGCCTCGACGTCGGCGTCGGTGTCGCGGAAGCCGACGCCGAGCCGCTCGGCGAGCAGCTGGCCGACCGTGGACTTGCCCGAACCGGGCACCCCGACGATCACGACGGCGGGTCCGCCCGTCCCACGGGCGGGCGGCTCGTCGCTCATCGGATCGCCAGCCCGGCCAGGTACGCCTCGACGTTGCGCCGGGTCTCGGTGACGCTGTCGCCGCCGAACTTCTCGAGCACCGCGTCAGCCACCACGAGCGCGACCATCGCCTCGGCGACCACGCCGGCCGCGGGCACGGCGCACACGTCGGAGCGCTGGTTGTTGGCCCGCGCCTCCTCGCCGGTGACGACGTCCACGGTGCGCAGCGCCCGCGGGACGGTGGCGATCGGCTTCATCGCCGCCCGCACCCGGAGCAGCTCGCCGGTGCTCATGCCACCCTCGGTCCCACCCGAGCGGCCGCTGGCGCGCCGCACCCGTCCAGGCCCGCCCGGCAGGATCTCGTCGTGCGCGGCGGAGCCCCGGGACCGGGCCAGCGCGAAGCCGTCACCCACCTCCACGCCCTTGATCGCCTGGATGCCCATGAGCGCCGCGGCCAGCCGTGCGTCGAGCCGGCGGTCCCAGTGCACATGGGAGCCGAGTCCCGGGGGCAGCCGGTCGACCAGCACCTCGACGACACCGCCGAGCGTGTCGCCGTCGCGACGGGCCGCCTCGACCTCCTCGGCCATGCGGGCGGCCGTCCCCGGATCGAAGCAGCGGGCCGGGTCGGCGTCGATCGCAGGCAGGTCGGTGGGGACCGGCAGTGGGGTCCCGGGCGGCACGGCGACGGTGCCGAGCTCCACGACGTGGCTGATGACGCTGGTGCCGAGGACCTCACGCAGGAAGGCCTTCGCCACGGCGCCGAGCGCGACACGGGCCGCGGTCTCCCGGGCCGAGGCACGCTCGAGGACCGGCCGCGACTCCGCGAAGCCGTACTTCTGCATGCCGGCGAGGTCGGCGTGGCCCGGGCGCGGACGGGTGAGCGGCGCGTTGCGCGCCAGCGCGGCGAGGACCTCGGGATCGACCGGGTCCGCGGCCATGACCTCCACCCACTTGGGCCACTCCGTGTTGCCCACCTCGATGGCCACCGGGCCACCGAGCGTGCGGCCGTGCCGCACCCCGCCGAGGATGCGCACTTCGTCGGCCTCGAACTTCATCCGCGCACCGCGACCGATGCCGAGCCGGCGGCGTGCCAGGTCGTCGCGGATCGCGGCGGTCGTGATGGGGACGTCGGCCGGCAGCCCCTCGAGGACGCCCACGAGCGCGGGGCCGTGGGACTCCCCGGCGGTCAACCATCGCAGCATGGGCGGATTCTCCCACGGTGCGTCCGGGGCCCGCCCCGTCCGCTGCACGGCGCGGGTCCTGCGCGCAGGGGTGTGGATGACGGACGCACACGAGTCCGTCGTTCCCAGGCAGGGCCGTCGGGTCGCCGCACGACCACGCGCACGAGTCCGTCGTCGTCGCACTGCCCATCGGCTCCAGAACGACGGACTCGTGCGCGCCCGGGTGGTCACGGCGCCGAAGCCCCAACGAGAACGACGGAATCCTGCGCGGCGCGCCGGGATCCCCAGCTCAGCCGACGGTCACCGAGTCGCCGGAGCAGACGATCGCGTTGCGGTCGCCGTAGAGGAAGCCCGCGCAGTCGTCGTTGAAGATGTCGTAGAGGCGGTAGGACTTGGCGAAGGTCTCGCCCTCGTCCACCGTGTACTTCTTGCCGTCGAGCTTCAGGGTGACCGAGTCGCCCAACGGGGCGACCTTCAGCGCGGAGATGGTGCCGCCCTTCGCCGGGCTGGGTGCCGCCTGCTCGGCATCGGCCGGCTTCGGGCTGTCATCCACCTTCGGTTCCTCGGGTGCGGTGACCAGCGGTGCGAACGGGTCCCGGCTGGTGAGCCGCGCAGTCCTGGGCTTGGCCGGCACGGCCTCCCCGGCCTCGGCCTCCCCGGCCCCGGCCTCGGCTCCGGCCCCGCCGTCACCCCCAGCCGCGGCGGGATCCCCGCCCGTGCCCGCACCAGCGGGGGCCTGGGCGCTCACCGGGGCCTCGCCCGGCGCCTCCCCCGAGCCGCCGAACGGCTGCAGGAGCAGGAGGGCGCCGCCGACGATGAGCCCGGCGACGACGGACCCGAGGACCAGCCAGCGGTTGAGCAGGCGCCTGCGCCCCGGCGCGCCCTCGGCGGCCGGCGGGGTGGTGGCCGATCCGGGCTGTCCGGCGATGCCGATCGATGACTGGCGGTCCTGGATCAGCTCGCTCATCAGGAGGCTCCGTTCGTCACGGCCGTCGCCGCCGTGGCGGAGGCGGCACCGGCGGCCTCGGCCGGCAGGATGAAGACGCTCGCGCCCACGGTGGCGGTCAGGTCCGAGTCGGGGCCACCGCTCGTGCAGGACCCACGGCTGATCGCCAGCCGGCTGACGGACATGACCCGCTTGAGGCCCTCGAGCTCGGACAGGTAGGTGCGCAGCTGCGCGAACGTCCCGCACACGGTGATCGTCAGGGGCAGGCGCTGGACCTTCGCCTGGGCGGGATCGTCCTGCCCACCCGCGGCGGCCTCAGCGTCGGCCGGGTCCTCGACCTCGCCCTCGACCGGGTCGTCGCTGGGCGCCGTGGGCGCCTCCTGGGCGACCTGGATCGTCACGGGCTGCTCCGGGGTCAGCCCGGACATCGTGACGCTGGCGTCCTCGGCCGCGGCCGACAGGCTGCGGATGAGGGAGGGCACCGACGCCGTGGCCGGCATCCTGGCCTGCACACCGGCGAGGACCGCCTGCTGGGCCGGGACCTCCTCGCTCTGCTTCTTCAGCAGCGAGATCCTCGACCGCAGCTCCTGCGCCTGCTGGGCCTGCGCCGCGGCCTGCACGTGGAGGTCGGCGGTGGCCGAGCGGCCCGGCGCGATCACGACGAACCAGCCGACGACGAGGAGCAGGGCGGCGCCGGCGACGCCGATGATCCGCCAGTGCCGGGGCTTCATGGGGTCCCCCCACCTTCCTGGGTGTACCGCCCCGAGCGGGCGGCGTCGGTGACCAGGGCGCCGGAGTCGAAGCCCACCAGGGTCCTGCCCAGCTCGTCGACCGCGTTCAGGCTGACGGCCTCGGGGTCGGCCAGGGTGGGCAGCTTGGCCAGCGAGTCGATCCAGTTGGCCACGTGGTTGAACGTCAGGGCCTTGGCCGACACCGTCAGGGCGCCGATCTGGCCCGAGTCGGTCCCGTCAGCCGCGCCGGGCGTCTCGCCCGGGAGCATCGACGTGGCCTCCAACGCGTCCAGGCTCACGCCCGAGGGCATCGTGAGCGCAAGGTCGTTGAGGAAGAAGGACCAGCGCACTTCGTTGCCCATCGCCGTGCGCAGCTGGAGCTGGGCGTCGGCCACGTCGGCGAACACCTTCGGGACGTCGGCGTACTGCTGGGCGCTGGCGTGCAGCGCCGCGACCTCGGCCGAGGCGATGGCGAGCTCCTCCTGGGCGGCGGAGCGCTGCTGGTTGGTGATCAGCCAGCCCAGCACCAGGACGAGGGCCGCCACGATCACGCACGCCAGTGCCGTCAGCCTGGCTGCGCGGCGCTTCATCGCCATCGCGAACCGCGGCGGCATCAGGTTCACCTGGGGCACGACGAAGGCCTGCGTGACCTCGACCGCGTTCCCCGCGTCCGGGGCCAGCGCAGCCCCGGGGTTCGGCGTGCCGGACGACTCGTTCATGCCGCCACCCCCATCGCCAGCCCGAGGGCCACCGAGGCGAGCGGGTCGATGTAGCGCAGCTGCGCCTCCGACAGGCCGGTGCGGTCGCGCCGGACCTCGGACAGCGGCGAGGCGGTCACGACCGGGACGTGCAGGCGCTCACCCAGCACTACGGCGAAGCCCTGCAGGCGTGAGCCGCCACCGGAGAGCAGGACCCGGCCCACCGGGCCCCGGGCCGAGGTCGCGGCGAAGTAGTCGAGCGTGCCGCGGATCTCCTCGGCGAGGTGGGTGGCGATCCGGCCCACCACGCGCGACTGCCGGTCGTCGGGACCGCCGCCCACAAGATCGACCTCGCGCTTCACGGCCTCGGCCTGCGCCAGGTCGAGGCCGAGCTCGTCGACGAGGCCGAAGGTGATCGTGGCACCCCCGAGCGGCAGGATCCGCACGAAGCGGGGCATGCCGTTCTCGTGGATCACGATGTGGGTCAGGTCGGCACCGATCTCGATGACCGCCTCGGGGTGCGTGGTGAGTCCCAGGGACTGGGTCGGCACGCACGCGCGCAGCGCGGCGAACGGGCTGAGGTCCACGCAGGTCGGCTTGAGCCCGGCGGCCTGCGCGCACTCCACGTACGTGCTCACCGTCGCCTCGACGCCCGCGACGAGCAGCCCGGCCAGCTGCCGCGAGCCGTCGCTGTTGCGGATCTCCTCGAGTGCGGCGAAGTCCAGCACCGCCTCGGCGGCGTCCATGGGCACCTGGTCGGCGACGATGTAGGGCAGGGCCTGGCGCAGCTCGGCCACGGAACGGTAGAAGGGCACCTCCACCGGCCTGATGGCCAGCCGCGGGTTGGCGAACCCGACGACCACTCGGCGCTCGGCGAAGCGGCTGGCCTGCCACAGCTCCTTGATGGCGGCCACCACCGCCGCACGGTCGTGGATCTCGCCCTCGGCGACGGCGCCCCGCGGCAGGGCCACCTGCCCGAACCGCACCAGGGTGGGCTCCCCCCGGTACGAGCCCACCTCCGCGGCGCGAACGCAGGACGACCCGATGTCCAGGCCGACGCTCGTGCCCCTGCCCATGGCGACCACTCCCCGCTCCATCGCGTCCCGCTTGCTGACGAGGGCATCGGTCCGCGGCACCGGGCACTTGAACCCCTCCACCGCGATGGGCCGATCCGCACCCGCAGGGAGTCAGCCGCCGAGCAGGCCCACGTACCAGTCGGCGATGTCCTGGCCCCACACGATCGCCAGCAGGGTCCCCGCGACCATGAAGGGACCGAACGGGATCGCGGTGCGCCGCCCGGCGCGCCGGACGGCCATGAGGCCCAGGCCGACGACGGCCCCGAGCAGGAAGCCGAGGAAGGCGCCGACCAGCCAGACGCCCCAGCCGAGCCATGCCAGGGCCATCCCGAGCACGCCAGCCAGCTTCACGTCACCCAGGCCCATGCCGGCCGGGTAGACCAGCGCGAGCACCAGGTAGAAGGCGAACAGGGCCACCCCGCCCAGCAGGGCACGTCCGTACGCGCTCCACGCCCCGTCGGCCACCGCCGGGAGCAGCAGCAGGCCGGCCATGACCGGGTAGCTGGACAGGGTCAGCGCGTTCGGCAGCCGCTTGGTGTCCAGGTCGATGAAGGTCAGGGCCACGCCCACCGCGGTGAGGTACAGGAACGCCGGCAGCGCCCAGGTAAGCCCGATCGCCAGGGACACCACGGCGAACAGGACCCCCGTGAGCAGCTCGACCGCGGGGTACCGGGCGCTGATCCGGGTGCCACAGTGCCGGCAGCGGCCGCGCAGGAGCACCCACGAGAGCACGGGCACGTTGTCCCAGGGGCGGATGGGGGTGTCGCAGGCCGGGCAGTGCGACGCCGGGGCCCGCACCGACTCGCCCCGCGGCACCCGCCAGATCACCACGTTGAGGAACGAGCCGATGAGCAGGCCGAGCAGGCCCATCAGCAGGGCGGCCCACGTCACCGGGCCACCCCCGCTCCGGGATCGCCGGCCGGGCCGGCCGGGGCACCGCCCGTGGCCCCGCGGGCGTCGGGCGCCATCAGGCGATGTTCGGCGCGGTGGGCACCTCGCCGGTCGTCTCCGCCGACCACTCGCCGTTGGCCCACGGGGGGAAGTACGGCGGGCTGGTGGTCTGCAGGCGCTTGTCGTAGGAGTAGTCCTTGAAGTACCCGGTCGAGATGCTGCCGGTCCCGACGATCCCCCGCCACCGCTGGGCGATCGACCCGCGCACGCTGAGCGTGCCGACCGGCGCGCCCTTGTCGTAGCTGGCGACCCAGAACGAGTGCGCGAGGGTCTGGATGCTCGCGTAGATCCAACGGTGCTTCTGGCCGGTGCCGGCGAACGTGGCTGGGGGCGACAGGTAGTCGAGGTTCGCCCAGCCGTTCGGGGTGTAGGTGCAGGTGGCCCCGTTGACACCGCTCGTGGGGGTGGCGCTCGGCGACGTCCCGCAGCTCTGCGACGTGCCACCACCCTCGGTCACGCTCCACGACGTCACCTGGACGGGGTGGTAGACCACGACCGAGTTCTGCGCCACCAGCCCCACGATGTCCCCCGGGTCGTTGCCCGGCATGCTGCCCAGCGACGTGCTCGCGATGCCGAGGTCACCGGTGACGACGACGTTGTTCTCCGCGGCGATCGTGACCCGGCCCTTGACCGTGCCCTCGATGTAGACGTTGCCCAGGCCGCAGTCGAACTTCTTGGAGTGGGAGTCGGAGACCACGCTCGGGGTGCTCGACCAGACGCCCGACGTGCGGGTCTTGCGGTACGTGGGGTGCAGGTAGGAGATGTCCGACACGGCGCCGGGGATCGTGGTGGAGAGGGTGGGGATGACGTCCTTGGCCGCGCTGCCCGACGTGGTGCCGTTGACCACCTGCCCGGGCACGCAGGTCGCGCTCGTCGCGGCGTTGCGCACGTAGATCACCAGGCCGTCCGGGACCGGGACGGTCTGCTTGGCCGACGGGTACTTCTGGCCGCTCGCGGGCGCGAAGTTGGCGGCGATGCCGCAGTTGGGGGGCGAGGCCAGGACGGCCGGGTCGCCGACGGACCCGATGGTGGTGCCGGCGCTGCCGGTGTTCCAGACGTCCATCGTGCCGTTGCTGTTGAACCGGATGCGGGTGTCGCCCGTGTACTGGCAGCCCGGCTTGTTCACGAGGTCACCGGTGGTGTCGGGCAGCAGGTTGGCGTTGGCCCAGCGCGCCCCCTTGGTGCTCAGCGACGGTGAGGCGCTGTTCGTCGTCCGGAAGCACTTGCCACGGGCCGCGCTCGCGCTCGTGACCGGGGTCCGCGGGCAGTTCGGCGAGTAGGTGGTGAAGCCCTGCCTGAACTGCGTGCTGCCGTTCACCAGGGGCATGTCGTTGAAGTGCACCGGGCCGTCGAGCACGTCGCCGCCGATGAACTGGATCTCCACGCAGTCCGGGGATCCGCTCGCGGACCGTTCGTTCGGGCTCGGGCTCCACCAGTACTTCGCCAGCGTCGTGCCCGACTTCCCGCAGTGGTCGTGGCGGGCCAGGTTCGGCGCCGGGTACACGACGGTGTTCTCCGGATCGGCGTCCTCGAAGTCGGTGACGTACAGGTAGCGCTGCGACCCGGCGATCGTGATCTTGGCCTGGAGGGTGCGCACCACCCCTTCGGCTCGGCCGGTCGAGGACAGCCAGATGGTGAACTGGTCCATGGCCGTCGTGTTCACGTCGTAGTGGAACTCCCCCGACGCAGGGTCACCGGGCTGCACCTCGATCCAGCCGGGCGCGGTGCTCGACGTGTACCCGCAGGCGTTGGAGAGCAGGCCGGGGTCGGGATTGGGCCCCGCCAGCGCCGGGTTGTCGCAGTCGACCGAGGCGAAGTAGTTGCGATCACGGTTGAGGTGCGCGAGGTAGTGGTCGATCCCGGCCTGGGCCGCTGCCAGCGCCCGTACCGCGTCATGGCCCCGGGCGGCGTGGGGCAGGCTGTTCGTCGCGTAGCCCAGGGCGGCCACGAGGATCACGCTGGCCGTCAGGATGAGTCCCAGCACCATCACCATGGCGATGCCGGCGTCGTCACCGAGGGCGCGGGGCGGCACTGGGCGGCGGGGCGTTGCGTCGACGTCCATCGGGACCTCTCAAGGGGTCGGGGTCGGCGATGAGGTGGGGGCGTTGCCCGCGTTGACCAGGCTCACGCGCGAGACCACGGTCGAGGCCTCGTCGGTGCCGGTCTGGGAGCTCAGGACGATGTCGATGCTGTCGACGGCCTCGAGCCCGTCGCTGCTCAGGGGCACGGCCAGGGTGGCCTGCGACTCCCCGTAGTAGGTGAAGACCGTGCCGGCCTCGAGGTTGCGCGCGAGCACCCTGGTGCGCACCTCGCACCCGGTGCTGCCGGGCGTGCAGTAGGTGTAGTTGTGGTTGGAGGGCAGGTGCTCGTCGGGCAGCTGGTAGGTCTCGGTGAGCGTGCCGTCCTCGTCGGCGGTGTACGAGACGCGGACCGGCCCGAAGCGGGTCAGCGCGTTGCCGGTGGGCTCGATGAGCGAGGACTGCGCCGCGTAGAACATCACCGTGCGGGCGTCGCCCTGGATGAAGGCGGCGGCGTCGGAGGAGGCACCGAGCAGCCTGGGCTCGATGGCGGTCCGCAGGGTCTTGGTCATGGCCTCCATCGCCACCTTGTTCTCCCCCACCTCCTCCAGGCGCAGCTGGTTGCTGCCCATGGTCCGGGTGGCGGCGACCATCCCCGCGGCCACGACCGCGACCACGGTGGAGAGCAGGAAGGTCGTGACGATGAGCTCGACCAGGGTCACCCCCCGATCGGACCGAGCCCCGGGCAGGCGGTCGCGCAGTCGTCCGGTCATGGCGACACCACCACGTCGGGCAGGGTCACGACGCCGGTCGGCACGCCACCGGCCGGGTCGGTGACGAGCAGCTCGCCGGTCGGGATCGGGCAGCTCCCGTCCGGGGCGAGGATCCAGCAGTAGAACCCGGCCTCGGGCCAGATCTCCCACTGGCCCGCTGGCAGGGAGGCGGCGAGGGTGCCGTCGGCCCCCGTGGCCCCCAGGGCCATGACGGCATCCGCGCCCTCGCAGCCGGTGCTGTCCAGGGGGCGGGCCTCGAGGTCGACCCCGGCCAGCGGTGCCCCGCCGCTGTCCACCGCCCGTATGACGAACGGGGCGAGGTACGCGCTGGCCGTCCCGTCGGCTCCGGGACCGAGGGGGACCGACGTCGGACGGGGGTGGCCGGCGGAGTTCATCGCCGGGTTGCTCTGGTCGCAGGTGCCCGCCCAGATCGAGTAGCCGTCCGGGAACGGCCAGAGGCCACTGAGCACGGCAGCGCTGCCGGAGGCGGCGGCATGCAGCTCACCCGGAGCCGCGAGGCCGGAGTTGAAGGCGGTGATCCCCGGCAGCGGGGAGGGCAGCACGTGACCGGGGGCGGTCTCGTAGGCGACGGTCACCTCAGCTGCCTGCTCGTAGGAGAACGGCAGCACCTTGAGCTTGCCGAGCTCCAGTGCGGCGGTCTTGCCCACGGCCTGGATGCCCTCGGCGTTGACGTAGCCGGGCTGGTCGACGCTGAGCGTGTACGTGCCGGGGTCGTCGAAGAGGAAGACCGCGCAGCCGTCGCCCGCGGTGGAGCGCACCTGCGTCCCGCCCGGCCCGGTCGCGGTCACCGGGACGAAGCCGGTGCTGCCGCCGGCGGCGTTGGTCAGCTTCGCCGCGAGGTAGCCGACGTCGCCCTCGACGCCCTTGACCGGGGTGAGCAGGGTCTGGCCGTCCACGTGCTTGCTGCGTCCGGAGTCCGACCAGGTCACCCGGACCCCGACGGCGATGGTCAGGTAGTCGACCAGCGCGCCGCCGTCGCAGGCGCTCTGCCCCTCGCCGTTGACCTGGACGGTGTTGGTGCGCACCACCGTGAAGGTGCGCCCGTCGATGTCGAGCGGCTGGCCGACGGTGCCGCCGGGCAGTGGGTTGGCGTTGGTGGCCGTCCCGGACGCCACCACGGCGGCCTGGCCGATGGTGTCGGCGTGCTTGAACTGGTTGCGCGCGATCTCGAGCTCGCGCTCCAGCAGGTGGGTGGCCTGCTGCCGGAGCCGGACGTCGCGGGTGACCTGCAGCGTCAGGTTCGTCGTGAGGGTGAACGCGGCGGCGACCCCGGCGAGGATCGACAGGGCCACGACGGCCTCGATCAACGAGAAGCCGTCGTCACCGGCACGACGCAGGCGCGCGCGGAGCGCGGCACGGCGGCGCCTGGTGACCATGGGGGGAGCATCGGCAGCGGCGGGGTCGGGGTTGAGGCTGCGAGGGGCCATCAGCGCGCACACGGCCGGAGGCCCCGGACCTCATGGTCCGGGGCCTCCGGGTGGTGCTGGGTCAGATCACGGGCAGGCAGCTTCGGCCAGGCCGGCGGGGCTGGAGTAGCTCCACGTCTTGCCACTGGCCGAGACGGCCTCCAGGCAGTAGTCCTGGTTGGTGTTCGCATCCACCACGATCGCCGCGGTGTTGGCGTCGTAGTTGGTGTTCGTCGAGTACTTGAACCCGACGCCGCCGAGCTCACCGTTCTGGTCGGCCGGGGTCTCGGTCGAGTACAGCCCAGTGTCGGTCAGGTAGGTCTCCTGGGCGGTGGCCGCGTTGCGCAGGTCGGCCTTGACCGCCGCGTCCCAGCCCTTGGCGCGCTGGTTCAGGAAGACCGGGATGGCGATGGCCGCCAGGATCCCGATGATGATGATGACGACCAGGAGCTCGATGAGGGTGAAGCCCTCGTCGCCCCGATCCTTGCGCAGCTTCTCCAGCATCTGTTGCTCCTCGCGTGTTCGGCTCCGGACCCCGTATGGCCCGGACAGTCAGGTGATCGGCCCCCTGCCCGGTGGGCTTGAACGGGTCACCCGGATGGACGATTCGGCCGTCACCGGGAGCACGCCGGGGGGCCGCACCGGGAGCAGGCCCGGGGGCCGCGCCCCACGGCACGGTGGAATGGGGCAGCGCTGGCACCCTCGGACGCCCCCGCGCGCAACGACGGCCACTCGGCGAGCGCTCGTCGTGGCAGGGACACGGGAACGCCTCGTGCGCGGGACGACCACGAGGCGGGTGCGCGGCCCGCGTCGAACGGCGCCGCGCACCGCGGATGGATCACCGGTGCGGTTCGCTCCCGCGCGCTGAGCCGGCGTCAGCCGGTTCCCGGGACGCGGCCGCCCGAGGCGACGGCGTCCCCGGCTGGCGTCACCTGCGCAGGGTCGCCGTGCCCGAGGTGCTCGACGCGAGGCCGTACTTGGCGTGGACGACGACCCGGTACGTGCCCTTCGTGAGGTTCAGGGTGCGGGTCTCCTTGGAGCCCTTCGTCCGGTAGCTCTTCCCCTTGGCCCAGGTGACGCCGTCGGGCCGGAGCTTGTAGACGGTGAAGGTCCAGGAGCCCCTGCCCTTGTTCGGGTCGACATCGACCAGCAGCTTGTTCCCCGAGCTCACGGCGCGGACCCGCACGACGGAGCTGGGGACCGGAGGGGTCGTGGCCGGGGCGTTCGGGCGCACGGCCGTGGCGTACTGCGACCACTGCCCCAGTCCGATCCCGTTGCGGGCAGCGACCCTGACCTCGTAGGAGACGCCGGCGTCCAGGGACGTCACCGTGCTCGTGGTCGCCGTGCCCTGCTCGGTGGCCACCCAGGCCTCGTCACCGGTGCCCTGCGGCCGGACCTCGACCCGGTAGCCGGTGACCGGGGCACCGCCGGTGCTCGACGGCGCCCGCCAGCTCACCCGCAGCGAAGCCGTCGAGGCGCTCACGCTCAGCGACGACACGATGCCGGGCACGGTCGCGGTCGTCGCCGTGGCCTCCCTGGTCCAGACCCCCAGGCCATCGGCGTTCATGGCGGCCACCTGGGCGCCGTACGCCCGGCCCGGCAGCAGCCCACCCAGCGTCATGGCACTGGTGGCCGCGTCGACCTCCTGCTCCACCCAGGCGCCGCCGTCGGCCCGGTAGCGGACGACGTAGCCGGTGAGCGGCCGGCCACCCGTCTCGGGGGCGGTCCACGCCAGGGACAGCGCACCGAGCTCGGGCTGCGCGGTGAGCCTCGCCCCGGTCGGCGTGCCAGGAACCGACGTCAGGTCCAGTGCCCGAACCTCGGACGTGGACAGCACCAGGGTGGCCGAGTCCCCGATCAGGGCGCTGATCCGCCAAGCGTAGCGTCCCGCGGGGAGGCTGGTCGGCGGGACGTGCTGCGTCCCCACCACGTCCGCCCTGTGCACCACCTCGACGCCATTGGCGCTGAGCACCTCGACGCGGTACTTCACCGCCTGCGGGACGGGTCGCCAGGCGAAGCGCAGGTCCGAGCGGGCCACGGAGGCGCCGTCACTCGGTGCCTCGAGGACCGGCGCCGGCCCGCCGAGGGCGAACGTGCCCATCGCCGACCAGGTCGAGCGGACGCCGTTGTGGTCCACGGAGCGGACCCGCCACGAGTAGTCGCCCTTGCCCAGCCAGTCGGGGATCGCAGCGGAGACGTACGACGTGGCCGCCCCGGCGCTCCCGCCATGGACGAGGGCGGAGTCCGGGAATCCCGGGTCCACCCCGCTGAACACCTGGACCTCGTAGGCCTTCGCACCACCCTGCGAGGTCCACTGCAGGCGCTGGGTCGGCGCAGTGCCCACGACCGGCTCGACGCTGGGACCGGCGGCCCGTGGGGCGACGAAGCTCTGCTCCCCGCTCCAGGGGCCGGTCACCCCGCCACCGTCGACGGACCTGACGCGCCACTTGTACTGGGTCCCGGGGGTGAACGCCCGCTCGCTGAGCACGATGGCCGTGGCGTCGGTCGTGAAGTCGACGCTGCCGTCCAGCGCCCCGCTGGTGACCTCGACCTGGTAGGACCTCACGCCGGCTGCCTGCGGGCTGGTCACCGCCAGCTCGCTCCAGGACAGCTCCTGCCAGCGGCCGTCCAGCTCGTCGCCGGCCGGCCGGTGCGCGCCGCCCTCGACCGCCGGTGCCGCCTTGCGGAACGACCGCACGTAGGTCTGCGGGGCGTTGAGGGCGACCTCGTTGCCCACCGTGCAGTCCTTGTCCTTCCAGGTGCTGTAGTACGCGCATGGCAGGACGTGCCAGTAGTAGGCCTGGCCCGCGGTGTTGTCCTTGAACGACGCGGGGGGGACGAACGACGTCCCCACGGTCACGTAGTACTGGGCGTCCGTCGCGAGCGCGGTGAGGGCCGGGTTGGTGAACCGCTCGTCCCTGGCGATCCGGACGAGGTACGCGCTGGCTCCCCGCACGGCACGCCAGCGCAGCACCGGGAAGTCCGCCGAGGTGGACCCCGAGGCGGGGGCGATCGGTTCCGCCGCACTGCTGGTGACGTCACCGCTCCCACCCGACTCGTCGATCGGGGCGGCGACCAGCTCGAGCAGCGGCTGGGGGGTGGTGGTCGTGATGTTCGACCAGGCTGAGTAGATCGGCGCGGACGACGAGGTCGAGGCGGCGACGGCCCGCACCCGCACGTACACGGTGTCGGTCTCCGTCGTGAACAGGTACCACCGCGCGCCCGGGACCTTCGGTTCCACCCAGTTGCAGTCGCTGAGCGCGGCCGTGTCGACCGAGGAGCCCACCCAGGCGGTGCTCATCCAGTTGCGCACGACCTTGCACACCTCGTGCTCGGTGCTCAGGAAGTGGGGGTCGACGCTGACGTCCACCTCGTAGTGCGACGCCCCGACCACCGGATCCCACGTGAGGAGCACCTTGTTCCTGGGCGTCACCACCGACGTGCACGGCAGCCCGCCGCAGGTCGCAGCGGAGCCCGTCAGGCCGTCGACCCGGACGCGCTCCGGCCGCGCCTCCGCACCCTGCGGGGTGAGCCACGCGCGCGTGAAGCTCCTCGGCTGGGAGTACCCGGAGGCGGTGCCGTTCGCGTCCAGCGCCCGGACCCGCCACCAGTGCGCCTGCTGGGCATAGGTGGTCGAGGGGACGTAGCTGGTCCCGGAGAGCGCCTTGGTCTCGACCGGGTTGGTGAACGCATCGTCGAGCGCCACCACGAGTTCGTAGCGGGTGGCTCCGGCCACGGCGTCCCAGGAGAACCGAGGCTCGTTCACGACGGCCCCGTCGTCGGGCGTGCGCAGGACGGGGGCGGCCGCATCCGACCAGGCGATGGTGAACTGGCGCGCCTCGGAGTACTCCGTGTAGGACGGGGTGGCCGTCGTGGTCACGCCCCGGACGCGCCAGGAGTAGGTGGTGCGCGGGTCGTTGGGCAGCAGCGTGGTCGGCACGTACGACACGTTGTCGGTCGTGACGGTCCTGGCCGCGGTGAAGCCCGGGTTGTCGGCCCACTGCACCTGGTAGGTCTTCACGCCCGCGACCGGCTCCCAGGCCAGGACCGGCGCCTCCGGGTAGGTCAGTGCGGCGCCGTCGGCAGGCCCGGTCAGCGTCGGCCCCCGGTCGGGGCTCATCGTGAAGTGCAGCGGCTGCGACCAGGCGCCGGTGATGCCGTCGATGCCCTTGGCCTGGTAGCGCCAGGCGTACGTGCCCGGCGGGAGGTCCGCCTCCGGGGTCGCGGCGTTGGCATGGACCGTCTTGGTGTAGACCGTGGAGGTGAACGCGTCGTTGGCCGACACCTGGACGTTGTAGCTGAGCGCGCGGTCCACGGCGGGCCATGCGAGCACCGGCACGTCGGAGATCGTGCTGCCGTCGCCCGGACTCACCTCCGGCACGGGGATCGCCAGCACCGGGGCGGTCGACCCGGCGACCACGAGCAGGCCTGCCACAGCAGCGGCGAGCTGGCGGACGACGGGACGGCGGGCGACGAGACGCATGGCTCCCCCTGGGTGCGACGGCGGACCGACCTCCGGGTCCTCCTCATCGATCGGCACGGCGCGGCGTCGGGTTGAGCCCCCGGGGCGGCACCTGCCCGAGCACGCTGCCGCCCGCCGCAGCGCCTCACTGGATGAGGTCGAACACCTTGAAGATGGGCATGTACAGGGCGATGATCATGCCGCCGATCACCGTGCCCATGACCGCGATCATGATGGGCTCGATGAGGGAGGTGAGGGCCTCGGTGGTGGCCTCCACCTCCTGGTCGTAGAACTCGCTGATCTTGTGCAGCATCTCGTCGAGGGCCCCGGTGTCCTCACCCACGGACAGCATCTGGACGACCATCGCCGGGAACACCGCGTGCTCCTCCAGGGGCCGGCTCAGCGACTCGCCCCGACGCACGCTCTCCTGCACGTCGCGCACCGCGCGGCCGACGACGACGTTGCCGCTGGTGTCGGCGACGATGTCGAGGGCCTGCAGGATCGGCACGCCGGAGTGGATCATCGTGCCCAGGTTCCTGGTGAACCGGGACAGCGCGATCTTCTGGAACAGCGGGCCGAAGACCGGCATGCGCAGCTTCATGGGGTCGACGACGTCGCGCACCTTCGGGTGCCGCTTGAACTTGCGCCACAGCAGCCCGAGCGCCACGAGTCCGACCACGACGTAGAGGATCGAGTTCTTCAGCAGCGTGGACAGGATCATCAGCACCCGCGTGGGGGCGGGCAGCGTGCCGCCCAGCGACGCGAACATCTGCGCGAACGTCGGCACGATGAACAGCAGCATGGCGCCGACGCCCAGCACCGCCATCACGGCCACGACCACGGGGTAGGTCATCGCCGACTTCACCTTGCCGCGCAGCTTGACCTCGGCCTCGTAGTTGGCGGCGACCTGCAGCAGCGACTGGTCCAGGAAGCCGCCGACCTCGCCGGCCCGGCACATGTTCACCATGAGCGGCGGGAACACCGTGGGATGGGCGCCCAGCGCCACGGACAGCGCCCGGCCGCCCTCCACCTCCGAGCGGACCTGCGAGAGCACGCGGGCCAGCGGCTTGCACTCGGTCTGCTCCTCGAGGATCGTCAGCGCGCGCAGCAGCGACAGGCCGGAGTTGATCATGGTCGCGAACTGCCGCGACATCACCGCGAGGTCCTTCAGGCCGACCTTGTTGCCGAAGCCCGGGATGCGCAGCTCCTTGCGCATGCCGGAGTTGGCCGCCCTGATCGAGACCGGGGCGTAGCCCATGCTCGTCAGCTTCGTCGCCACCGTCGCCGGGGAGTCCGCGCGCAGCCGGCCCTTGACGAGTCCACCCGTGCGGTCGCGGACCGCGTAGTCGTACTCCAGCGTCTTGGTCACGACCGCCCCCTCACCCGCGCCCGGCCAGCCGGGTGTAGTCCTCGACGTGGTGGCACTTCTCGAGCCCGGTCTCGTAGCTGATCCGCCCGGTCCTCACCAGCTCGGCGAGGTGCTGGTCGAGCGTGTGCATCCCGTGCTGGGCGCCGGCCTGCAGCGCCGAGTAGATCTGGTGGGTCTTGCCCTCGCGGATCAGGTTGCGGATCGCGGGCGTCGCGACCAGCACCTCGGTGCCCGCCACGCGCCCGCGGCCGTCGGTGGTCTTGCACAGCGTCTGGCAGACGATCCCCTGCAGGGTGCCGGCGAGCTGCTGGCGGATCTGCTGCTGCTGGCTGGGCGGGAAGACGTCGATGACCCGGTCGACCGTCTGGGCGGCGTCCTGCGTGTGCAGGGTCGCGAAGACGAGGTGGCCGGTCTCGGCGGCGGTGAGCGCCACCTGGATCGTCTCGAGGTCGCGCATCTCGCCGACGAGGATGATGTCGGGATCCTGGCGCAGCACGTGCTTGAGGGCGTTGGCGAACGAGAACGTGTCCTGGCCGACCTCGCGCTGGTTCACCAGGCAGCGCTTGTGCTCGTGGAGGAACTCGATCGGGTCCTCGACGGTCATGATGTGCTCGTCGCGGGTGCGGTTGGCCAGGTCCACCAGGGCCGCCAGGGTCGTCGACTTGCCCGAGCCCGTCGGCCCGGTGACCAGCACGAAGCCGCGGGGCAGGGACGCGAAGTTGTTCAGCACCGCCGGCATCCCGAGCGCCTCGATGCTCTTGATCTCGTAGGGGATCACGCGGAACGCCGCGCCCAGGGAGTCGCGCTGCTTGTAGAGGTTCACGCGGAACCGCGCCACGTTCGGCAGCGCATAGGAGAAGTCCAGCTCGAGGGCCTCCTCGAAGCGCTCCCGCTGCTGCGTCGACACGCACGGTCGGCGGCGCACCCGCGGCAAGGTGCAGGTCCGATCCGCGCATCTCCAGCAGCGTGATGAGCGCCTCGGCCAGGGAGAAGTCGTCACGGCGGATCTCGTCCTCGGTGGTCAGGCGGGCGTAGTCGGTCTCGCGCGACTCCGACAGGCGCACCTCGACGCTGGGCAGGGTGCCGACCGGGTCCGGCGCCAGCCCGAAGTCGGGGCCGTGCGTGTCCGGCGCCAGCTCGGGGACCGTCCGCGGGACGGCAGGCGCCATCGGAGGTGCCGGCACGGCTGCTCCCATGCCCGGCGCAGGCGCGGCGGGAGCCGGCGGCGTGACCGAGCCGTACGCCATCCCCGGGGTCACCGGGGGTGCCATGGGCGCGGCAGGGCCTGCCGGCTGGCCGGCCTGCGGGGGTGCGACGGGGGCGGCCGGGAACCCGGCAGCAGGAGGCGCTCCGGCGGCCGCGAAGGCCGCACCCGCTGGCGCTCCGGCCGCGAGGGCCGCGCCCGCGGGACCGGCCGTCCCGAACGCGTTGGGGGGAGCGAGCTGTGCCCACCGCGGGTCCGCGGCCATGGCCGCCGACGGGGTGACCGGCGCGACCGGCACGGCGGCTGCACCGACCTCGGGGGCCAAGCCGGGCACGACCTCGTCCATGATCCCTCCGCACGTCGACGCAGCAGCCGAGGGCACAGACCCTCTGGTGCCAGCATCGGAGCGAGCGGGAGGCGGACTTGAGCGGGGCCTCAGACCACGACGCGCAGGATCTCGTCCAGCGACGTGACGCCGGCCAGCACCTTCGCCATCCCGTCCAGGCGCAGGGAGACCATCCCCTCGCCGTGCGCCACCCGTTCGATGGACGAGGCCGAGGCGCGTTCCACGGTCAGCCGCTCGACCGCCTCGGTCACGCGCATCACCTCGTGCAGCGCCAGGCGCCCCTTGTACCCCGTGCGCGCGCACGCCGGGCAGCCCACGGGTCGGTGCAGCCTCGGCAGCGGCTCGCCGGGCTCCCAGGGGAACCGCGCGGCGAGCAGCATGTCCGCGGTCGGCTCGAACAGCTCCTTGCACTTGCCGCACAGGCGCCGCGCCAGCCGCTGGGCCAGCACGCAGTCCAGCGCCGAGCCGACCAGGAACGGCTCGATCCCCATCTCGATCAGGCGGGTCACCGCTGAGGGTGCGTCGTTCGTGTGCAGGGTGGCGAGCACGAGGTGGCCGGTGAGCGCGGCCTCGATCGCGATGAGCGCGGTCTCGTGGTCGCGGATCTCGCCGATGAGGACCACGTCAGGATCGGCGCGCAGGATCGAGCGCAGCGCCGCGGCGAACGTGAGCCCCGCGCGGGTGTTGGTCTGCACCTGGTTGATGCCCGGGAGCCGGTACTCCACCGGGTCCTCGACGGTGATGATGTTGACCTCAGGACGGTTGATCCGGTGCAGCGTCGAGTAGAGCGTCGTCGACTTGCCGGAGCCGGTCGGCCCGGTCACCAGGATCATGCCGTAGGGCTTGGTGAAGCTCTGCTGGTAGCGCTCGAGGTTGCCCTGGCTGAAGCCGAGGTCCTTCAGGTCGAGCATCGCGGTGGCGTTGTCCAGGATCCGCATGACGACCTTCTCGCCCCACACCGTGGGCAGCGTCGCCACGCGCAGGTCGATCTTCTTGCCGAAGGCGTTGACGCTCAGCCGGCCGTCCTGCGGGATCCGGCGCTCGGCGATGTTGATGTCGCTCATGATCTTCAACCGGCTGACCACGCCGGACTGGATCGACCTCGGCGAGCGCATCACCTCGTGCAGCACGCCGTCGATGCGGAAGCGCACGCGCAGGTCGTGCTCGGTCGGCTCCAGGTGGATGTCCGACGCCCCGTCCTGGATCCCCTGCGTGATGAGCAGGTTCACGAACCTGACGATGGGCGCCTCCTCGACCACCTCCTTGACCTTGGAGAGGTCCTCGGCGTCGGTGGCGTCGGCGTCCAGGGCGGTGGTGAGGCTGTCGAGCTCGTCGCCGGCCCGGTAGGCGCGGTCGATGGCCGCGAGCACGTCCCCGCGGGTGGCCACGACCGGACGCAGGTCCACCCTGGCCAGCGTGCGCAGGTCGTCCAGGGCGATGACGTTCGCCGGGTCCGCCATGGCGATGACCAGCCGCCCGCCCTCGAACCGGACGGGCACCACCATGTGCCGGCGGCAGACGGCACCGGGCACGAGCGACGTCGCGGAGGGGTCCAGCACCGCCTCGGCGAGGTCCAGGTACTCCAGGCCGATCTGGGCGGCCAGGGCGGCGACGAGGTCGGCCTCGCTGAGCACCCCGCGGTCGACGAGGATCCGGCCCATGCTGCGCCCGACGCGCCGCTGCTCCTCGCTGGCGTCACGGACCTGCTCGGGCGTCGCGAGCCCACGCTCGAGCAGCACGTCCCCGAGCTGCTTCATGGCCCGCGCTCCCCCGCGGCCGGTCGGACGTGCGACCCGGTCGGCGCCACCGCGTGCGGCGGCGCGAGCATCACTGACCCCGCAGGCCCGGCATCAGCGGGGCGAGCAGCGCCGACTGCAGGGCGTCCTCGGCCACCGGCTCCTGGGCGGGCTCGTCGGCGGTCAGCACCGGGGTCTCCGCCACGTCGTGGCCGGGCAGCCCGGCGGCGTCGACCGCCCAGTCCGCCACGTCCGGGAACCGGGGCTCCGGCACCGCCGCGGCCTCCGGCGCCATGGGCACCGGGGGGACGAGCACGTGCTCGACGTCGTTGAGGCCGTGCGCGCCCGCGATCATCTCCGCGATCCCGGGCCCGGCGAGGGGGTCGACGACGAGCTCGCCCTCGGGGGCGGGGGCACCCAGGCCCAGCGCCTGGGCCCAGGGCGACCACTCCACCGCCGGGGCGACCGGCACGCCGTCCGGGGGTGGCGCGACGGGCGCGACCGCGTCGGGGAACCCCACCGGCTCGGCGAGCCCCACGGGCTCGACGGGACCGAACGCGTCGGCGAACCCCACGGGCTCGGCGAACCCCGCGGCCTCGAGGGGACCGACCGGCTCGGCGAACCCCGCGGCCTCGAGGGGACCGACCGGCTCGGCGAACCCCACGACCTCGACGGACTCGACGGCGCCGACGAGCCCCACCGACTCGACGGGACCGAACGCCTCGTCCGACGCGAGCGGCTCGGCTGACGCCGCGCCCTCGTCGAACCCGCCCGGTGCGTCGAACGGCACGACCGTGTCCAACCCGGCGGCCCCGAACGCCTCGACCCCGACCGGCTCCACGACGCCGAACGCCTCGACCCCGAGCGGCTCGACGAGTCCGGCCGGCTCGACGGCGTCCGCCGGCGCCGCGAGCGCGACGTCCGACTCCGGGCTCGGGTCCCCGGCTGCCGGCACGGCCGCCGCCGCAGCCCCCGTCCCGACCTCGAGCGACTCGACGCCCGCGGCCGCTGGCGGGTCGTCAGCACCCGGGGCCGCCCACAGCTCCACCGGGTCCGCCGGCTCGCCCGGCTCCTCCCCCTCGTCGACGACGGCCAGCAGCGGGACCGGCTCGGGGTCCGGCTGCGGGGCGGGACCGGCCGCCTCGAAGTGCTCGAGCATGGCCGCCACCTCGTCGGGGCGGTCCACGTCGTCGGGCCGCACCCGGACCACGCCGCGGGCCATGAGCCCGACCAGCCGGTC
>JALOLH010000108.1 GCA_025456065.1 Candidatus Nanopelagicales bacterium | reverse complement strand
CGGCTCGCTGCCGAACGGCTCGGTGCCGGCGGTGCCGAGCGTGCCGGCACCCGTGCTGCCGGCGGGCACCGAGTACCCGTAGCCGCTGACCGGGGCCTCGCCGGCCGTGCCGGCTCCGTAGTCGCTGCCGGTGGCGTAGCCCGCGGCGTACCCGGTGCCGGTGCTGCCCCTGGCCTGCTGGCCGTCGCCCTGGTCGCGCGCCGCGTCCACCATGCCGCGCGTGAGGCGGCCGACGACCAGGCCCGCGATGGCGCTGCCGGCGATGAACAGCATCGGGCGTCGGCGGGCGAAGTCGCTCACGGAGTCCACCAGGTCACGGGCCTGGTGCGACTCGATCCAGGACGAGGCCTCCCGGGTGCGGGTCGCGGCCTCGCCGGCGAACGTCGCCACGCGGCCGTCAGCACCCTCGGTGCGGCCGGCCGCCTGCTCGAGCTCGTCGCTGAGCTCGCGCAGCATCTGGGCGAGCCGACCCTTCTGGGACTCGACCTCCGAGGACACCTCGTGGCCCACCCCCGAGAGCAGCCCGCGGGTCTGCTGCCCGGCGGTCTGCGCCACCGAGCGGACCTGCCCCTTGGCCTCCTGGGTCACGCCCTTGGCCTGCTCCTTGGCCTCCTGGGCCACGCCCTTGGCCTGGTCCTTGGCCTCGGCCGCGGTGCCCTTGGCCCGCTCCTTGGCCTGGTCCATGCCGCTGTCGCCCTGGCCGGTGGTCGACCGGCCGGACATGGTGGCGTCGGTGACGTCCACGGTCGCGCTCGGCTCGGTGAGGTCGACGACCTCCACGACCTCGACCTCCTGCGGGGTGTTCTGGCTGCTGTCCAGCCGTTCCATGCTCGTCTCCTTCGGTTGGGAGGATGGCGCCCGTCGCGTCCGCGGCGCCTGGAGTTCCCGGTACCCCCGCCCCATGTGGCCATACCGTCAGCAGCCCGTCGGCGGAACGATGTGACCGGAACCACGATTCCCGAATCGGGATACGGCCAGGGTCACCCGGGCATCGTCTGGCCGCCCACCGGCGCCAGCACCTCGCCCGAGTAGTACGACGACATCTGGTTGCTGGCGAAGAAGACGTACGACGGCGCGATCTCGTCGGGCTCGGCCGGTCGGCCGTAGGGCACGTCGCCGCCGAACTTCGAGGTCTTCTCCTCGTCGAACGTCGCGGGGATGAGCGGGGTCCACACCGGCCCCGGGGCCACCGCGTTCACCCGGATGCCACGCTCGGTGAGCGCCTGCGACAGCGCGTACGTCAGCGCGATGAGCGCACCCTTCGTGGCCGAGTAGTCGAGCAGCCCGCCGCTGCCGCGCAGCCCCGTGATCGAGGCCGTGTTGATGATCGACGAGCCCTCGGGCATGTGCGGCAGGAGCGCCTGGGTCAGGAAGAACGCGCTCTCGACGTTCACCGCGAAGGTGTGCCGCCACTGCTCGCGGGTGACGTCCTCGGGCTGCTCCACCGGCTGCTGGAACGCCGCGTTGTTCACCAGCACGTCGACCCGGCCGTACTCCTCGACGGTGCGCTGCGCGAGGAAGGTGAGATGCTGCGGATCGGCGAGGTCACCCGGGAAGGCGACGCACCGCCGGCCCGCCTCGCGGACGAGGGCGCCGGTCCGCTCGGCGTCGTCGTGCTCGCTCAGGTACGCGATCGCGACGTCCGCCCCCTCCTTGGCGAACGCCACGGCGACGGCGCGGCCGATGCCCGAGTCGCCACCGGTGACCAGCGCCACCCGGCCCTCCAGCTGGCCGCTGCCGCGGTAGTCGCGCATCTCGTCGCGGGGCTGCTCGGCCATGTCCGACTCGTCGCCGGGGTACGGGATCGACTGCGGCGTCCTGGTCTGCTCGGGCTGCTCGCTCATGGGCGCCGGGTACCCCGTGGGTGCCCGTGCATACGGTGCAGCGGGGCTGCCGGGCGGCGTCGGTGACCCGGGCCCGGGGCCGACACCGGCCGGGGCGCTGCTGCGGGGGCGATCACCGACTGACCGCCCTGCCGATTGGGAGTAGCCTCGGGCCGGAGTCGAAGGAGGATGCGTGGATCCGAGCACCTCCCGGGGGCCTCGGTGGTGGGAGATCACCCTGCCCCTCGTGCTGCTCGTGCTCGTCGGCATCGGCGCCTGGCGGGTCAGCAACATCCTCATCCCCTCCTTGGGCGTGCTGGTGGTGGGCTCGGCCCTGTTCCTGCGGCCCCGCGCGGTCGCAGCCCTCGCGGGCGTGGCGATCCTCACCTCCCTGGTCCTGGCGGTCCAGGGCGACTGGGCCGACATGCGCATCCGGGTGGTCAACGTCGTCCTCGCCTGCGCGTTCGCGGTCACCGGCTCGGTCTTCCTCGAGCGCCGGGTCAGGCGCATCGGGGAGCTCTCCCGCACCGAGGCGGCGATCCTCGCGGGGATCCCGGACGCCGTGCTGCTCCTGGACGAGCAGGGCCGGCTGGTCAAGAGCAACGGGGGGCTGCTCCGGCTGGTCCCCACGGCGGCGCTCGGACAGCCGCTGCACCCCCTGCTCGGGCACGTGCTCGCCGACGGCTCCCCCTGCCCGGGTGAGTGCCCGCTGGACGGGCGGCCCGGCCGTGGTCCGGGCGAGGTGCCGGTGGACGGCGAGTGCATCACGGTGGCCGGGCGCCAGGTGCCCGTGGCCTACACCCAGGGCAGCGCCTTCGACGGGGGCATCGTGGTGGTGCTGCGCGACGTGACCGCCCGGGTCACCGCCGAGGAGGACCGGCGGGTCCTGCTCGAGGAGGCGGCCCGCAGCACCGAGCGGCTCGCGCTGATGCACGCCCTCGGCGCCCCCGCCGTCGCGCCGCTGAGTGCCGTGCCCGGGGTCGCGACCGACGTCTGGAGCGCGGACGGGGCCGGGCCGCACCACCTTGGCGGCGACCTGGTCGACGTCAGCGAGCTGCCCGACCAGCGCGTCCTGCTGCTGATGGTGGACGCCTCCGGGGAGGGGCTGGCCTCGCTGCGCGACGCCTGGAAGGTCAGCTACGTCTGCCGTGCCCACATCGCCGCGGGCGCTCCCCTCGCCGAGATGATCGCGCGGACCGCCGAGAGCCTCACCGGCGACGCGGCCCGCCCGGCGGCGACGGTGGCCGGGCTGGTCCTGGACACGGCCACGGGACACCTGCAGGCGGCCATGGGCGGGCACCCCCCGCCCCTGCTGGTCCGCGCGAACGGCACGACCGAGTGGCTCGAGGCGGCCGGTGGCGCGATCGGGGAGCAGCGGGCCGGATCACGTGGCGTCGTGTCCACGATCATGGAGTCCGGCGACACCCTCGTGCTCTACACCGACGGGGTCGTCGACAGCGGCGACGACGTCGTCGAGGGGCTGGCACTGCTGCGGTCCACGGCGGTCGCGCTGCGCCACCAGCCCCTGTCGGGCCTGGCCCAGCGCACGCTCGAGTCCGTCCAGCCCGCCTCACGCCTGCACGGCCAGGCCACCCTCGCCCTGGTGCGGCTCGCTGCCGCCTGAGCGCCGGTCGGCCAGCCGGCCCGGCCGCCAGACCACCACGATCCGCCGGCCCAGCCGGACCGCGCGGACCCGGCTGCCGGGGATGCCCCAGGGCGCGTCCGAGGGCGTCGCCACCGTCATCGTCCACGAGCCGCCCGACCGGGCCAGGCCGGCCAGCGCCCGGCTGACGCCCTCCTGGGTCAGCGACGGCCACAGCTCCAGCAGCCGCCGGCCCACCCAGGCGGGCCCGTCCTCGACGGTGGAGGCGGCGTCCTGTACGACGAAGTCGCGGATCATCCCGTCGGCACCGGCGACGGTCTCCAGCAGCAGCCACGGGTCCAGGTGCAGGCGGAGCAGCGTGTTGAGCCAGTCGAGCTCGGGGTCGGCGGCCGCGACGTTGCGCAGCAGCATCGGCGTGACGCGCTCGACCGTGCGCACGATCGCCGTGCGGCGCTCCTCGTCGAACACCTGGGGGTCGTTCCACATGAGCCCCACCACGCCCAGGGGGGTCCCGCTGTCCGTCACCGGGATCGTCCCCGTGGCCTCGAAGCCGCTCCGGGTGGTCGTGCCACGCAGCCCGGGGAAGTCCTCGAGCCGCTCCTCCCGGGTTCCCCACAGGAAGGTCCGGCGGTCCAGCAGCGCGGCGACGTACGGGATGTCGCGCGAGGGCGGGATGCTCCGCCACGGGCTGATCACGTCCCCGGGGATGCCGTGCTGGCCGACGAGCCGCAGCGACTCGTCCGCGGCCGTGCGGTACAGCGCGACGGCGGCGACCTCGTAGGGGGCGAGCAGGTCGGCCAGCAGCTGGGCGGCCTCGTCGCCGTGGCTGGTCGCCCCGGCGACCGAGTCGACCAGGGCGGCCATCACCCCGGCCCGCACCTCGGGCTGCTCCTGCAGCGAGCGCCAGCTGCGGGAGGCGGCCGGGGACGCGGGGATCCGCCCGCGCAGGACGTCCTCGGGCAGGTCGGCCGGCAGGTCCTCGTCCCCGGTGGGCACGGCCACGCCGACCACTGTCGCGGCGACCTCGACGAGGCGGACGTTGTGCTCCTGGGACATGGTCCGCAGGCGGCCGAACGCCTCGTCCAGCGAGATGCGGTGGCGCTCCACCAGCACGCCCTTGGCCTGCTCGATCACGGCGCGCATGCGCGCCGCCGAGCGCAGGCCGCGGATCTCGTCGCGCAACGCCGCGATGGTGTCCGCCAGGCCGACCTCACCAGCCGGCCCCGCTCGCCCGCGGAGGTCACTGCCATCCACGTGGCGCCCCTCCTGTCGTCACCCTCCCCGTCCCGCGACCCGCCCAGCGTAGACCGCGCGGGCGCTGTCGCACACATCGTCGACGGCGACGTCGGCGACGTAGCTGGCCTCGTGCTGGCAGGGTCCCGGCACGCGCCCGCCGACGGCCGGCGCCGCGCAGACCGGACAGTGCAGGGTCCAGCCGATGTGCAGCCGGTGCCGGTCGCGCGTGATGGGTCCGGCGTTGAGGGCGTTGCCGCACCAGTAGACCGAGACCGTCGGTGTGCCCAGCGCGTCGGCCAGGTGCCGGGGACCAGAGTCGTTGCCGACCAGGAGCGCCGCGTCGGCGAGCAGCCCGACGAGCGCGGGCAGGCCGAGCCGGCCGGCGAGGTCGACGGCGCCGGGGGCGTGCGCCACGACCGCCGCGGCGATCGGGCCCTCGTCCGGCGTGCCGACGACCAGCACCTGCGCCTGCTCGGCCAGCAGGGCGCGGGCCACCGCGGCGAACCGCTCGGGCGGCCAGCGCCGGCGCGGGTCCGTGGCTCCCGGGTGCACCACGACCCAGGGCCGGGCCGGGTCCAGCCCGGCGGCGGCGCGGGCCCGGGCGGCCGACGCGCGGTCGGCCGGTGTGACGGCGAGCTCGGGGTGCAGGCGCACCGGCGGCGCACCGGCGAGGGCCACCACCTCGAGGTAGCGGGCCACCTCGGGCTGCCAGTACTCGTAGCGGATCGTGCGGTCCAGCGGGGGCGCGTCGCGGTCCCGCATCCCGACGGTCGTGGTGGCGCCCAGCGCGCTGGTGAACGGGTTGCTGTACCGGCCGCCGCCGTGCAGCTGGAAGGCGACGTCGAAGCGGCGGGTCCGCATGGCGGCGAGGAACGCCGCGGTGGCGGCGGGGTCCTCGGGGGCCTCGGCGGTGGGCTGGCGGACCCCGCGGACTGCCGGTGCGAGCACCACCTCGTCCACGGGGCCGGGCCGGCCGGCGAGCACGGCCACGTGCAGCGGGCTGCCGATGAGCACGAGGTGGGCCCGCGGCGCGGCGGCACGCAGGGCGGCCAGGGCCGGCTCGGCGACGACGAGGTCGCCCAGGCCGTTCGCGCGGACGACGGCGATCGCCCGGGCCCCGGCGAGCAGGTCGGCGTCAGGCACGCCGCGCCC
>JALOLH010000051.1 GCA_025456065.1 Candidatus Nanopelagicales bacterium | reverse complement strand
CCCGCACCCGCCTGCCGCGCGGCGCCCCGGATCCGGGCTGGCCCCGGCTCCCGCCGTCGGCGGCCGCCTGCCGCTGCCCCTCGCCACTCCGCGCGGACGTGGGCTGGCAATCGGCCTGGCGGTCCCCCTGACGGTGGTCCTGCTCCCCCTGGCGGTCCTGCTCCCGGCCGCCGCAGGGGTCGGGCCGGCCGTCGCGGCCCTCGCGAACGCCCCGGGCCCACGCACGCCCCCGGGATGCCCGGGACCACGCCCAGCGGCACCGGCACGGTCACCGGCACGGTCACCGGCGAGGGTCGCCCGTTGCCGTTCGCCACGGTTCGCCTGGTCCCGGTCGCCACGGCCGAGGGAGCAGCGCCGCTGCCCCCGCTGGTGACGCGCACCGACGGCCTCGGCCGGTACCGGTTCGGCCAGCTGCCGCCGACGGCCGCCCAGCTGCGTGCCGAGGCACCGCCGGGCAGCGGCCTGGTCGACACGTCCTGGCCCCGCGCCCACACCCGCGCCGAGGCCGGGGTCCTCCGGGTGGCGCATGGCCCGGTGCTCGCCGATCTCGACCTGCCGCGGGGCGGGACGGTCGCGGGACAGGTCGTGGACGCCGACACCGGCGCTCCGGTGCCGGGCGCCGTCGTCAGGGCCACGGCGCGGGCCGGCTGGATGGTCGAGGAGGTCGGCGCGGCCGAGGGCACGGGCGATGGGGGGTTCCTCATCACGGGGCTGCCCCCGCGCCCGCTGCGGCTCGCGGTCCGGCTGCCGGGGACGAGTCCCTACCTGGGTCCGTGGTTCTGGACCGCCGAGGGGCAGCGCGCCGTCCTGGCGATCGACGGCCGGGCGGCGACCGACGACGTCACCATCCGTCTCGAGCGGGGTGCCGAGGTGCGCGGCACGGTGCGCGACGACGCGGGCAGCCCCGTGGCCGGGGCGCTGGTCGGGGTGCGCGGCTGCGTGATCGGGTGCCCGGTGGCCGTGCCCACCGACGAGCGGGGCTCGCCGCCGGCGAGGCGCTCGAGCGTGTCGACCTCACGCTGCCGCGCGGGGCCGAGGTCCGGCTGCGGGTGCTCGACGGCGACCGCCCGCTGCCCGACGTGGTCGTGCAGCTGCGCCCCGCCCAGGGGGCGCCGGACGCCGGCGGCTTCGGGCCTCGGAGGAACTTCGGGGCCCGCGATCCGGTGGACCCGACCCGCCGGCTGCTGGGACCGGTCCCCCCAGGGCGCTACGACCTGGTCATCCTGAGCAGCACGACCACCCGGGACTGCCGGCCGGACGTGTGGGTGGGCAGCAGCGGAGTCGCCCCCGACGGCGCGATCCTGCTGGGCCCCGGCGACCGGATGGAGGCGACGGTCCAGCTCGACTGCTCCCCACCGGCAGCCCCAGCGCCAGCCCCCGCGCCGGCAGCCCCCGCCCCGGCATCGCCCGGGGCGACCCCCACCGAGGGGGCTGGCCCCGGGGCGGCCCGCACCGAGGGGGCGCGGTCCTGCCGGGGGCGCGCCGCCGAGCCGGCGCAGCCGCCGCGGTGGCCCTGGCCCTCGCCGCTCGAGTCGTTGCGCGAGCTGCCGGCCTGGGCGCGGGTGGAGGTCCGCTGACCCCGTCCCCACCGGGACGGCGACCACCGCTGAGCGCCGCACCGGGGCCACCCCTTGTCGCTAGTACCCCTAGGGGGTATCTTCTTCGCATGATCGATACCCACCCCGGGTACTCCGAGGACAAGCAGGACGTCCTGCGGCGGCTGCGGCGCATCGAGGGCCAGGTGCGTGGCCTGCAGCGCATGGTCGAGTCCGACCAGTACTGCATCGACGTGCTCACCCAGGTGTCGGCGACCACGCGCGCCCTGGAGTCCGTGGCCCTGCGCCTGCTCGACGACCACCTCTCGCACTGCGTGGCCCACGCCGTGGCCGAGGGTGGCGACGTGGCCGACGCGAAGATGGCCGAGGCCTCCGCGGCGATCGCGCGGCTGGTGCGCTCATGACCACCGACCTCGGGCTGCCCGATGCCCGTCGCGCCATCGAGCTGGAGATCGGCGGGATGACGTGCGCCTCGTGCGCTGCGCGGATCGAGAAGAAGCTGAACCGCATGCCCGGCGTCGAGGCCAGCGTGAACTACGCGACCGAGCGTGCCCGGGTGCTGCTGCCCGACGGGCTGGACGTGGGCGAGGCGATCGCCACCGTCGAGGCGACCGGGTACACGGCCACCCTGCCCGCCCCCCCGGTCGAGGAGCCCGACGAGGGCCGGGCCCTTCCGCCCGGCGAGGCCCGCCACCTCGCCGAGATGGCCGCCCTGCGCCAGCGGCTGGTGATCAGCGCCGCGCTGACCATCCCGGTCGTCCTGCTGTCGATGGTGCCCGCGCTGCAGTTCACGTACTGGCAGTGGGCGACGCTCACGCTGGCCTCCCCCGTCTACGCCTGGGGCGCCTGGCCGTTCCACCGCGCCGCAGTCGTGAACGCCAGGCACGGCGCGGCCACGATGGACACGCTCATCAGCGTCGGCGTCACGGCGGCCTACCTGTGGTCGCTGTGGGCGCTCTTCCTCGGGGGTGCGGGCATCACGGGCATGACGATGACCGGGTCGGTGCTGGCCCCGGCCGACGACGGCATGCCGCACATCTACCTGGAGACCGCGGCGGCGGTCACCACGTTCCTGCTGCTCGGCCGCTACCTCGAGGCGCGGGCCAAGCACCGCTCCGGCGAGGCACTGCGGGCGCTGCTGTCGATGGGGGCCAAGGACGCCGGCGTGCTGCGGGACGACGGCTCCGGGCCCCGGGAGGTCCGGGTCCCCATCGACGAGCTCGTCGTCGGCGACCGCTTCGTGGTGCGCCCCGGCGAGAAGGTGGCGACCGATGGTGTCGTCGAGGAGGGCACCTCGGCCGTCGACGCCTCGATGCTCACCGGCGAGCCGGTGCCCGTCGAGGTCGGTCCGGGCGACACCGTGGTGGGCGCCACCATCAACGCCGGTGGGCGGCTGCTCGTCCGGGCGACGCGGGTCGGCGCCGACACCCAGCTGGCCCAGATGGCACGGCTCGTCGAGCAGGCCCAGTCCGGCAAGGCCCCCGTGCAGCGCCTGGCTGACCGGGTCTCGTCGGTGTTCGTCCCGATCGTGCTCGTGCTCAGCCTGCTGACGCTGCTCGGATGGCTGGCCACCGGGCACGACGCGCAGTCGGCGTTCACCGCGGCGGTCGCGGTGCTCATCATCGCCTGCCCGTGCGCCCTGGGACTGGCGACGCCGACCGCGCTGCTGGTCGGCACCGGTCGCGGCGCCCAGCTCGGCATCCTCATCCGCGGGCCGGAGGTGCTGGAGTCCACCCGGCGCGTGGACACGATCGTGCTGGACAAGACCGGGACCCTGACCGAGGGCCGCATGCAGGTGGTCGAGGTGCACGCGACGGCCGGCGCCGACCGGGACGAGGTGCTCGCGGTGGCCGGCGCGGTCGAGGAGCACTCGGAGCACCCGATCGGCCGGGCGATCGCCGCAGCGGCGGCCGGGCAGCGGGCCGAGGCGGTGGCGCACCCGACGGCGCACCCGACGGCGCGGATGCCGGGCCGCACCGGCGGGCCGGTCCCGGTCGACGAGTTCCGGGCCACCGCCGGGCTCGGCGTGGAAGGCGTCCTGGCCGGCCGGCACGTGGCCGCAGGGCGGCCCAGCTGGCTCTCCGAGCAGTGGGCGCTGCCGATGCCCGAGGACCTGGGCGTGCGCGTGCAGCAGGCCGAGTCGGCCGGGCGGACGGCGGTGGCCGTGGCCTGGGACGGCGCGGTCCACGGCATCGTCGAGGTGGCCGACACCGTGAAGCCGACGGCACCCGAGGCGATCAGCCGCCTGCGCGGGCTGGGCCTGACCCCCGTGCTGCTCACCGGCGACAACGTCCGCGCCGCCCGGGCGGTCGGCGACGACCTCGGGATCGACCAGGTCGTGGCCGGGGTGCTCCCGGCGGGCAAGGTGGACGCCGTGCGAGACCTGCAGGAGCAGGGCCGCGTCGTGGCCATGGTGGGCGACGGGGTGAACGACGCGGCCGCCCTCGCGCAGGCCGACCTCGGCATCGCGATGGGCACCGGCACCGACGTCGCGATCGCCGCGGCGGACCTGACGCTCGTCGGCGGCGACCCGCGCGCCACCGTCGATGCCATCCGGCTGTCGCGACGCACGCTGCGCACGATCCAGGGCAACCTGTTCTGGGCCTTCGCGTACAACGTCGCGGCGATCCCAGCGGCCATCGCCGGGCTGCTGAACCCGTTCCTCGCCGGGGCCGCGATGGCGTTCTCGTCGGTGTTCGTCGTCACCAACAGCCTGCGGCTGCGCCGGTTCCGGTCCAGCATGGCGGGCTGAGCGCCGTGGTCCTCGCCCCCGACCGCTCCGCTCAGGGCTGGGGGCCGTCCTCGATGAGCCGGCGGCCGAGGGTGACCGCATGGTCGCTCCCCTCGTGCCGGTAGCCACGGGCCTCGTAGAAGCCGATCACGTCGACGTTGTCCGCGCGCACGGAGACGTTGAGCTTCGGGCAGCCGCGGGACAGCAGGAGCGCCTCGGCGTGCGCCATGAGCACCGTCCCATGGCCCCGGCCGCGATGGCCGGTGTCGACGGCGAGGTAGAAGACCGAGCCCCGGTGCCCGTCGTAGCCGACCATCATCGAGGCGACCACCGCGCCGTCCACCTCGCCCACGAGCAGCCCCCAGGGCGAGTCGGCGAGCTTGCGGTCGATGTCCCGTTCGGGGTCGTTCCAGGGCCGCACCAGCCCGGCCCGGTGCCACATGGCGATCACGGCGCCACGGTCGGCCTCGCGGAACTCGCGGATCAGCACGGGCGTGAGGCTACCCGTCGGACCCATCCGGCGGGCCCCGCCGGGCGGACCCCGCGCGCCGGACCCCCGGGCGTCGAACCCCGTCCGTCGGTCAGCGCAGGGCGAGCGTGGTGGGCAGGACCGCCGCGTCCGGCAGGGGCACGCCGTCGGGCGTGGTCGGCTCCTCGTCGCGCAGCGCCCCCTCGAGCAGCAGGCCCATGAGGATGGCGTCCCAGTGCTGCCCGTTCGCCCGGCGGTAGTGTCGGCGGATCCGGCCCTCGACGACGAAGCCGCGGGACAGGTAGAGCCGGATCGCCGGCTCGTTGTGCGGCCACACCTGCAGCTCCACCTTGTGGGCGCCGAGCGCACGGGCCGTGTCGACCAGGCCGTCGAGCAGCATGCCGCCGATCCGCCGCCCCCGCGCCTCCCCGCGCAGCACCATCCCGAGGCCGGCCACCCCGTAGCGCGCGACGTGCACCCGGCCGGACCCGAGGATGCGCCCACTGACCGGCTCCTCCACGAGCAGGGTGGTCGCGGCCGGGTCCTCGAGGCCGGCCAGGAACCGCTCCCGGCGCTCAGCCCGGTCGAAGCCGGCCTCGGTGCCGAGCCAGCGGCGCTCCGCAGCGACCTCGGCGAGGACGTCCAGGGCGGCGTCGACGTCCCCGGCGGCCATGGGCCGCAGCCGGACCCCACCCATCAGGCCAGGGATCGCCAGGGACGGTCGAGACGGGCACGGCCGGTGAGCACGTAGTCGTCGGCCCACGCCTGGCGCACGCGGTCCAGCACCCCGGAGCGCGCGGTCTCGTCGAGCTCGCCCGCGGCCGCCAGGTCGGACTTCACGTCGTAGAAGCCCCCCTCGACGGGATAGCCGCACGAGTCGCCGTCGAGCAGGCCGGCGGACTCCATCCACGCGGTCCCGGAGGGGTCGGCGAGCACCTCGCCGAGCCGGGCGAGGGCACGGGCGTCGAGGTCGTCGGCCTCGGGGTGGCGGGCGCGCAGCGCCACGATGGCGTCAGCCAGGGCGTCGTCGGACATGGCAGGGATGGTACGCAGGGAACGGGCGCGACGTGGCCGGGCGCGACGTGGCCGGGCGCGACGTGGCCGGGCGCGACGTGGCCGGGCGCGGGCGCCGGGATCAGGCGGGCAGGGGCCAGGCGCTCCCCCGCACGCGGACGGCCACCCGATCGCCGGGCCGTGGCAGCCAGCCGGCCAGGGAGCGGGCCTGCAGTGGCAGCCCGTCGGCCGCGCGCAGGCTGACCAGGGCGTCGTGCCCGTGGAAGGCGACGGCCTCGACGCCGGCATGGACGGGGACACCGGCCTGGACCGCGGCGATCGCGGCGTCGGTCGCGGCGTCGGTCGTGGCGACGGGACCGGCGACGGGACCGGCGACGGGACCGGCCGACGGCGTCGACCCGTCCGACGGCGCGAGCGCCAGCTGCTCGGGGCGCAGCAGCACGGTCACCGAGCCGTGGGCCGGCGACGCCAGGGGCAGGATGCCCAGCGCGCACCGCACGACCACGCCGTCGGCCAGCCCGGGCAGCAGCACGGCCTCGCCCAGGAAGCGGGCGACCGCGGCAGAGACCGGCCGGGCGTACACGTCGGCGGGGGTGCCCACCTGCGCGATGCGTCCGTCGAGCATGACGGCCACGAGGTCGGCCACCCCCAGTGCCTCGTCCTGGTCGTGGGTGACCAGCAGGACCGAGGCGGCCTCGGCGCGCAGCGCGGCCATCACCGCGTCGCGCACGCTCACCCGCAGCGAGGCGTCCAGCGCCGAGAACGGCTCGTCGAGCAGCACGAGGTCCGGGGCCGGCGCGAGGGCGCGGGCGACCGCGACGCGCTGCTGCTGGCCGCCCGAGAGCTGGTCCGGCCGCCGGCCGCCGAGGCCGGCCAGGTCCACGAGGTCGAGCAGGTGCGCCACCCGGGTGCGGCCCTCGCCGGTCCGGCCGCGCCGGGCCAGCCCGAAGCCCACGTTGCCGGCGACGTCCAGATGGCTGAACAGCGCCCCCTCCTGGGGCACGACGCCGACCCGCCGGCGCTCCGGCACCACGGTGCCCCGCGGACCGACGACCTCGCGACCGGCGAGGGCGATCACCCCGGCATCGGGGGCGTCGAAGCCCGCCACCAGGCGCACGAGGGTGGTCTTGCCGCACCCCGAGGGCCCGACGAGGGCGACCACGCCGCCCTGCGGCACGTCGAGGTCCACGCCGGCCAGCACCGGCGTGGCGCCGAACGCGCGGAACAGGCCGCGGAGCCGCAGGGCGGGGACCGCGGCCAGGGGGCGCGCGGGGGCGGCGGCGTCGAGGACCGCGGTCATGGTCGGCTCCCTTCGAGGACGAGCGCGTCGGCCGCGCGGACCGGCGGGGCGGGTCGGCCACCCAGGCGACCCATCCTGCCCAGCAGGACGGCGGGCAGCGCGGCGCCCAGCACGATGAGCGCGGCGTACGGGGCGGCGCCGGCACGGTCGGAGACGAGCATGTGGTCCCACAGCGCCGTGGCCAGCGTCTCGGTGCCGGTCGGGTGCAGCAGCAGGGTCACCGGGAGCTCCTTCATCGTGGTGAGCAGCACCAGCACGGCCCCGGCTGCGATCCCGGGCGCGGCCTGCGGGAGGGTGACCCGCCGCAGCACGCCGAGGGGTGACTGCCCCAGGCTGCGGGCCACCTCCTCGGCGCGCACCGGGCTGGCCTCGACCGCGGTGCGGACGGCCCCCACGGCCAGCGGCAGGAACAGCACGACGTAGGCCAGGACCAGCAGCGGGGTCTGCTGGTAGATCGGCCGCAGCAGCTTCACGCCGACGAACACCATCGCGATCGCGACGACGATCCCGGGCAGCGCGTGGCCGGTCCAGGTCGCCCGCTCGAGCAGGCGCGCCGTCCGGCCGGGCCACCGGGCGGCGAGGACGCCGACGGGCACGGCGAGCGCGACGCACGCCGCCGCTGCGAGCAGCGCCAGCCGCACGCTGGCGAGCAGGGCCTGGCCGAACTCGCCGAGGTCCAGCGCCCCGGCGCTGCCGGTCAGGACCCAGCCCACGATGCTCACGGACGGGACCACCACCCCGGCCGTGACGACCGCGGCGAGACCCAGGACGGCCGGCACCCGGGCGGCCCCGAGGTGCACGACCCGACCCTCGCGGGCGACGCCGGCGCCGATCCGGGCGGAGGCCCGGCCGCGCGCGCGACCCTCGAGGACCACCAGCACGAGCGCGATCACGACGAGCAGCAGCGACAGCACCGCCGCCCGGGTCGGGTCGTACCCCGAGCGATAGGCGCCGTAGATCACCCACGTGAAGACCTCGTAGCGCATGAGCGCGACGGCGCCGAAGTCGCTGAGCACGTAGAGCGCGACGAGCAGCGCGCCCGCGGCCACGCTCGGCCGGACCGCGGGGACGGTCACCAGCCGCGCGACCGCCAGGCGGCCGTGCCCGAGCGAGGCGGCCACCTCCTCCAGCGCAGGGTCGACGCGCTGCAGCGCCGCGAGCACCGGCAGCAGCACGAACGGGAAGGTGGCCAGCGTCAGGACCAGCACCGCGCCGGACAGCCCGGCGAGCGCCGGGAACGCCTCGATCCACACGAAGGCCCCGATGTAGCTGGGCACCGCGAGGGGCAGGACGAGGGCCACCTGCCAGCCCGGACGGCCGGGCAGGTCGGTCCTGGCCAGCAGCCAGGCGGCGGCGACGCCGATGGCCGTGGCCAGCACCGTCACGAGCGCGGCGAGCAGCAGGCTGCGCAGGGTCAGCCGGGCGGTGGCCGGGGTCAGGAGCACGTCGGCCACCGCTGCCGGCGAGCCGGCCCGGGCGACCAGGTACCAGATCGGCAGCAGGGCGACGACAGCCGCGAGCGCCGCGGGGGCCACCAGCCACCACGGCGCGCGCGCACGGGTCATCGCCATCGGCGTCCCTGCTGCGTCGGCTCCGGCATCGACATCCCTACTCGGTGAGCAGCCCGACCTCGGCCAGCAGGGCCTGCGTCTCGGCGATCGAGTCCAGGTCCGACAGGTCCAGCGCCGGTGCCTCCAGCTCCTCCAGCGAGGGCACGCCCTCGGGCGGGGCGATGCCGGCCACCAGCGGGTACTCCGAGGTCTCGGCGGCGAAGTACTGCTGCGCCGCCGGCCCGCTGAGCCACTCGACGAGCGCGTTGGCCTGCTCGGTGTCGTCGGACGAGGCGAGCACCCCGACGCCGGCGACGTTCACCAGCCCGCCGGGGTCGCCGGGGGCCATGAACTGGTTGCGGGCGCGGACGTCGTCCTCGCCCTTCTCGTCGATCAGCTCGAAGAGGTAGTAGTGGTTCACCAGCCCGATCCGCACCTGGCCGGCGTCGACCGCGTCGCGGACCTGCGCGTTGCCCTCGAAGGCGACCGGGTCCTGCGCGGCGAACTGCTGGAGCCACGTGCGTGCGCCGTCCTCGCCGCGCAGCACGCGCAGGCCGGTGACGAACGACTGCCAGCTCGCGTTGGTGGGGGCGTAGCCGATCTGGCCGTCGGCGTACTCGCCGGCGACCACCGCGTCGATGGTCTCCGGTGGCGTCGGGACCTCGTCGACGTTGTACGTCACCACGCGCACCCGGCCGGACAGGCCCAGCCACGTGCCGTCCTCGGCGCGGTACGCCGGGTCGACCCGGTCGAGCACCTCGGCGGGCAGCTCGGCGAACAGGCCGGCCTTGGTCAGGGCGCCGAGCGCCCCGGCGTCCTGGGAGAGGAACACGTCGGCAGGGCTGGCGTCGGCCTCGGTGAGCAGCTGGGCGGCGAGCTCGCCCGAGGAGGCGCTGCGCAGCTCGACCGGGATGCCGGTCTCCTGGGTGAACTGCTCGAACAGCGGGCCGACGAGCTCCTCGCTGCGGCCGTTGTAGACGGTGAGGGTGGCCTGCTCCGGCGACGGCGAGGCCGCGGCGTCCTGCCCGGTGTCCGACGAGCCGCAGGCGGCGAGGGTCACGAGGGCGAGGGTGGCCAGGACGGCATGCGCGAGGCGCCGCGGGTGGCGGGGGACGATCGTCGTGGGCACGAGGAGTCTCCGGGCTGGTCGGTTAGGTGAGCCTAACCTAAAACCTCGCGTCCGGAACCGCCAAATCGGGCATCCCCGCCCCGTCAGTCGGTGCTGACGTCGCGCCGGCCGAAGCGCCACACGCCCAGGGCCACCAGGCCCACCGCCACGGCGAGCAGCACGGGCAGCGCACCGAACGACGGGTCCGGGCCGGGGACCATCGGCGAGTGGCGGAACGGGCTGAGGTTCATCACCGGGTTGGGCACGCCCCAGAGCGTCCCGAACTCCCCCAGCGCGAGGAAGGCCACGAAGAGCGCCCAGGCCAACCATCCGCCCCGCGGCCAGATCCCCCAGATGGCCACCGCGATGCCGACCATCACGAGGGCCGCCGGGATCCGGGTCGCGGCGGCCCCGGCCAGCCGCAGGACCGCGCCGGGGTCGCCCACCGCGAGGGCGTACCCGATCCCGATGGCCAGCCCCGCCAGCAGCACGAGCACGGCCACGCCGAGCATCGCGACGACGGCATGGCCCAGGGCCCACGAACGCCGGTCCGTCGCCGTGGCGAGCAGGACCTCGGCCCGTCCGCTGGCCTCCTCCAGCGGCAGCCACCGGACCGCGGCGATGCCGGCCCCGGCCAGGGCCGCCCCGACGAAGCCGAGCTCGGCGGCCAGGAACATGTCGACCAGGGCCCCCTCGCCGCCGAGGGCGGCAATGATGTCGCGCATGGCGGCCGAATCGAGGAACCCCTCCACGCTGTCGGCCACGCTGCCGAGCACCACGCCCATGACCAGCACCCCAGCCGCCCACCCCAGCAGCGCCGGGCGCTGCAGCCGGGCGGCCAGGCCCCAGGCGCCGCCGAGTCGGCCCTGCGCCGGCCCGGGCCGGTCGGGCAGCAGGCCGGCGCCGAGGTCGCGCCGGCTGCGCAGCACGAACGCGACCGGCACCAGGACCGCGGTCGCCAGCAGGGGCAGCACCAGGATCTCCCAGCGCGTGCCCGAGAAGGCGCGCACCTGCTGGGTCCAGCCGATCGGCGACAGCCACGACGCCCACCCCGGGGCCTGCTCGGCAAGGTCGCCGGCCGCGCGGGCCACGTAGGCCACGGCGAGCGCGACGAGCGCCAGGCCCGTGGCAGCCCTGGCGGTGGTGGCCAGCTGGGCGGCCACGGCCCCCACCGCGCCGAAGAGCAGCCCGGTGGTCCCCCAGGCGGCGCCGAACGCGAGGCTGCCCGCGAGCGGCAGCCCGGCGACCCACAGGCCCAGGCCGGTGAGCAGGGCCAGCGCGCCCGCCGTGATCGCCACGACCGCCATCGCGGCCGCCAGCGGGGCCGCCCGCCCGACCACTGTGGCGCCGACCAGCTCGAGCCGGCCGGCCTCCTCCTCGGCGCGCGTGTGCCGCACCGCCAGGTAGGCGAAGACCACGCCGATGATCGCGGCCCCGAACGCGGTGAGCTTGAACATCGACAGCTCGCCGAGCGAGGTCGGGTCGTAGATGCGCCCGTAGAGGGCGATCATCGCGGCCGAGCCGTTCACGACCTCGGCGGCCTGCACGCGCTGGGGCAGGTCCGGGTAGAGCCCGACGGTCGCCTGGGCCGACA
This sequence comes from Candidatus Nanopelagicales bacterium, assembly GCA_025456065.1. Classification (GTDB taxonomy): domain Bacteria; phylum Actinomycetota; class Actinomycetes; order S36-B12; family CAIYMF01; genus Prado023. The sequence continues at coordinate 7,419 of JALOLH010000051.1, read as the reverse complement.
TGGTGGCCATCCCCGCGATGCCCAGCGTCCACGCCGGGATCAGGATGCGGTCACGACGCAGGGCCAGGCGCAGCACCTGCCCGGCGCCGGTGAGGGCCCCGGCGAGCGGGCCCCCACCGGGGGGCGCCGCAGCGGGTCGCGGCGATGGGACCTCGGACGCTGGTGGCGCCAGCGCGGCCCCGCGGGTCGGGGTGCTGGTCATGCCGACCGCCTCCCCCAGCGGCGCCGGTGGTGGGCGGGCTCCGCGCCGGCCTGCACGGACGGCGGCGCGAGCTCGTCGCGGTAGTGCCGCAGGAACAGCTCCTCGAGCGTGGGCGGCTGGGTGGTCAGGGCCTCCAGGCCGCCGCCGGCCAGCGCGAACATGACCGGGGCCAGCCCCACCGGCTCCACCTCGGCGCTGACCCGGGTGCCGTCGATCGTGATGTCGTGCACCCCGGGCAGGTGCTCCAGGCCCGCCGGCACCGTTCGGACCTGGGCCACCACCGAGGTGCGGGTGAGGTGGCGCAGTTGCGCAAGCGAGCCGGACTCGACGACCACGCCCTGCCGGATGATGCTCACGCGGTCGCACAGGGCCTCCACCTCGGAGAGCACGTGGCTGCTCAGCAGCACGGTGCGCCCGGCCGCGCGCAGCTCGCCGATGTGCTCGCGGAAGGTGGCGTCCATGAGCGGATCCAGTCCCGCCGTCGGCTCGTCGAGCAGCAGCAGGTCCACGTCGCTGGCCAGGGCCGCGATGAGCGCGACCTTCTGGCGGTTGCCCTTCGAGTAGGTGCGCCCGCGCTTGGTCGGGTCCAGGTCGAAGCGCTCGACCAGCTCGTCGCGCCGGGCCCGGTCCAGCCCGCCGCGCATGCGGCCGAGCATGTCGATGACCTCGCCGCCGGTGAGGTTGGGCCAGAGGGTCACGTCACCGGGCACGTAGGCCAGCCGCCGGTGCAGCGCGACGGCGTCGTGCCACGGGTCGCCGCCGAGCACGCGCAGCTGCCCGCCGTCGGCGCGCAGCAGCCCGAGCAGGATCCGCAGGGTCGTCGTCTTGCCCGCGCCGTTGGGGCCGAGCAGGCCGTGCACCTCGCCCGGTGCGACGGTCAGGTCGAGGTGGTCCAGGACGCGCAGGCTCCCGAAGTGCTTGACCAGGCCGCGGACCTCGATGGCCGCGTCGGTGGCGAGCGGTCCGGGGGTCGCAGCGGGTGCGCTCATGGTCATGGTGACCACGCTATGCCCGGTGCGCCCCCACCAGCAGGGACGTTCGACCTCGCGCAGCGGGACGGCCGGGCAGCTGGGTCGGGGCGGGGCCGTGCGCAGCCGGGACCCGGCGGGACTGTGCCCTGGGCCTGGACCTGTGCGACCCTTGCGCAGTTCCGCGACTCGGCCGCCCGGTCGAGCGCCGGGCCAGGAGGCGGCCGTGGGGTCAGCAGGTCAGGCCCGGCGCGAGTGGGTGGCCGCCGGCCGGGCGATCGGCGGAGGCCTGCGCGGGATCGTCGGGATCGTCGGCGACACCCACGACGCGGTCGCGCGGCGCGTCGAGTCCCTCCTGCCGCCCACCGCCGCACCGGTGATGGCCGTCGAGCGGTCGATCGCCGCCGGGGTCAACGCCGTGGTCGGGGTGGCCCACGAGGCCGTGCCAGCCGCGCTCGGCCTCGCCGCCGGGGCGCTGGCCCCGACGGACGCCCCGCCGCCGTGCGCCACGCCCGTCGGCCGCGCCCTGCTCCCGGTCGCCAACGCCTTCTGGGGCGACCACCTCGAGGACCGGCACGCCCCGCTGGCCATCCCGACCGCGGTGCGCATCGCTGGGTCCGACCTCGCGGTGCACGACCACGCGGCGGTGGCCGCCGCCCTCCCCGACGCCACCGAGCACGTCGTGGTGTTCGTGCACGGGCTGCTCGCCGACGAGCGCTGGTGGGAGCTGCCCATGGACGAGTCGGGCGCGACCTACCTGAGCCGGCTGCGTGACGAGCACGACCTGACCGGCCTGGCGGTGCGCTACAACAGCGGCCGGCGGATCAGCCACAACGGCGCCGAGCTCGCCCGGCTCCTCGAGTCCCTGGTCGTGACCTGGCCCGTGCCGCTGGCATCGCTGGCGATCGTGGGGCACTCGATGGGTGGCCTGGTGGCGCGCAGCGCGGCGCACCAGGCGAACGAGCTCGGCCACGCCTGGGTGCGCCGGCTGCGGGCCCTGGTCACGCTGGGCAGCCCGCACCTGGGGGCACCCCTGGAGCGCGGGGCGCACGTCGCGGACCGTGCCCTGCGGGTCCTGCCGGAGAGCGCGCCCGTGGGGCGCCCGCTGGCCACCCGCAGCGTCGGCATCAAGGACCTGCGCTACGGGGCGATCCTGGACGCCGACTGGCTGGGCCACGACCCCGACGAGCTCCTGCGCGACCGGTGCACGCCCGCGCCCCCGTTGCCCCACGTGGCCCACCACTGGGTGGCGACCACGCTCACGCGCGAGCCCGGTCACCGGGTGGGGCACGTCCTGGGCGACGGCCTGGTGCGCACCACCAGCGCACGCGGGGTCGGACGGCGGCGCAGCATCGGCCTCCCGGCCGACGCCGGCGCCGAGCTCGGCGGCGTGCACCACCTGCGGCAGGTCCACCACCCGGGCGTGTACGACCACCTCGCCGCGTGGCTGGCGCCCGCGGCCGGTGGAGGCGCAGCGGTCTGACCCGCCCGGCTCAGCCGATGTCGCGCCGGAACGTCGTGACCCGCCCGATCAGCACGAGCACCACGGCGTAGGCCAGCAGCACGAGCGCGCCCTGCCAGACCTCCAGCAGCGCGGCCAGCCCGGAGCTCACGTAGAGGCTGGACCCGGCGATGGCCTCGCCCGCCGCGCCGGGCAGGAACTTGCTGGCCGCCTCGGTGGCCTCGAACTGGGCGAGCAGGATCCGCAGCAGCGGCTCGACGAACTGCGTGAAGGCCAGCAGGACGACGATCGCGGCCACCTGGTTGGTCAGCACCGAGCCGAACCCGACGCCGACGAGCGCCCACAGCACCAGCGCGAGCACCTGCCGGCCGATGACGCCCTGGATCTCGGGGTCCCCGAGGAGGGTCGGCTCGTCGAACAGTGCCAGCGTGACGGCACCCCCGACGACCGTGCCGACCACGCCGGCCAGGGCCACCACGATCGCGAACGGGATGACAGCCACCAGCTTGGCGCCGAGCACGAGCCCCCGGCGGGGCTCGGCCAGCAGCGTGGGGGTGATGGTGCGGTGCCGGAACTCGGTGGTGACCGCCAGCGCACCGAGGATCGCCGGGAAGATGTACCCGAGCGCGACGGCCAGCGTGTAGACCGAGGTCGCCACCGTCGTCGCGTCGAGCACCGCAGCCCCGTCACCGCCGAGCCCGCCGGAGATGTCGGCCGGTTGGCCTGCCTCCTCCGCCTGCCGCATCGCGAGGATGAACGAACCCGCCATGATCACGGCCATCGTGAGCATGTAAGCCCCCATGACCAGGGCGAGCAGCCACCACGAGCGGGTGGTGGCGACCTTGCGCAGCTCGGCGCGCAGCGCGGCGATCACGGGACCACCCCCTGCCCCGGCAGCGGCGCGAAGGGCTGCACCGGCGGCGGGGGCATGCCCGGTTCCGGGTCGGCGGTCAGCTGGAGGAACAGCGCCTCGAGGCTGGTGTCGGCGGTGGCCAGCTCGTGCAGCTCGAGACCGCGGGCGAACGCGGCGGCGCCCACCTCCGCCGCACGGTGGTCGAACACGGTGGCCTCGCCCGGCCCCGCGAAGCGCGTGACCGGGGCCCAGCCCTGCACGTCGACCAGCGACGCCAGCCCTGTGGCATCGGGGCTGACGATCCGCACGGCCGGGCGGGCCAGGGCCTCCAGCCCGGCCAGCGACGAGGCGTGCACGAGGCGCCCGCGGGCGATGATCACCACGTCGTCGACGGTCTGCTCGACCTCGGAGAGCACATGGCTGGAGACGAGCACCGTGCGCCCCTGCGCCGCGAGCCAGCGCAGGAACTGCCGCAGCCACGCGATGCCCTCCGGGTCCAGCCCGTTGGCCGGCTCGTCGAGCAGCAGCACCTGCGGATCGCCCAGCAGCGCGGCGGCCAGGGCCAGGCGCTGGCGCATGCCGGTGGAGAAGCCGCCCACCCGCCGCTCGGCGGCATCGGCCAGGCCCACCTGGGCCAGCACCTCGTCGGCCCGGCGGTCCGGGACCCCGAGCTGCGGGGCGTAGGCGCGCAGGTGGTCCCGTGCGGTGCGGCCCGGGTGGAAGCTCGAGGCCTCGAGGGCGGCCCCCACGTGCCGCGCCGGCTGCCGGCGATCCGCGTAGGGGCGCCCGCCGATGGTCGCGGTCCCGGCGTTGGGCCGGGCCAGGCCGAGCAGCAGCCGCAGGGTCGTGGTCTTGCCGGCGCCGTTCGGGCCGAGGAAGCCGGTCACCCGGCCCGGCTGGACCGCGAAGGTCAGGTCGTCGACGGCCAGGACCGGGCCGAAGCGCTTGGTCAGCCCGGTGACGACGACCACCCCCTCGGCCGGATCGAGGGCCGACTCCGGCGAGGGGTCGGCGCTCGGGGAGGGGACGGGCGCGACGGGGACGTCAACCATGGGTCGCAGCCTCCCACCGCACCCCCACCTCGCGCGACGCGCACCCGCGTGACGCATCACACCCCGCCGGCGTCACGGCCGACCCCGGGCGCTTGCGAGGATGTGCCCGTGATCGACCAGGGCCCCGCCATCAGCGCCCCGCCGCCCCCGGCGCCCGCGGGGCCACTGGCCGACCCCGCCCCCCTGCCGGCGCGGCCGACCGGCATCCTGGCCCGGCACGGTGCCGCCATGGCCCGGCACGCGCGGGCGGTGGCGCTCATCAGCGTGCTCCTCGTGGTGGTCGGGTACCTGGTCGCCGCGCTCGGGGTCGGCGGGCCGTCGCTCTTCTCGCGACTGGAGCTGGGTGAGCCCGTCGTCGCGGGTGAGGCGCTCGAGGGCCGCGACCTGCTGCGCGGTGCCGACCCGCAGGGGCCGAGCATCCAGGCCGACTGGCAGGACCTCGACCCGGCGGCACCGGCGACCCAGGCAGCCCTCGCCACCGTCCACGAGGAGCTGGTCGGGCTGGAGGGCGTGGCCTCGGTCGTCGATCCCACGACGGTCGGGCCGGCCGCGATCGCCACCTCGGGCGACGGCGTGCTCGTCACGGTGGTGCTCGAGGCCGACCTGGGCGACGCGGCGCAGGAGGAGGCCACCGCCGAGGTGGAGGCGCGGCTGGAGGCGCTGCCCTCGCAGGTGCCCGGCTCCACCGTGCTGGTGGTGTCGCAGGCCGATCTCGTCGAGGCGATCACCGACCAGGTCGAGGCCGACCTGAAGAAGGGTGAGGGGATCTCGCTGCCGATCAGCCTGCTCATCATGGTGCTGATCTTCGGCGGGTTCGCCGCCGCCGGGGTGCCGCTGGCCGGGGCGATCGCCTCGATCGCCGGCGGCCTGGTCTCGCTGCTGGCGTTCACCTACGTGATCGACCTGGACGTCACCGTCGTCAACGTCGTGACCGTGCTGGGCCTGGGCCTGTGCATCGACTACTCGCTGCTCATGGTGTCGCGGTACCGCGAGCAGATGCACGAGCTGTGGGACATGTCCGACGGGGGTCATCAGGACGTGCCCGCGGAGGTCCGCCAGCACGCCATGGCCGTCACGATGGCCACCGCGGGGCGGACCGTGATCTTCAGCGGCGTCACGGTCGCGATCGCGGTCACCGGGCTGCTGTTCATCGACATGACGATCATCCAGTCGGTGGGGGCGGGGGCGGTGAGCGTGGTGGCGATCGCCGTGCTCGTCGCGACCTCGCTGGTCCCCGCGCTGCTCGTGCTCGCGACCCGGCACGTGGCCGGGATCGGCACGCTGGCGCGGTGGCCGGGGTTCCGCCGGTTCGCCGGCGCGTTCGACCACTCCCCCAGCGACGAGGGCTGGTTCTCCTCGTGGGCCCGTCGGGTGCAGCGCCGGCCCTGGATGACGTTCCTGTCGGTCGCCGCCGTGCTGGTGCTGCTGTCCCTGCCAGCATGGCGGATCAACCTGGTCAGCTCCGGGGTCGAGCTGCTGCCCCCGGACAACCGGCAGCGGCAGGCCTTCGAGCAGGTCGAGGCCTCGTACCCCCTGCTCGCTCCGGCGCCGGTGACGGTGGTCGCGGCGTCGTCGGAGGCTGCCGCCCTCGAGTCGTTGGCGACCGACGTCGCCTCGCTGCCCGGGGTCGAGCGCGTGGGGCCGGTGTCCGTGACCGGCGAGGTCGCCTCCGTCGGAGTCTTCGCCGCCGACGAGGACGCGGCCGACGTGGTGCGCGAGATCCGCCAGGCACGGCCACCGGACCCGCAGACGTGGGTGACCGGGCCGGCTGCGATCCTCGTGGACTTCACCGAGCAGCTGCGCTCCGACGCTCCGGTCGCGCTGCTGTTCATCGTGGTCGCCACGCTGCTGCTGCTGTTCCTGCTGACCGGCTCGGTGCTGATCCCGGTCAAGGCGCTGGTGATGAACCTGCTCAGCCTGGGCGCGACCTTCGGCATCCTGGTGCTGGTCTTCCAGGACGGGCGGTTGGAGGATCTGCTCGGGTTCTCGTCCAACGGCGGCATCGAGGCGACCCTGCCGGTGATCGTGTTCGCGTTCGCCTTCGGCCTGTCGATGGACTACGAGGTCTTCCTCCTCGCGCGGATCAAGGAGTTCCACGACCAGGGCCACGGCAACGACGAGTCGGTGCGCCTCGGACTGCAGCGCACGGGGCGGATCATCACCTCGGCGGCGCTGCTCATCGTGGTGGTGTTCGCCGGGTTCGTGCTGGGCGACCTGCTGGCCGTCAAGCAGACCGGTGTGGCGCTGGCGGTGGCGGTCGCGATCGACGCGACCCTGGTGCGCATCATGCTCGTGCCGGCCACGATGACCCTGCTGGGCGAGTGGAACTGGTGGGCCCCCGGGCCGCTGCGGCGGCTGCACGACCGCATCGGGGTGCGGCACTGACCATGACGGGGCGGACCGCCGCGCGGCGCACCGCGGTACGGCGCTGAACCCCGTGCGGCGCTGACCCCTTGCGGCGCTGACCAGGTCAGGCCACGAGGCAGAAGGGGTGCCCCACCGGGTCCAGGTAGACCCGGAAGCCGCCGTCCTCGGAGGGCTGGTGCTCGTGCCGGCGTGCTCCCGCGGCGAGGACCGCCGGCTCGGCTGCGTCGATGTCGTCGACGGCGAAGTCGAGGTGGAACTGCTGCGGGTGGGCACCGCCGGGCCAGGTGGGCGCCACCCAGTCGTCGATGCGCTGGAAGGCCAGCGCCGGCCGCCCGTCGGGGTCGTCCGGGGTCACGCCTCCGCCCGGCGGCTCGAGCGTGGCCCAGTCCCGGTCGGAGCCCGGTTCGAGGGACCAGCCCAGGAGCTCGGCGTAGAACTGCGCGAGCGCCAGGGCGTCCGGGCAGTCGACCACCACGAGATCGAGGACGAGCCGGGGTCGGGCGACATCAGCCATG
>JALOLH010000050.1 GCA_025456065.1 Candidatus Nanopelagicales bacterium | reverse complement strand
CATCTCGATGTCGAGCTGGGTGAACTCCGGCTGGCGGTCCTTGCGGAAGTCCTCGTCGCGGTAGCAGCGCGCGATCTGGAAGTAGCGCTCCATCCCGGCGACCATGAGCAGCTGCTTGAACAGCTGCGGGCTCTGCGGCAGCGCGTACCAGCTGCCCGGCTGCAGCCGGACGGGCACGAGGAAGTCGCGGGCCCCCTCCGGAGTGGAGCGCGTCAGCGTGGGGGTCTCGATCTCCAGGAAGTCCCGGGCGAACAGCACCTCGCGGGCGATCTGGCTGACCCTCGAGCGCAGCCGCAGGATGCGCGCGGGCTCGGGACGGCGCAGGTCCAGGTAGCGGTAGCGCAGCCGCACCTCCTCGCCCACCTCGACGTGCTCGTCGATCGGGAACGGCAGGGGCGCGGACTCGGAGAGCACCTCGAGCTCGGCGACCGTCACCTCGACCTCGCCGGTGGCCAGCTCCGGGTTCTCGTTGCCCTCCGGCCGGCGCACGACCTCACCGACGACCCGCACGCAGTACTCGTTGCGCAGCGGGTGCGCCACGGCCGGGTCGTGCACGACGACCTGGACCACGCCGGAGCCGTCGCGCAGGTCCAGGAACGCCACCCCGCCGTGGTCGCGGCGCCGGCCGATCCAGCCGGCCAGCGTCACGATCTGCCCGACGTGCTCGGCGCGCAGGGTGCCAGCCTCGTGGCTGCGGATCATCGGGTGCCCTCCTCGGCAGTGGTGGGGTCCAGCCGCACGGCGCGCGGATGCAGGTCCTCGGCCGGGGGCGCCCAGGTCGTCGGGTCGGCCGGGGCCTGGTCGCCGGAGCGGATGTCCTTGACCGAACCGGCGGCCCCGCCCTCGCCGGGGAACCAGACGAACGGGATGCCGCGGCGGTCGGCGTGCCGGATCTGCCTGCCGAACTTCGCCGCGCTCGGGGCGACCTCGGTGGGGATGCCGCGCTCCCGCAGGGCACCGGCGACCTGCTCGGAGCGCCCCCGGCTCGCCTCGTCGGTGACCGCGACGAGCACGCAGGTGGGCACCTGGCGGGTGGCGCGGACCAGGCCGCGGCCGACGAGGACGCCGAGCAGCCGGGAGACGCCCAGCGAGATGCCCACCCCGGGATAGGTGGTGCGACCGTCGCTGGCCAGCGCGTCGTAGCGCCCGCCGGAGCAGATCGAGCCGACGTCCTCGTGGCCGACGAGCCGGGTCTCGTAGACGGTGCCGGTGTAGTAGTCCAGGCCGCGGGCGATCCGCAGGTCGGCGACGACGGCGCCCGGCATCCGATCCGAGGCGGCGGAGACGACGGCGGCCAGCTCGGCCAGGCCCTCGTCCAGCAGCGGGTGCGTGACGCCGAGCGCTCGCACGGCGTCGACGAAGCCCGTGTCCGCGCTGCGGATGTCGGCCAGGGCCAGGCACTGGTCGGCAGCCTCCGGGGTGAGGCCGACCTCGGCCACCAGCAGCTCGGCCAGGCGCGCCGGTCCGACCTTGTCGAGCTTGTCCGCGGTGCGCAGGACCGCAGCGGGATCCGCGGCCCCGAGCCCGCGGTAGAAGCCCTCGGCCAGCTTGCGGTTGTTCACCAGGATCACCGCCGGGGGCATCGGCAGGGCCCGGAAGGCCTCGGCCATCACCAGGGCGACCTCGACCTCGTGGTGGAAGGCGAGGGTGTCGCGGCCCACCACGTCGATGTCGGCCTGGGTGAACTCGCGGTAGCGCCCCTCCTGGGGGCGCTCGCCGCGCCACACCTTCTGCACCTGGTAGCGCCGGAAGGGGAACTCCAGCTGGCCGGCGTGCTGCACGACGTAGCGCGCGAACGGCACGGTGAGGTCGAAGTGCAGCCCCAGGCCCGCGTCCGGCTCGTCGGCCGGCGCATGCAGCCGGCGCAGGACGTAGACCTCCTTGTCGATCTCACCCTTGCGGAGCATCTGCTCGAGCGGCTCGACGGCCCGCGTCTCGACCGAGGCGAACCCGTGCAGCTCGAAGACCCGCCGCACGGTGTCGAGCACGTGCTGCTCGACGATGCGGTCGGCGGGGAGGAACTCGGGGAACCCGGAGAGCGGGCCGGGTCGGCTCATCCGCCCGACCCCGCGGGCGGCACCAGCCCCTGCAGGAACGGGTTGACCCGCCGCTCGGTGCCGATCGTGGTGGTCTCGCCGTGCCCGGGCAGCACGAGCATCTCGTCGGGCTGGCCGAGCACGACCCGGGCCAGCGAGGCGTCCATCGCCGCGGGGTCGCCCCCGGGCAGGTCCGTGCGCCCGATCGCGCCGGCGAAGAGCAGGTCGCCGGAGCACATGACGGGCTCGCCGCCGGTCTCCATGAGCCGGAAGGCCGTGGAGCCCGGCGTGTGGCCGGGGGCGTGGTCGGCGACGAAGCGCAGCCCGGCGAGCTCCACGGTGCTGCCGTCGACCAGTTCGCGGACCTCCGAGGGCTCGGCGAAGTCGGCGGCGCCGACGACGCTGGCGAACATCATCCGGGTCTCCCCGGAGACCCCGGCCCACGGATCGGCCAGCAGGCCACGGTCGGCCGGATGGATCCAGGCCGGGATCTCGTACCCGTCGCACACCGGCAGCACGGACCACATGTGGTCCAGGTGGCCGTGGGTCACCATGACCGCGATCGGGCGCAGGTGGTGCTCGGCGACGATCGCCTCGATGCCGCGGCGGCTCTCCATGCCCGGGTCCACGATCACGCACTCGGAGCGCGGAGCGGGGGCCAGCACCCAGCAATTGGTGCCGAACGGGCCGGCCGGGAACCCGGCGATGAGCATGGCGCGCTCCTCCTGCGGTGGTCGGACCTCGGGCCCGGACGGCGGGGCACCCGGCGAGGACGCGGCCCAGCGGGCCGGTCGGCCGCCCGCGGGGCGGGCTGGATGCGGCCCCAAGGGTATCCGGCCCCCGTCCGGCCCACCCAATCCTGCACCGGTCGGCGGGCCACGGGGGCGCGCCGGGGACGACCGGTCCGTCCGGCCCGGCACGGCCAGCGCCGGCCCTCGCGTGGCCCGGCACGGCGAGCGGACGCTGCCCACCTACACTCGCCCCGATCTGTCCGATCCGCCGAGGAGCGCACGAGGTGTCGAAGCCGAAGAAGCCGGGGACCGGCGCGACGAACAAGCGCCGCAAGGAGCTCGCCGCGGCCAAGTACGACCGCCAGATGGCCCGGCGCGCCGAGCGTGCGACCGCGGCGCGTCGCCGCAGGCGGATCGGGTGGACGGTCGCCGCCCTCCTGGGCGTGGTCGGCCTGGGCGCCCTGTTCCTGCTGACCCGTCCGCCGAGCGACGACACGGTGGCCAGCCCGGATCCGGCGGCGAGCACCCCGGCGACGACCGACCCCAGCCCGGCTGCCACCGCGGACATCGGCTGCGATCCGGCACCGACCCCACCGGCCGAGCCGATGCAGTACGACGCGGCGCCGGCGGCCGCCCTCGAGGACGGCGCCGACTACACGCTGCGCCTGCAGACCAACTGCGGCGACATCGAGATCGCCACCGCGGCCGCCGACGCCCCGCAGACCGTGAACGCGATGCTCTCGCTGGCCCAGGACGGCTACTTCGACGACACCATCTGCCACCGGGTGACCACCGAGAACATCTTCGTGCTGCAGTGCGGCGACCCGACCGGCACCGGCAGTGGCGGCCCGGGCTTCCAGCTGCCCGACGAGAACCTGCCGGACGACGGCGAGGCCAACTACCCCAAGGGCACGATCGCGATGGCGAACGCCGGGCCGGGCACCGCCGGCAGCCAGTTCTTCGTCGTGTACGAGGACACCACGCTGCCGCCCAGCTACACCGTGTGGGGCGAGGTGACCGAGGGCCTCGACGTGGTCGAGCGGGTCGCCGGCGCCGGGGTCGCCGGCGGTGGTGGTGACGGGCCGCCGGCGGCGGCCATCGGGATCCTCGGCACCCAGGTCGACCCCGCGCTGGGCTGAGCTCACCCACAGCGCGACGCACCGCCGGCCCGCGACGACGGCTCCGCACGGCAGGGCGGCCTCCCCGGCCCGGGACGTCCGAACCGGGCCTGGGCGCCCCCCAGGGGCCGATCGGCCAGCCGGTCGCATGCTGCCGGCGCGTGGGATGATGGCGCCCGCGCCGGGCGGGGTGACGCAGCCCGGCTGAGCTGGGAGGGTGCGCGCATGACCGAGCACGAGCACGGCCGGGTCGCCGACGACGGCACCGTGTACGTGCGCCGGCCGGACGGCACGGAGGTGGCCGTCGGGCAGTGGGCGGCCGGCGAACCCGCCGCCGGCCTGGCCTTCTTCGAGCGCAAGTACGACGGGCTCAAGGTGGAGGCCGAGCTGCTGCTGGTCCGGCTCAAGGACGGCAAGGCCTCGCCGGAGTCGGTGGCGATCGTGGCCGGCAAGCTGCGCGACCAGCTCGACGCCCCGCACGTGGTGGGCGACCTCGCCGCGCTGGCCCGGCTCGCCGACGCGCTCGAGGCCGCCGGTGCGGCCCGCCGCGAACAGGTGGCCGCGGCCAAGGAGGCCGCGCGGGAGCGCACGATGGCCGCGCGCCGGGCGATCGCCGAGGAGGCCGAGCAGCTGGCCGGTTCCACCCAGTGGAAGGCCACGGGCGACCGGTTCAAGCAGCTGCAGGGCGAGTGGACCGCCCTGCCGCGCGGCGACCGGGCCACCCGCGAGGCCGAGCAGGAGCTCTGGAAGCGGTTCAGCAGCGCCCGTTCGGCCTTCGACCGCGCCCGCCGCGCCCACTTCGCGCAGCTGGACGCCACCCGGCGGGAGGCGATCGCGGCCAAGGAGGCGATCATCGCCCGCGCCGAGGCGCTCTCGGACAGCACCGAGTGGAACGAGACCACGCGCGCCTACCGCGGCCTGATGGACGAGTGGCGCGCCGCTCCTCGGGCCGGTCGGGTCGACGAGGACAAGCTCTGGGCACGGTTCCGCGCCGCCCAGGACGCCTTCTTCTCGGCTCGCAACGCCGTGCAGGCCGAGCGCGACGAGGACCAGCGGGCCAACCTCGCGGCCAAGGAGGCCCTGGCCGCCGAGGCCGAGGCCCTCCTGCCGATCAGCGACCTGGCCGCCGCCCGCTCCGCCCTGCGCAGCATCGCGGAGCGGTGGAACGCCATCGGACACGTGCCGCGGGGCGACCGGGACCGGGTCGAGGGCCGGCTGCGTCGGGTCGAGGACGCGGTGCACCGCCACGAGGCCGAGCAGTGGCGCCGGACCGACCCCGCGAAGCGGGCGCTGGCCGAGTCGACCGTCGGGACCTTCCGGGAGTCGCTGGCCAAGCTGGAGGCCGAGGCCGCCGCGGCCGAGGCCGCCGGGAACGCCGGCAGGGCAGCCGACCTGCACGGACGGATCAGCCAGACCCGGGCGCTGCTCGCGGCCGCCGAGCACTCCCTGGCCGAGTACTCCGGCAGCTGAGACGAGCGGCGCGTCGGCGGGCGGGACGGCGGCCGCCCGCGCCCGCGAACGACGACCGGCGATCGGGTCAGACCCGGTAGGCGTCGAACACGCCCTCCACGTTGCGCACCGCCCGCAGCACGGCGCCGAGGTGCTTCGGGTCGCCCATCTCGAAGGTGAACCGCGACATCGCGATGCGCTCCTTCGTGGTCGTGACCGACGCGGCGAGGATGTTCACGTGCTGGTCGGACAGCGCCCGGGTCACGTCGGAGAGCAGCCGTGAGCGGTCCAGCGCCTCGACCTGGATGTTGACCAGGAACACCGACGCGGCCCCCGGCGACCACGCCACCGGCACGAAGCGCTCGGCCTGGCTGCCCATCGCCGCCAGGTTGGCGCAGTCGGTCCGGTGCACGGAGACCCCGTTGCCGCGCGTGACGAACCCGGTGATCTCGTCACCGGGCACCGGCGTGCAGCACCGGGCCAGCTTCACCCAGACGTCGCCGAGGTGCGAGCCGATCACGGTCACGCCGGGGTCGGAGTCCGAGCGCTGCTTGAGCTTCGGGATCCCCTGCGGGGTGACCGCCTCGGCGGCGTCGTCGGCAGCAGCCGCGGGCCCGCCGGCGGTGGCGACGAGCCGATGGATGACCGTCTGCGGGCTGATCCGGCCCTCGCCGATCGACGCGTACAGGGCGCTGACATCCGGCTGGCGCAGGTCGGCCGCCACGGTCCCCAGCGCGGTGGTGCTGAGCAGCCGGTGGACCGCGACGCCCTCCTTGCGCATGGCCTTGAGGAGGTGGTCCTTGCCCTTCTCGATGGCCTCCTCGCGGCGCTCCCGCGAGAACCAGGCCTTGATCTTGCTCTTGGCGCGCGGGCTGCGCACGAACGACAGCCAGTCCTGGCTCGGACCGGCGCCCTCGGCCTTCGTGGTGAAGACCTCGACCGAGTCACCGTTGGCCAGTGGGCTGTCCAGTGGCACCAGCCGCCCGTTCACGCGGGCGCCGACGCAGCGGTGGCCCAGCTCGGTGTGCACCGCGTAGGCGAAGTCCACGGGCGTGGAGCCCGCGGGCAGCGCGATGACGTCGCCGCGCGGGGTGAACACGAACACCTCGGTGGCGCCGAGGTCGTAGCGCAGCGACTCGAGGAACTCCCCCGGGTCCTCGGTCTCACGCTGCCACTCCACCAGCTGGCGCAGCCAGCCGAGGTCCTCCGGCCCCAGCTTGCCGCCCACCTCGGCCTGCTTGTAGCGCCAGTGGGCCGCGATGCCGTACTCGGCCGAGCGGTGCATCTCGTGGGTGCGGATCTGCACCTCGACGGTCTTGCCCTCCGGGCCGATGACCGTCGTGTGCAGGGACTGGTACATGTTGAACTTCGGCATCGCGATGTAGTCCTTGAACCGCCCGGGCAGGGGGTTCCAGGTGGCGTGCAGCGTGCCGAGCACGGCGTAGCAGTCGCGGACGGAGTCGACCAGGATGCGCACCCCGACGAGGTCGTAGATGTCGGAGAAGTCGTGCCCGCGCACGATCATCTTCTGGTAGACGGAGTAGTAGTGCTTCGGCCGGCCGGTCACGGTGGCCCGGATGCGGGCCTCGCGCAGCCGGCCCTCGATGTCGCCGAGCACCCGCTCGAGGTACTGCTCGCGGGCCGGGGCGCGCTGGCCGACGAGGCGGACGATCTCCTCGTACATCTTCGGGTGCAGCGTGGCGAACGAGAGGTCCTCCAGCTCCCACTTCACGGTGTTCATGCCCAGCCGGTGGGCCAGCGGTGCGTAGATCTCGAGGGTCTCGCGCGCCTTCACGGCCTGCTTCTCGGGCGACAGGTACTGCAGCGTGCGCATGTTGTGCAGGCGGTCGGCGAGCTTGATCACGAGCACCCGGATGTCGCGGGCCATCGCCACGACCATCTTGCGGACGGTCTCGGCCGCGCTGGCCTCGCCGTACTGCACCTTGTCCAGCTTGGTGACACCGTCCACCAGCGCGGCGATCTCCTCGCCGAACTCGGCCCGGAGCTGCTTGAGGGTGAAGCCGGTGTCCTCCACCGTGTCGTGCAGCAGGGCCGCGGCCAGCGTGGGCCCGGTCATGCCCAGGTCGGCCAGGATCTGCGCGACGGCGATCGGGTGGGTGATGTACGGCGCCCCCGAGCGGCGCTGCTGGTTGCGGTGCAGGTGCGCGGCGGTCTCGTAGGCCTGGATGACCAGCTTGGTGTCGCTGCGCGGGTGGTACTGGCGCAGCGTGCGCAGGACGGGCTCGAGGTCGGGGTTGGCCGGGGCCGGGCTGATGATCCGGGACAGGCGCGACCGCAGGGTCGACTCGACCGCGGGCTCGAGCCCCCCGATCACCTCCGGATCAGCCACCAGGACCTCCTGGGGCGAGTGTACGCACCGGACCGGGAGGGGGCTCCCGTACGCAACCGGCCCGACGCAGCCCCACGGGGGTGGGGCCGCGCGGCCTTAGCGCTTGGACTTCGTCGTCCGCTTCGGCTGGTTGCGCGGCCCGCCGCTGGCCCGCCGGGCGCGCGCCCGGTCCATCGCCTCGTCGACGGGTTCGGGCTCGTCCAGGGCCGTCGCGGTGGACCCAGCGCCCCCGGCGGCGTCCGCCGGCTGCCCGGCCGCGGGCCGCGCCGCCCCTGTGGCCCTGGTCCGCGTCCCCCCGGCCGGCGCCCCGCCGCGCGACTGCACCCGCCTGGCCAGGGCCTGCATCTGCGGGTTGCGCTCCATGAGCTGGCACAGCAGCGGGGTCGCGATGAAGATCGACGAGTAGGTGCCGGCCGCGGTGCCGACGAACAGCGCCAGCGCGAGGTCCTTCAGGGTGCCGGCGCCGAGCAGGCCCGCACCCACGACCAGGATCGAGGCGACCGGCAGCAGCGCCACGATCGAGGTGTTGATCGAGCGCACGAGGGTCTGGTTGAGGGCGAGGTTGGCCGCCTGCGAGTAGGTCTGGCGGCTCTGGCCGAGGATGCCCCGGGTGTTCTCCTTGACCTTGTCGAACACCACGACCGTGTCGTAGAGCGAGTAGCCGAGGATCGTGAGCACGCCGATGACCGTGCTGGGGGTGACCTCGAACTGCAGCAGCGCGTAGACGCCGATCGTGATGACGACGTCGTGGATGAGCGCCACGATGCCGGCGACCGCCATCCGCCAGTCGAAGTAGATCGCCATGAACACCGTGAGCAGGCCCAGGAACACGGCCAGCGCGGTGAGCGCCTTCTGGGTGATGGCCCCGCCCCAGGTCGGTCCGACCACCTGGGCGGACACCTCGTCGACGGTCACTCCGCACGCCTCGGCCAGCGACCCGCGGATCGCCAGGCTCTGGCCCTGGTCCACCGCCTCGGTGGTGATGCGGATCGACTCGTTGCCCAGCTGGGTGGCGGTGGAGATCGTGGCCCCCGCGTCCTCGGCGGCCGTGCGGGCCTCGGCGATCGTGCAGCCCGCCGAGGGCACCTGGAACTCCGCACCGCCGGTGAACTCGATGCCGAGGTTGAGGCCCCGCCCGATGAGCGCGCCCAGGGCGATGAGGAAGGCCACGGCGGAGATCGCGTACCAGCGCCGCCGCCGTTCGACGAAGTCGTAGGAGATCTCGCCGGAGTAGAGCTTGGCGCCGAAGTCGCCCACGCGGGACATGGCTACCGCCTCCCTGCCGCGGCCACGGCACGGGGCGCGGGTCGATCGTGGATGCCCAGGCGGTCCGGGTCGACACCGGTCCACTTGCTGCCGGACTGGTACCAGCGGGTGGCGGCCAGGATCGACACGACCGGGCGGGTGAACAGGAAGGCGACCACCACGTCGACGACGGTGGTCAGGCCCAGGGCGAACGCGAAGCCCCGGACGCTGCCGATGCTCAGCACGTAGAGGACCACCGCGCCGAGGAACGAGACGAAGTCGGCCGCCAGCAGCGTGCGCCGCGCCCGGATCCAGCCGGCGTCGGCCGCGACCCGCAGGGTGCGTCCGTCGCGCACCTCGTCGCGGATCCGCTCGAAGTACACGATGAACGAGTCGGCGGTGATGCCG
The DNA here is from genome assembly GCA_025456065.1 of Candidatus Nanopelagicales bacterium. GTDB lineage: Bacteria > Actinomycetota > Actinomycetes > S36-B12 > CAIYMF01 > Prado023. Next base: position 26,830 of record JALOLH010000050.1, on the reverse strand, counting down.
ATGGCCACGATCGCGCCGGCGACGCCGGCCAGCGTGAGCGCGAAGCCGAGCTGCCGGCCGAGGATCACGAACATGCAGTACGAGATGATGGCGGCGATCACGAGGCTGGCCACGGCGACCAGGCCGAGGGCGCGGTAGTACAGCAGCAGGAAGAGGGCCACGAGCGCCAGGCCGAGGGCACCGGCGATCAGGCCGGCGCGCAGGAAGTCCGCACCCACGGTCGGTGTGATCGAGGTGACCTGGCCGACCTCGAGGGAGACCGGCAGCGAGCCGAACTTCAGCACGTTCGCGAGGTCGGCGGCCTCCTCGGTCGTGAACTCGCCGGTGATCTGGGCCGACCCGCCCGGGATCGGCTCGAGGAACGACGGCGCGCTGTAGACGACGCCGTCGAGCACGATCGCGAACTGGTTCTGCGGCGGGGTGTTGTCGTAGAGGTCGGTCGAGATGGTGGCGAGCTGGCGCGAGCCCTCCGCGTCGAACGTCAGGCTGACCGACCACGAGTTGGTCTGCGGGTCGAGCTGGGCCGAGGCGTCGGTCACCTGGGTGCCGAGGATGAACGCCGGCTGCAGCAGGAACTTCGCGGTGCCCTCCAGGTCGCAGGTGGCCAGCCACAGCTCCGGGTCGTCCGGCGTGCCCGCCCGGTTCTCGGGCAGCGTGCAGTCCAGGCGCAGCGCGCGCGACTGGAAGTCCTGGTCGTTCTGGGCGGCCTGGACGGGCAGCTCGGGCTGCTCGACCGTGGGGACCGGGCTGGGGCTGGCGGTGGGCTCCGGCGAGGGGCTGGTCGCGGTCGCCTCCGGTGACGGCGTCGGACTCGCGGTGGCGTCGGTCGGGGTGGGCGAGGGCTCGGCGGCGGTGGCCGTCGGGGACGGCTCCGCGGTGGCGGTCGGCTCGGCGTCGGGGTCCACGCCGGTCGGGTCGCCGATGGTGTCGACCGCGCGGAAGGCCAGCTGGGCGGTGCGGCCGACCAGCTCGACGAGGCGGTCCTGGGGGACCGAGCCCGGCACCGAGACCACGATCGCGGCGCTGTCCCCCGAACCCTGGACGGTGACCTCCGCCTCGGCCACGCCGAGGCCGTCGACGCGCTGGCGGATGATCTCCACGGTCTGCTGCAGCTGGTCGTCGGTGATGCTGCCGGTCGAGCCGGGAGCCGGCTGCGGCAGCAGCGTCACCTGGGTGCCGCCCTGCAGGTCCAGGCCGAGGTTCGGCGTGTTCTTCTGCCCCGGCCAGAACGCCCACAGGCCCAGGGCGAGCGTGGCGATCAGGAACGGGATGAGCACCCGCCAGGGCCGGTAGTTGGACAGGCTGCTAGCCACGGTCGGCCTCCCCGGTCGTGGGCGCGTCGGGGCCGGGTCCGCGCTCGGAGGACGCGGGATCCGGCGGCGCCGGATCGCCCGTCGCCGGCTGATCGGTCGCGTCGCCGAGGGCGCTGCCCCCCGGGGCGGACGCACCGCCAGCGGGCTCGGGCAGGATCTCGGCGATGGCCGGCGCGACCAGCTCGATCGCCACGCCCGGGGCCACCTCGAGGGTCACCCGGCCGTCCTGGACCGATCGCACGGTGCCGAAGATGCCGCCGGCGGTCATCACCCGCTGCCCGGCGGCCAGGCTCGCGACGAGCCGGGCCTGGGCGTCCCGGCGCTGCTTCGCCGGACGCAGGATGAGCAGCCAGAACGCCAGCGCGACGGCGACGAACGGCAGCAGCTCGAGCAGGGTCATGTGAGGCCTTTCCGCACGATTGCGCCCGATTCTAGGCCCACGACCCCGACCTCCCGGGCAGGCCGCGCACCCGCGCGCCCCCTCGCCTCGGTGGCACCGCCGTCGCTGCGAACGGCTCGGCGTCCGCGGCCGGGGTCCTCAGGCCTCGTCGAGGCCGAGGTCGAGGGCCGGCTGGGCCGGACCGCCCGCCCCGCCCGGCGGGCCGCCCGCGGGGGGCAGCAGGCCGAGGTGCCGCCAGGCAGCCTCGGTGGCCACGCGCCCGCGCGGGGTGCGGTAGAGCAGCCCGGCCCGCACGAGGAACGGCTCGGCGACGGTCTCCACGGTCTCGGCCTCCTCCCCCACGGACACGGCGAGCGTCGACAGGCCGACCGGACCTCCCCGGAACGTCCGCAGCAGGGCCTCCAGGACCGCCCGGTCGAGGCGGTCCAGGCCGAGGTCGTCGACCTCGTAGAGGTCCAGGGCAGCATGGGCCGTCGGCAGGTCGACCGTCCCCCGGCCGTGCACCTGGGCGTAGTCCCGGACCCGGCGCAGCAGCCGGTTGGCGACCCGCGGCGTGCCGCGGGAGCGCCCGGCGATCTCCGTGGCCCCGTCGGCGTCGATCGGCACGCCGAGCAGCCGGGCGGAGCGGTGCACGATGGTGACCAGGTCGGCGTCGGCGTAGAAGTCCATGTGGGCGGTGAAGCCGAACCGGTCGCGCAGCGGCCCGGGCAGCAGGCCGGCCCGGGTGGTCGCCCCGACCAGGGTGAACGGGGCCAGGTCCAGCGGGATCGCCGTCGCACCCGGTCCCTTGCCCACGACGATGTCGACCCGGAAGTCCTCCATCGCCACGTACAGCATCTCCTCGGCCGGCCGGGCCATCCGGTGGATCTCGTCGAGGAACAGGACCTCACCCGGCACGAGGCTGGAGAGCACCGCGGCCAGGTCGCCCGCGTGCTGGATCGCGGGGCCGGAGGTGATCCGCAGCGGCGCGGCCATCTCCTGGGCGATGATCATCGCCAGGGTGGTCTTGCCCAGGCCGGGCGGGCCGGAGAGCAGCACGTGGTCGGCCGGCGTGCCGCGGTTGCGCGCCGCCTCGAGCACCAGGCCGAGCTGGGCCCGGACCCGCTCCTGGCCGACGAACTCGGCGAGGCTGCGGGGGCGCAGCGCACCCTCGGCGGCCAGGTCGTCGGCGTCGGCCGCCCCCTCGAGCAGGTGCTCGTCACCCATGCCCGGGACCCCCTACGCCCGGTCCAGGTGGCGCAGGGCGGAGCGCAGCAGTGCCGGCACCGAGGGGACGCCGCCCTCGGCCAGGACCGCCTCGGCCTCCGGGCGGACGGCCTCCGCCGCCGCACGGGCGTCCCGCAGTGGCCAGCCGAGGGCGACCAGGCCATCCACGACCGGACCGGACCACGCCTCGGCCCCGACCTGGGGCTGGGCCCCGAACGTGCTGGGGGCGCCGAGCCGGTCCTTGAGCTCCAGGGCGATCCGGGCCGCGCCCTTGCGCCCGATGCCGGGCGGCTTGGCGAGCGTGGCGAGGTCGTCGGCCGCGACCGCGGCACGCAGCTGGTCGACGGTGAGCACGGCGAGCACGGCCTGCGCGGTGCGTGGGCCGATCCCGGTCACCGACTGGAGCACCTCGAAGGCCTGGCGCTCCTCCTCGTCGGCGAACCCGAACAGGGTTAGCGAGTCCTCCCGCACCACCAGCGCGGTGGCCACCTGCGCCTGGCCGCCGGGGCGCAGCTCGGCCAGCGTCCGCGGCCCGCACAGCACGGCCAGGCCCACCCCGCCCACGTCGACGACGGCGTGGTCGGCGCCGACGCTGGCGACGGTCCCGCGCACGAAGGCGATCACGGCGCCGCCCGCCGGATCGCGACCCCGGGGAGCGGGGTCGGGACGACGGCCTGACCGGGCCCGGCCGGTCGCGCGGCCCCGGTGCCGCGGGTGCCGGCACCGGCGCGTCGCGGGATCCGGCTGGGCGGCGCGGCGGCCGCGGCCGCCGCGATCCGCGCGGTGGCGCTGCCCCGCCAGATGTGGCAGATCGCCAGGGCGAGGGCGTCGGTGGCGTCGACCGGACGCGGGGCGGCTGCCAGGTCCAGGATGCGCACGACCATCGCGGCGACCTGGGCCTTGTCGGCCCGACCCGAGCCGGTCACCGAGGCCTTGACCTCGGAGGGCGTGTGCCACACCACCGGAACCCCGGCCTCCGCGGCTGCGAGCACCGCCGCGGCGGAGGCCTGCGCCGTGCCCATGACGGTGTGCAGGTTCTGCTGGCTGAACATCCGCTCGACGGCCACGACGTCGGGTCGCGTGCCCTCGACGAGGTCGCGCACGCGGCTGGCGACCGCGAGCAGCCGGGCGGGCAACGGGTCCGCCGCCGGGGTGGTCAGCACCTCGACGTGGTGCAGCGCGAGGGGCCGGCCGAGGGCGCCGTCGACGACGCCCAGGCCGCACCGGGTCAGGCCCGGGTCCACGCCGAGCACGCGCATGCGCACCTCCATGCGAACAGGTGTTCGCACCATAGCGGGCCGTCCGGCACGGGCGGCCGATCGACACGCCCCGCGACGCCGCGACGGGCGCCGCGGGGCCCGACCCCGTCGAGGGTGGCGCCAATGCAGCCGGCACCGGCGCCCGCAGGATCGACACGGTGCGCCGAACCGCTCACGCTCCCGCGATCGCGGTGCGCAGCTGGTCGGGGTCGGTCACCGGCAGGTCGCACACGAACCCCCGGCAGGGGTAGGCGGCAGGCCGCCCGTCGACCGGCACGCGGTCGGCGAGGAGGCCGGGGACGCGGGCGCCGGCCGGCCCGGCGGCGACCACGAGGCCCGGCGAGGCCGCTGCGAGGGCGGCCCGGTGCAGCGGCTCGGCCGGCACCCCGTCCGCGCCGAGCAGCGGGGTGCCGGCCGGCAGCACGACCGCCACCTGCACGGGGCCGGCGGCCAGCGCGGCGAGTGCCGCCCAGGTCCAGCCGGTGAAGCGGGGCGCCCGTCGGGCCATGGGCAGCAGCCGGAGCAGCGCGCGCTCGGCCACCTCGCGGTGCTGGGCCGGCCCGCCGAGTGCGGCCGACGTGAGCAGGGCGTGCGCGGCCGCGGACCATCCGGCCGGGGTGACCCCGTCGGTGGGGTCGACCGGGCGCTGCACCAGGGCCGGCGCGTCGTCGGCCGTGTCGTGGAACCCGCCCTCGCCGTCGGCGAACCGGGCCAGGACGATCCCCAGCTGCTCCTGTGCCCCCTGGAACCAGCGCACCTCGCCGGTCACCTGGAACAGGGCGAGCAGCCCCTCGGCGACGTCGGCGTGGTCCTCCAGGACGCCCGGTGCGTGCGCAGCGGCCACGCCGGCGCGGGAGACCCGGACGAGCCGCCCGCTGGTCGGGTCGCGGTGCAGGTCGAGCAGCAGGTCGGCGCACGCACGGGCCGCCCCCAGCCACTCCGGCCGGGACAGCAGGGCGCCGGCCTCGGCCAGCGCGGCGATGGCCAGCCCGTTCCAGGCCGCGACCACCTTGTCGTCGCGGGCCGGCTGGGGGCGGTCGCGGCGGGCCCGGAGCAGCGCCGTGCGGCACCGTGCCCAGCGGGCGGCGTCGTCGGGGTCCCGGCGCAGCTGGAGCACCGAGGTGCCGTGCTCGAAGGTCCCCTGCGCCGAGACCCCGCAGAGGCTGGCGACCCACGCCCCGTCCTGCGCGCCGAGCACGTCGACGAGCTGGGCCGGGGTCCACACCGCCGCGGAGCCCTCGCGACCGTCGGCGTCGGCGTCCAGCGCCGAGGCGAACCCGCCCTCCGGCGTCCGCAGCTCGTCGAGGAGGAACTCCGCCGTCTCCTCGACGATCCGCCGGGCCAGTGGGTCGTCGGTGGCCCGCCACCAGTGCAGGTAGGCCCGCAGCAGCAGCGCGTTGTCGTACAGCATCTTCTCGAAGTGCGGCACCACCCAGTCCGCGTCGACGGAGTACCGCGCGAAGCCCCCGGCGAGCTGGTCGTACATGCCGCCCCGGGCCATCCGCTCCATCGTCGCGGCAGCCATCCGCAGCGCGTCGGGGCCCTGGGACGCCTGCGGGCCCAGCGCGTGGGCGCGCAGCAGGAAGGCCACCACGAGGCTGGGGGGGAACTTGGGCGCCCCGCCGAACCCGCCCCGCACGGGGTCGAACTCCCGGGCCAGCCGCTCCACGGCCGCGCCGAGCTCGGTGGGCCCGGGCAGGGCCGCGCCGCCCTCGGCCACGGGCACGACCGGCTGGACCGCGGCGTGCCGGGCCAGCGCCGCCTCGAGCTGGTCGGCAGCCGCCCGCACGAGCGGGCGGTTCGTCGCCCAGGTGTGCGCCACCCCGGCGAGCACCTGGCCGAAGGAGGGCATGCCGTGGCGCGGCTCGGGCGGGAAGTAGGTGCCGGCATGGAAGGCCCGGCCGTCATGGTCGAGGAACACCGTCATCGGCCAGCCGCCCTGCCCGGTGAGCGCCTGCGTGGCCGCCATGTAGACGCTGTCGACGTCCGGCCGCTCCTCGCGGTCGACCTTGATGCTGACGAAGCGCGCGTTCATCAGCGCCGCGGTGGTCGGGTCCTCGAACGACTCGTGGGCCATCACGTGGCACCAGTGGCAGGACGTCCCGGCGCCGCGCCTCAGCGAAGGCGTCCTCGCCCCAGGACCACCAGTCGACCGGGTTGTCCGCGTGCTGCAGCAGGTACGGGGAGATGGCGTCAGCCAGTCGATTGGGCACCGTTCGATGATGGCCCAGGACCCGCCGGCCCGCCCCCGGACGCGGGCCGGCCCCTGCGGTGCCCGCGTCGCTTCGCTCCCTGGGCCGGCGGTGGCACGATGGGGGTGGACCCGGACCGCCGGTCCGGGTCGGGCGGCCGGAGGAGGTGTCCGATGGACCGGGTCCTGCAGACGCACACGTTCGGTCCGCATCGCGTGGACGTCGTCGAGTACCCCGATGACGAGGGCGGTGGCATGGTCGCGGTGCTCATCGACGACGTCATGGTCACCGATCCCCCACTGCCGGGCGTTCCGACCATGGACGACCTCATGCACATCTACGCCACCTGGCGCGCCGTGCGCCCGTAGCGGTCCGCCTGCCTCCCGCCCGCACCCCCGCCTGTGCCGTTCGGCCCTGACCGGTAGGAGTCGCCGAGGGCTAGGGTGAAGATGGAGGTGGGAATCATGTTCAACTACGACGAGGTCCCACTCATCGTCGTGGGTGCCGACGGCTCGGAGCTGGGCGTCGCGGCGATCCGGTGGGCGGCCGACCACGCACGCCGGGTGGGCGGTCGGCTGCGGGTCGTGACCGCCTACGAGGTCCCGGGGCGCATCTTCTTCTCGCCCACGGCGCGCGAGTCCGACTACGAGGACGCGGCCAAGGAGGCCCTCGCACGGTCGGTCGCCGAGGCCCTGGGCGAGGCCCCCGACCTCCCGGTCGAGGAGCTGGTCCTGGCGCATCGCCCCGCCCACGCGCTCACGGAGGCTGCCGCAGGTGCGGCGCTGCTCGTCGTGGGCAGCCACGGCCGCGGCGAGCTCCCGGGCATGCATCTCGGCTCGGTCGCGACGTACTGCGTGCACCACGCCCCGTGTCCGGTGCTGGTGTACCGCACCGCGACGAGCGGCCGGTAGCGCGGTGGCGCGCTCGTCGCGGCGGCGCCCTCGCACGTCGCCCCGTCGGGCGGCGTGCCGGGGTCAGGGCCGGTCGGGTCAGGGCCGGTCGGGTCAGGGCCGGTCGTGGGGCGGGTGCCCGGCCGCAGCGAGCATGGCGGCCCGGGCGTCGCCCTGCGCGTGCTCGACGAGCCTGATGCCCATGCTGCCGAGCATCCGGCGCATGCCGGCCCCGACGTGCTCGGCGAGGACCGCCTCGACGGCGTGCGTGCGCAGGAACGTCACCACGCGCGCGTGGTGCGAGCCCTCGCTCCCCTGCTCGTGCAGGTGGTCCCAGCCGACCTCGTGGACCTCCCAGGCGACCAGGGCTGCACCCTCGACGCGGCCCACCGCGACCGCCTGGGCCTTGCCCCACGAGTGGCCGATCTGGCCGTCGGGGGCCAGGGCTGCGGCGATGATCACGGTGCCACCTCGCGGGGTGCGGCCACCTCGCCGGCGGTCTCCGGCGGGGCCTCGGCCAGGATGCCGTAGAGGTCGCGCCGCGCGGCATGGAGGACCGCCACCGCCTGCGCCACCTGCGCGTCCGTGCCGACCTGCACCACCTGGCGGCCCGCCGCCTGCAGCGTCCCGAGCGCGTCGCGCAGGTCGCCGGCCCGCGCCGGGCCGCGCGTCGCCTCGCGCCACGCCCGGTCGATCTCCTCGGACCGGGCCGCGACCTGGGCCTCCCCCTGTGCGGTGAGCCGGTACTCCGGCCGGCGGGAGTCGTCCGACGGCTCGATGAGCGCCTCGTCCACCAGCTGCTGCAGGGTCGGGTACACCGACCCGGGGCTGGGTCGCCACCCACCGTCGGTCCGATCGGCGATCGCCTGCATCAGCCCGTACCCGTTCGACGGGCCCTCGGCCAGCACCGACAGGATCGCGTCGCGCACCGACCCGGCGCGCCGCCGCCCCGGGCCACGCCGGCGCCGGTGCGGCCCGTCGCCGGCCCCCTCGTGGGCACCCCAGCCGGGTCCGCCCGGTCCGCCGCCCGACCCCCAGCCGGGCCCACCGCCTCCGCCCGGCCCGTGACCGCCGCGGCCGCCGCCTCCTCGTCCATCGTCATGTCGCATTCTCGTCTCCTCTCACGAACATTCGCGATGTATTCACGATATATCGTGTATGAGCCGTGGTCAAGGTCGGTGCCGGGTCGGCAGCCAGCCCCACCGGGGCGCTCGCGCCGCCTTCGGCCCGTGCCGCGGGCTAGCGTCGGGCCGGGCGGCAGCCCGGCCGTCCCGGCGAGGAGGCATCCCATGAGGCTCGTGGTGGTCGGCGGCGTCGCGGCGGGAGCCTCGGTGGCAGCGCGGGCCCGGCGGCTGGACGAGTTCGCCGAGATCATCGTGTTCGAGAGGTCCGGCAACGTGTCGTTCGCCAACTGCGGCCTGCCGTACCACATCGGCGGGACGATCAGGGACCGGTCCCGGCTGCTGCTGCAGACCCCGGCGAGCCTGCGCGAGAACCTCGACATCGACGTCCGGATCATGACCGAGGTCACCGCGATCGACCCCGAGGCGCACACCGTCACCGTCCGGAACCTGGACACCGGCGAGGAGTACACGCAGACCTGGGACAGGCTCGCCCTGTGCCCGGGCTCCTCGCCGTTCCGCCCGCCGCTTCCCGGCCTGGACGACCCCCGGGTGCACGTCCTGCGCAACATCGAGGACATGGACGCGATCAAGGAGCGCGTGGACGCCATCGCGTCCGATCCTGGAGATGGCCGAGAACCTGCACGACCGCGGCCTGGCCGTGGAGATCGTCGAGCTGGCCGACCAGATCATGCCCCCGCTGGACAAGGAGCTCTCCACGCCCGTGGAGAACTACCTGCGGGCCCACGGCATCGCACTGCACCTGTCGACCGCCGCGGCGGCGTTCAGCTCCGACCGGGCCGGCCAGCTCACGGTCGAGCTGACCAGCGGCCGGTTCCTGAAGACCTCGCTGGTGATCATGTCCGCCGGCGTCCGCCCCAACGTCGAGCTCGCCACGATGGCCGGGCTCGAGCTGGGACCGCGCGGGGGGATCAAGGTGGACCGGCACATGCGCACCTCGCACCCGGACATCTGGGCCGCCGGCGACGCCGTCGAGGTGGAGCACACCGTGCTGCCCGACTCGTCGATCATCCCGCTGGCCGGCCCGGCGAACCGGCAGGCGCGGGTGGCCGCCGAGAGCATCTGCGGCCGCGACACCGAGTACGAGTCCACCCAGGGCACGTCCATCGTCAAGGTCTTCGACATGGTCGCGGGCGGCACCGGCGCCACCGAGAAGCAGCTGCGCGCCGCCGGCATCCCGTTCCTGCGCGCCCACGTGCATCCCTCCGGGCACGCCGGCTACTACCCGGGTACGGCCCAGATGGACGTCAAGTGCCTCTACTCCCCCGACGACGGGAGGATCCTCGGCGCGCAGATCACCGGCTTCGACGGCGTCGACAAGCGCCTGGACGTGTTCGCCACCGCGATCCGGCTGGGTGCGACGGTGTTCGACCTCGAGAAGCTCGAGCTGGCGTACGCCCCGCCGTTCGGCTCGGCGAAGGACGCGGTCAACATGATCGGGTTCATCGGGTCCAACACGCTGCGCGGCGATGTCGAGTCGTGGTTCTCCACCGACTACCCGGGCAACTGCGAGGGTGCCCGGATCATCGACGTGCGCAGCGCCAGCGAGTACGACGTGTGGCACATCCCGGGCGCCGAGCTGGTCCCGCTGCCGACACTGCGAACGGCGCAGGAGGCCTGGGACCGCGACATCCCGATCCGGCTGTACTGCGCGTCGGGGTTCCGCAGCTACCTGGCCTACCGGGCCCTGAGGCAGCGCGGGTTCACCGACGTGGCCACCCTGGCCGGTGGCGTGAAGACGTTCCGCGCGTGGCACCACGTCGCGCCCGAGGACGTGCCCGACCCGCTGGTGCCGATGACCTCCTACGCCGAGGAGGAGTCGCTGCGCGCCGGTGGCGCGCTGCCGCCCGCGGGGGCACCGGCCGGGACCGGGGTCGAGGTCGACCTGGACTGCACGGGGCTGGCCTGCCCGGGGCCGATCATGGCCCTGCAGCAGAAGATGGGCGAGCTCGACCCCGGCGACGAGGTCGTGGCGCACGTCTCGGACATCGGGTTCCGGCTGGACGCGCCCGCCTGGGCCGCCAAGAACGGCCACGAGGTCCTCGACATCAGGCCCGAGGGCGCCGGGGTGGTCGCCCGGATCCGCAAGGGCGGGCCGGCGGCCTCGGCCGGGGGCGCCGTCCAGAACCCGGTCGCCGCCCGGTTGCGGGAGAAGAAGTCGTTCGTCGTCTTCTCCGGCGACTTCGACAAGGTGCTCGCGGCGTTCATCATCGCCAACGGGGCTGTCGCGATGGGCGACGAGGTCTCGATGTTCTTCACCTTCTGGGGCCTGAACGCGCTGCGCCGGCCCGACGCCCCCGCGGTCGACAAGTCGCTGGTGGAGAAGGCGTTCGCCACGATGATGCCGGCCGGGCCCGAGGACATGAAGCTGTCGCAGATGAACATGCTCGGCGGCGGCACCGCCATGATCAAGAAGATCATGCGCGACAACAAGGTGCCCAGCCTGCCCGAGCTGATCGCCTCGGCTCAGCGGGCCGGGGTCCGCCTGGTCGCGTGCACCATGACGATGGACCTGCTCGGGCTGCAGGAGGACGAGCTCATCGACGGCGTGGAGTTCGGCGGGGTCGCCATGTTCCTCGGCGAGGCCAACGAGTCGAACGGCACCTTCTTCATCTGACGCGACCGCGGCCGGGGCGCACCCGGCGGTCAGGCGAGCGGGTCGCTCGTCGTCACGTGGTGTCCGACCACCTCGGCCAGCCCGGCGCCGAGGCACTCCACGAACAGCTCGCGGTCCGGGATCGCGGCGTCGTCCATCGAGATGCCCAGGCTCGCCCGGCCCGCGTAGGACAGCAGGGTGATGTTCGTGGCCGCGCCGATGGTGCCCACCATCGGGTACATGGCCAGGACCTGCGCCCCGGCGATCCAGACGGGCATCGGGACGCCCGGCACGTTGCTGGCGGTGAAGTCGCTCTTCTGCGCCGCCGAGGTCAGGATCTCCAGGGGCATGATCCGGGTGCCCACCTCGGCGAGCGGGTCGGCCAGGTGCAGTGCCGGCTCCCGCTTCCAACCGTCGACGATGCGGCGCACCGCGTGCATCCGCTCGACCGGGTCGACGATCCCCACCGGGACCTCGAACCGGGCGATGGTCACCGCGTTCTGGGCGGGCCGCTCCGGGTTGCGCAGGCTGATCGGCATGTTGCAGCGCAGCTCGGCCACCGGCTCGTCGCGACGCTCGTGGTAGATCCGCAGGCCGCCCATCACAGCGGCGATGAAGGCGTCGTTGAGCGACAGCCCGTGTGGCTTGGCCGCGGCCTTGAGCTCGGCCAGCGGCAGCTCGAAGGTCACGAAGTGGTAGTTGATCGAGCGCCCGGTCATGAGCGGCGACATCGGCCGGGACGGCACCGCCAGGAACCGCGCCACCGACTTGAGCACGTGGGCGACGTCCTCGGCGGCGCCCATCGGGTCGGTCAGCGCGCGGGTGGCGATGGGCACCGCGGTGTCGGCGGCCTCCTTGGCCGCCTTGACCAGGAACGACGACGCGTCGGCCATCGCGGTGCCGAGGAAGGCGGCGGTGTCCATGGGCGCGGGCACGGGGGCCGGCGGCAGCGGGCCGAGGTCCTGGTCGGCGGGGGTGAGGTCGATGACGGTCGCCCCCAGCATCATGGCGCCCTGGCCGTCGGCGATCGCGTGGTGCAGCTTGACGATGAGGGCGGCGCGGCCCCCCTGCAGCCCCTCGAGCAGGGTCACCCGCCAGAGCGGACGGGCGAGGTCGAAGTCGGTCATCGACTGCCGTCGGGTCTCGTCGAGCACCTGGTCCCAGCTGCCAGGCTCCGCGACCCGGAACCGACGCATGTGGAAGCTGAGGTCGAAGTCGGGGTCGATCACCAGGCGCGGGCTGAGGATGTCCGCTGGTCCCTCGAGCACCTTCTGGCGCAGCACGGGGGCGACCCGGCTGGCCCGGTCGAACCGGGCGACGAGGCGATCCCAGTCGGGGCTGGAGTCGAGGGCCACCAGGCCGATGATCGGCGAGCGCATGGCCGGATCGGCCGACGCGGTCCGCCACGTGGCGAAGTCGAAGCCGGACAGCCGCTTGGGCGGCACGACCGGCCCCTCGCTGCCGTAGCCGCGCGCGGCGGCGGTCGCCGAGTCGATCGCCCCGCCGGCCCGATCGACGACGGCGCCGGCCGCCCCGGCGACCGTCCGGGCGGTCCGCTTGGCTGCCGCACGCTTGCGACCCGAGGTCCTCGTGCGGTCGGTCGGGCTCGTGGTCGCCCCGGCGGCGGGGGCCTTGGCGGCGGGGGCCTTCTTGGCCGGGGCCTTGGCGGCGGGGGCCTTCGCGGCGGGGGCCTTGGCGGCGGGGGCCTTCGTCGCCGGTGCCTTGGCGGCGGTCGCCCGCTTGGCCGCGGCCTTCTTCGCCGGGGCCTTGGCGGCGGGGTCCTTCGCGGCGGTCGCCCGCTTGGCCGGGGCCTGCTTGGCCGGGGCCTTCTTCGCCGGGGCCTGCGCGGCGGGGGCCCTCGTCGCCGGGGCCTGCTTGGCCGGGGCCTTCGGGGCGGCTGCCCCAGGGACCCCCTCGCTGGGGTCGAGCGCCTCGGCCGCCTGGCCGGGCACGGCCGTCCCGGTCACCAGCGCGTCCGGCTGCGGCGCATCCCCGCCGCCGATGCTGGTCAGGTCCTGGTCAGCCACGTCGTTGCCTCCCTCGCGACCGCGCCGGCACGACCGTGCGCGCGATGATCCCCGATCGTAGGTCCGCAGACATCAGTCCATCGCGGCGAGCACGTCCGCGGGGATGTCGGCGTTGGTGAACACGTTCTGCACGTCGTCGCTGTCCTCGAGCGCGTCCACGAGGCGCATGATCTTCGCGGCACCCTCCGCATCGAGGGGCACGTGGACGCTGGCGACGAACTCAGCCTCCGCCGACTCGTAGTCCAGCCCTGATGCCTGCAGCGCCTTGCGCACCTCGACCAGGTCACCGGCCTCGGTCATCACCTCGAAGGCCTCGCCCAGGTCGTTGACCTCCTCGGCGCCCGCATCGAGCACGGCGAGCAGCACGTCGTCCTCGGTCACGCCCTCGGACTTCGGCACGATGATGATCCCCTTGCGGCTGAACAGGTAGGACACGCTGCCGGGATCGGCCATGGTCCCGCCGTTGCGGGTGACCGCCACGCGCACCTCGCTGGCCGCCCGGTTGCGGTTGTCGGTGAGGCACTCGATCAGGATCGCGACCCCGTTCGGGCCGTAGCCCTCGTAGGTGATGGTCTGCCAGTCGGCCCCGCCGGCGTCCGCGCCCGAGCCGCGCTTGACCGCCCGCTCGATGTTGTCCAGCGGCACCGAGTTCTTGCGGGCCTTCTGGATCGCGTCGTAGAGGGTCGGATTGCCGTCCGGGTCGCCGCCGCCGGTCCGGGCGGCCACCTCGATGTTCTTGATGAGCTTGGCGAACAGCTTGCCGCGCTTGGCGTCGATCGCCGCCTTCTTGTGCTTCGTGGTGGCCCACTTGGAATGGCCGGACATGCTGCTCCTTACGCGGGGGTGCGACGACCGGCGCGAACGATGCCGGCGAAGAGCGCGTGCACCCGATGGTCCCCGGTCAGCTCGGGATGGAACGAGGTGGCCAGCAGCGGCCCGCTGCGGACGGCCACGATCCTATCGCCGTGGGCACCCGGGACGGTCGCGAGCACCTCGACCCCGGGGCCCACCGACTCCACCCACGGCGCCCGGATGAACACCGCTCGGACGGGGTCGTCGCCGAGCGAGGGGAAGGCGACGTCGGCCTCGAACGAGTCGACCTGCCGGCCGAAGGCGTTGCGTCGGACGACCATGTCGATCCCGCCGATGCCCTGCTGATCCGGACGGCCGTCCAGGATCGTGTCGGCGAGCAGGATCATCCCGGCGCAGGAGCCGTAGACCGGCAGGCCCGCACGCACGGCGGCACGCAGCGGCTCCATCAGGCCCCAGCGGACGGCCAGCATGGAGATCGTGGTCGACTCCCCGCCCGGCAGCACCAGGCCGTCCACGCCCGCCAGCGCGGCGGCGTCCTTGACCGGCACCGCACGCATCCCCACCGCAGCCAGCGCGGCGAGGTGCTCGCGCACGTCGCCCTGCAGGGCGAGGACCCCGATCGTCGGGTCGGTCACCACCCGCGCTCGGCGAGGCGGTGCGGCTCCGGGATCTCCTCGACGTTGATCCCGACCATCGCCTCACCCAGGCCGCGCGAGACCTTCGCGACGATGCCCGGGTCGTCGAAGTGCAGCGTCGCCTGCACGATCGCGTTCGCCCGGGCGACCGGGTCGCCGGACTTGAAGATGCCCGAGCCGACGAACACGCCGTCGGCCCCGAGCTGCATCATCATCGCGGCGTCGGCGGGGGTGGCGATGCCCCCGGCGGTGAACATCACCACGGGCAGGGCCCCGCGCTCGGCGACCTCGGCGACCAGCTCGTAGGGCGCCTGCAGCTCCTTGGCCGCGACGTACAGCTCGTCGGTGCTCATCGAGCGCAGGCGATTGATCTCGCCCCGGATCGCGCGCATGTGGGTGGTGGCGTTCGAGACGTCACCGGTACCGGCCTCGCCCTTGGAGCGGATCATCGCCGCTCCCTCGGCGATCCGGCGCAGGGCCTCGCCGAGGTTCGTCGCGCCGCAGACGAAGGGCACCGTGAAGCGCCACTTGTCGATGTGGTGGGCGTAGTCCGCCGGGGTGAGGACCTCGGACTCGTCGATGTAGTCCACGCCGATGGCCTCGAGCACCTGCGCCTCGACGAAGTGGCCGATGCGCGCCTTGGCCATGACCGGGATCGAGACGGCCTCGATGATCGAGTCGATCATGTCGGGATCGCTCATCCGGGACACGCCACCCTGGGCACGGATGTCGGCGGGCACCCGCTCGAGGGCCATGACGGCCACCGCGCCGGCGTCCTCGGCGATGCGGGCCTGCTCGGCGGTGACCACGTCCATGATCACGCCGCCCTTGAGCATCTCGGCCATGCCGCGCTTCACACGGGCGGTGCCGATGCTGGTGGGGGTCTCGGGGGTGCTGCTCACGGCCGACTCCTGCGCTTGGTGACGATCGCTGTCAAGGGTACGTCCTCCGCAGCCCGCGCGAGAACGCCCCAATGTGGCCGCACCCGCTCCAGCTACCCGATCACGGCCCGGCGCTCGCGGTCCTGCAGCACGATCCAGACCTGCCCGGGATCGAAGGGCATCGGCTGGCCCTCGGCGTCGAGGTAGGCGGTCGGCTGCTCACGGCTCACCCGTTCCCAGGTGATCGGCCAGGCCCGGCCGTCCCGCAGGACGAGCCCCTTGCCCGAGCCGATGGTGACCGATTCCGGTGTCACCCCGCCGAAGCGGTCGCCGTAGCCGGAGTCGACCTCCTCGACGTACTGGACCACCACCGTCGAGGCCCGCTGGACGCCGGGCTCCTCGAGCGACCGCGCCGGCCGACCCGCGGACCAGACGTCGTAGCGACCCGCGTCGGCGTTCCAGCGGAACTGCATCGAGGTCTGCGGCCACCGCACCGTCACCTCGCGTGCGCGCCTGCCCCCCTCGGGGCGTCGGCGGTCGAACACGAGCCCCATGTCCTGGGCCACCGCCGTCGCCCCCGAGGTGGCCACGATCCGCTGCGGCTCGGCCATGAGGTTGTACGGGATCCGCCGGTCCGGGTCGCGGAAGAAGCCCGGGTCGTCCTCGTCCTCGTTGACGACGGTGAAGGCCGCCCGGTCCAGCTTCGGCAGCAGTCGCTGCTGGGCCCCGGAGATGACGAACGCGACGTCGCCGTACGGGGCGAAGATGTCGATGTCGCTGACCCGTGCGCTGCGCACCGGCCCCACCGCCCTGGGCAGCTTGGTGGAGAAGACGGCGGCCAGGCGGTTCACGCCCCACTCGACCGGCTCGACGTAGACGATGTCAGCGGCCGTGAGGCCGCGGTGCGGCTGGGCGGCGGGGGTGTTGTCCAGCTTCACGACGACGACCGGGGTCCCCACCCCGCCCTTGCGGCCGCTGAACGGGGAGGTGGTGGGCAGCGGCGCGGGTGGCGCCGGCGCGACCGTGGCAGTGGGCGGCGGGGACGCGGGCGCCGGCGCCGCGGCCGGGGCCTCTGCCGGCCCGCCCGTGCACCCGGCCAGGACCAGGGACCCCACCAGCCCGACCGCTGCGGCCGATCCGGCCCGGCGGCGGACACGACCGTTGCCACGCATGGCCACACCGTAGAACGCCGGATCCGCCCGGGGTGGCACGGCTCACCGCAACCGTGGTGGGACCGTGCACCGGGCGTCGGGCTCGCGCACCAACCCGTCGTTCCGGCGCGGTCGCCGGCGGGTCGGGATCGCACGCGCGCACCAATCCGTCGCTGCGGACCACCGCTGCCCCCCGAGAACGACGGGCTGATGTGCGTGGGCGTCGTCCACCCTGCTCGCGGCGCGCCGGAACGACGGACTCGTGCGCGGGCCGGGCCGCTCGCCACCCGGCTCGGTGGGGCGCCGGACTCGTGCGCCCGCCGCCGGACGGTCCCCGCGATCCCGGCTCGCCGTCAGGCGCGCAGGGCGGCGGCCAGCTCGGCGAAGGCGTCGACCAGCAGCTGCATGTCGGCCTGGGTGTGCGCCAGCGAGACCAGCCACTGCTCGTCCAGCCCGGGCGGGGTCAGGATCCCGCGGTTCACGCCCCACAGCCACGAGAGCTCGGCGGCCACGAAGTCGGTGCGCTTGTAGTCCCGGTAGTTGCGCACCGGCGTCGGCGACCAGGTGACCGCGCCCTTCACCCCGAACCCGACGGTGTGGGCCGGCAGCTCGTGCGCGGCGATGACCTCGTCGATCGCGGCCAGCGCCTCGTTGTTGAGGTGCTCGGCGGCCGCCAGCGCCTCCTCGGTGCAGATCTCGTCGACCGCCGCGGCAGCGGCCATCACCAGCGGGTTGCCGTTGTAGGTACCGAAGTGCCACATCCGGTTGTCCCCCACCACGGCCATGACCTCGGCGCTGCCGCCGAACGCGGCCAGCGGTAGGCCCCCGCCGACGCTCTTGGCCAGGGCGATGAGGTCGGGCCGGACACCGAGGCGCTGCGAGGCGCCCGCGTGCCCAGCGGTCAGACCGGTCTTGACCTCGTCGAACACCAGCAGCACGCCGTGCCGGTCGCAGGCGGCGCGCACCCCCGCCAGGTACCCCTCGTCGGGCAGCACGATCGAGATGTTCTCGAGCACCGGCTCCATGACGACCGCTGCGATCTCGGCGGCGTGCTCGGCGAGGATCGCCTCCAGCCGGTCGAGGTCGTTGTAGGGCACCACGTGCACGGTCCCGGCCTCGACGTCGAACGGGACCACCGGGGTCGGCGCGTCCTCCGGTCCGGCCTCGGCAGGGTCGGGCTTCACCGACACCGACAGCGCGTCGTACCCGCCGTGGTACCCGCCCTCGATCTTGATGATGGCGTGGCGCTGGGTGTAGGCGCGCGCCGTGCGGACGGCGTACATGGTCGCCTCGGTGCCCGAGTTGGTGAAGCGCAGCTGGTCCAGCCCGAATCGGCGCTTGAACCGCTCGGCCACGTCGGTGGCCTGCGGGGAGGGGGTGACGAACAGCGTGCCGACGTCCATCGCCTCCTGCACCGCGGCGACCACGGCGGGGTTCAGGTGCCCGACCAGCATCGCCCCGAAGCCCATCGACAGGTCGAGCAGCTGCCGGCCGTCCACGTCGGTCAGCCATGCCCCGCGAGCGGCCTGGATCGCGATGGGGTGCGGCTCCCAGTGCTGGAACGAGGACGTGACGCCCAGGGGCAGGGAGCCGAGCGCCCGCTCGTGATGCGCCGCCGATCCCGGGTGCTGTGCCGAGAAGCGTGCCCACTCCTG
Source organism: Candidatus Nanopelagicales bacterium (assembly GCA_025456065.1). GTDB lineage: Bacteria > Actinomycetota > Actinomycetes > S36-B12 > CAIYMF01 > Prado023. The sequence goes on along the minus strand of JALOLH010000050.1, from coordinate 8,670 downwards.
CTCGGTGAGGGCCTCGACCCGGCCGGGGTCAAGGGGCCTGGAGGAGGCCGGGATCGTGCGGCGCGTCGCGGGGTCGTGGGCGGGCCAGCCAGCGGCGGGAGCGATCGGGGCGTCGAGGGTCATGGGCAGGCACTCCTGGGGTCGCTGCGGATGGGCCGACGGGGCTCAGGGTAGCGGGCATCGCCGCCGATGTCGCCTGTCCCGGCGAGGTCACGCGACGGATCCGGTTGCCACCTCCGGCGGTGTTGCCGATGAACCGTCGATGGGACGTCGCCGCGCGACGGATTCCGCAGGAGGAGTCCTCGCCGAGGTGCCAGCGGCGGCGTGCCCCGGCGGCGGGGTGCAGGGCCCCCACGGGTCACGGCGGCAGGCCCCGGGTGCAGGGGCCCAGGGACCCCCCGGAGGGCCCGACCTCCGCTGCGGCAGGCGTCACGGCCGGCATAGGCTCGACGTGGTGCCGATGCGCCGCCCGGCGCTGCACCGGAACCCGTGGAGGTGACGCCATGGCCTACCGGTTCAACCCGCCGCCCGGCTGGCAGGTCCCCACCGGCTTCACGCCCGGCGAGGGGTGGACCCCCGACCCCGGCTGGCCCGCGGCCCCCGAGGGCTGGGACTTCTGGCTGCCGGAGCCGGTCCCGCCGCCGCCACCCCCCGCCTCCGCTGCCGGCGGGGCTGCCGGGGCCGAGACGGCCTCCCAGCGCGTGAGCGGCATGTTCAAGTCCCTCAAGGTCAAGGCCCAGGACGAGGACTGGATGGGCAAGGCGAAATCCGCAGCCTCGCAGGCCGCCGCGACCGCGCAGCAGGCTGCGGGGCAGGCCACTGCCGCGGCCAAGCAGCGCGACCAGGCCACGCTGGACAAGCTCGGCCCGCCGCCGGAGGGTGCCCTGTGGCGCGGGATCAGCCACGAGGCCGGTCGCAACGCGGTCGTGACGGTCTGGCCCGACCGGATCGAGCGGACCAAGCCGACCAGCAAGCTCTCCCTCACCGGCATGCTGGCCGGTGGGCAGGAGGACCTCGAGGTGATCCCGATGAAGTCGGTCTCCTCGGTGCAGGTGCGCCGCGGCGCGTGGTACCACGACGTCACGGTCTACGCCTCGGGCAACACCATCGTCTTCGCCATGGACGCCGCCGACGCCGAGCAGGTGCGCGGCATCGTGATGGAGCAGGTGCTGCACGGCTCGGCCCCCGCGGCCGCCCCTGCGAGCGCTGCGCCGTCGCAGCCTGCGGCCGCGTCCGGTGACGCCGTCATCGAGCAGATCCGCAAGCTCGGCGAGCTGCGCGACGCCGGCCTGCTCACGCCGGAGGAGTTCGAGGCCAAGAAGGCCGAGCTGCTCGGCCGGCTGTGACCGGGTCGGCTCGACCCGCCTGGGCCCAGCTGCTCGGCCGGCTGTGACCCGGTTGTGGCGCCGCCGCTCAGACGTACGACAGCAGCGTCGGCGGCGCCTCGTCGTCCATCTCGAAGGTCTGCGGCATCGGGGCGTACCCGGCCAGCCGGAACCAGCGCACCAGCCGCCCGCCGCGCAGGAGGCGGGCGGCGGCCACGCCGTCGTTGAGGAAGCGCCGCGCCAGCGTGACCTGCTGGCAGGCGGCCGCCAGGTCGTCGACCAGCTCCTGCCCCTCGGGCAGCTCGCGCAGCGCCTCCACCGCCTCCGGGTCGGCGAACACCTCGCGCAGGTCCCGCGACATCTCCGACTCGACCAGGCCGTGCTCGACCGTGTCGGCGGAGCCCACGTGACGCGCGTTGCTCGCGGCCCGGGCCAGCACGATCGCACTCGCCGGATCGATCAGCCCCGAGGCGGCGAGCGCCTCGGCCGCCCGGGCGCGCCGCAGCAGCTGCGCGTCGAGGGCCCCACGCGCGAGGTCGATCCGGATGTGCAGCCGGTCGATGCGTGCGGCCAGGGCACTGAGCCGCCAGACCACGAACGCCAGCAGCAGCAGGACGGCCAGCGCGAGGCCGAGGTCAACCTGCATCGCCGCTCCCCCGGACCGGGCTCGGCACGCGGCGCACCGGCCAGCGGCCCCAGAACTGGGTCGACAGGTCCGCGACGACCTTCTCGTCGCCCGGCGTGACGCTCTCGTACACCGCCACGACCTGCCGGGCCACACGCGCCCAGTCGAACTGCGCGGCACGCGCCCGGCCGGCGAGCTGGAGCTCGGCGCGGCGCTGCGGGTCGCGCAGCAGGGCGATGAGGACGCGGGCGAGGTCGGCGGGGTCCTCGTTGCGGAAGTGGGCGCCGGCCCGGCCCCCGTCGAGGACGCGCTCGAACGCGTCGAGGTCGCTGGCGACGACCGGGGCCCCGGCGGCCATCGCCTCGAGCAGGATGATCCCGAACGACTCGCCGCCCGTGTTCGGGGCGACGTAGAGGTCCGCGGAGTGCAGCGCTCGCGCCTTGTCCTCCTGGCTCACCAGGCCGAGGAACTCCACGCATCCGGCGATCGCGGGGGGCAGGCCGGCGCGCACCGGCTCGACCTCGCCCGGCCCCGCGACCAGCAGGTGCACGTCGGGCACCGCCGCCGCCACTGCCGGCAGCGCGTCGAGCAGGACCGGCAGGCCCTTGCGCGGCTCGTCGATCCGACCGAGGAACATCAGGGTGCTGCCACCGCGGCTGCGCCCGGGCAGCGGCTCGTCGCCGACGTACAGCGAGCAGTCCACGCCGTTCGGGATGAGGACGGCGTCGCCCCCGGAGTACTCCACCAGCGACTGCCGCGCGGCCTCGCTCACGGCGATGCGCGCCCGCACCTTCTCGGTGGCGCTGCGCATGATCGGGGCGGCGGCGTTGATGTCCCGCCGCGACGACGCCACGCTGGAGTGCCACGTGGCCACGATCGGGCCCTCCGCGGCCCAGATCGACAGGATGGACAACGACGGGCTCATGGGCTCGTGGACGTGCAGGATGTCCAGGTCGGACTCCTTGAGCCAGCGCCGCGTCCGCGCCGCCGGGCCCGGGCCGAAGGTGATCTTGGCGACCGACCCGTTCGAGCTCACCGAGATCGGCTTGCCCGCGCTGGTCACGTAGTCCGGCAGGGCGTCCTCGTCGTCGGCCGGCGCGAGGACGATCGCCTCGTGGCCGAGCCGCAGCAGCGCCCGTCGCAGGTCGTCGATGTGCACCGCGACGCCGCCCGGGGTGTCCCAGGCGTACGGGCAGACCAGGCCGATCCGCATCAGGACGCCCCCGACCCGGTGGTCCCCAGCCCCTCGGCCGCCGCGCCCTCGGCCGCCGCCTCCTCCTTCGCCGCCGCGCCCTCCGCCGCGGCGGCGTCACGAGCGGCCAGCTTCGCCTGGTCGAGGTCGGCCAGCCACAGCCGCTGCAGCATGTGCCAGTCCTCGGGGTGCGCGCGGACCGCCCCGGCCAGGGCGTCGGCCACGGCTTGCGTGGTCACCCTGATCCGTTCGGACCGGTCGCCGGTGGCCGGTGGGACGACCTCGGGGAGGATCTCGCCGACGTTGCGCCCGCCGCGGCCGCCGGGGCCGTCGGGCTCCCAGTGCAGCGAGACCGGGTGCAGGGCCGCGCCGGTGTCGATCGCCAGCGCCGCTGGTCCCGCGGGGAACCGGGTCAGCTCGCCGAAGAACGTCACGGGCACGCCCTTCGCCGACAGGTCCCGGTCGGCCAGCAACGGCACGAAGCCACCCTCCTGCAGCGTCTGGGCCAGGGCCTCGAACACCCCCGGCTCGCCGAGGCCGAGGATGCGCATCCCGAGCGACTCGCGGAAGGCCACGAAGGCGTCGAACAGCCTGGCCGGCTCGAGACGCTCCGCGACCGTCACCACGCGGGCGTGGTGGGTGCTGAACCAGGCGCCGGCGTGGTCCCAGTTGCCCATGTGCGCCAGGGCGCCGACCACGCCCCGGCCCCGGGACAGGGGCGTGACGATCCGGTCGCCCTCGCGCAGCTCGAACGTGTCGATCCGCGCCGGCGACCAACCCGGGATCCGGAAGGCGTCGCACCAGTAGCGCATGTACGAGCGCATCCCGAGCCGCGAGAGCGCGCGCAGCTGCTCCTCGGAGACCGGGCCCACCACGCGCGCGAGGTTCCGCTCGAGCTGGCGCACCGCGCCGCCGCGGGCCCGCCACTGCTGGTCGGCGATGCGCTCGAACAGCGCGTACGCCGCCGGCTCCGGCATCAGCCGGACGGCGCGCCACCCTGTGGCGTACGCCGCCCACGTGGCCGTCGCGGCCACCCCGGTCCCCCCCATGAGCGCCTCAGCTGCCCGGGTCCGCGTCGGCGTCCCGGTCGGGCGTCCCCTGGTCCTCGGAGGCGCCCGGCGCCGGGGCCACGGCCGCGGTGGGCCGCAGCTGCGATCGCACGTCGAGGGCCCGCTGGACGAGGGTGACCGCGACGAGGACCGCGAGCACGCCGAGCGCGAGCGTCATCGCCCAGCTGACGCCGAGCACGTACAGGATGGCGCCGACCCCGACCACGATGAGCCGCTCCGCCCGCTCCGCGATCCCCCCGTTGGCCGTGGCCCCGACCGCCTCGGCTCGCGCCTTCGCGTAGGAGATCGCCACCGCGCCGGCGAGGCAGGCCCACGCGAGGTAGGTCGTGAGGGTGTCGCTGTGCCACGCGGCCCACATCACCAGCCCGCCGAAGACGGCCACGTCGGCGACGCGGTCCAGGGTGGCGTCCAGCCAGGCGCCGTACGGGCCCTGCGTCCCGGACAGCCGTGCCATCGTCCCGTCGAGGACGTCGGCGGCGATGAAGAAGCTGACGATCACCAGCGCCGGGATGAAACGCCCCTGCGGGATGAGCCAGAGTGCGGCGGTGACCGTGATGGCGGCGCCGATGACGGTGACCGCGTCGGCGCTCAGCCCGGTGCGCAGCAGCGCGCGCGCCACCGGCTCGACGACCGGCGCGACGAACCCGCGCGCCTCGGCGTTGTTCAGCATCCCGCGGATGGTAGCGAGAAAGTGTCCCCCCGGGTGTGCAGGACGAAGGTCCTTGTTGCAAGGCTTGACCCCGGTCAGCCCATCCTCCGACGAAAGGCATCCCCATGGCTGGTGGCAACACTGGGGCGGGTGGTGGTTCGGTCGTCGCACCGAGCAGCCCCGCCGACATCCGCAACGTGGTCCTGGTGGGACCGGCCGGCGCGGGCAAGACGACGCTGCTCGAGGCGATGCTCGCGGCGACCGGGACGATCCCCCGGGCCGGCCGCACCACTGACGGGACGACCGTCTCGGACTTCGACGAGGCCGAGGTCCGCCAGCAGCGCTCGGTCGGGCTGGCGCTGGCGCCGGTCGTGCTCGACGGCGTGAAGGTCAACTTCCTGGACACGCCGGGCTACGCCGACTTCGTCGGCGACCTGCGTGCCGGCCTGCGCGCCGCCGATGCGGCGCTGTTCGTGGTCTCCGCGGTCGACGGCGTCGACGGCGGCACGCAGATGCTCTGGGAGGAGTGCGCCGCCGTCGGGATGCCCCGCGCGGTCGTGGTCACCCGCCTGGACCACCAGCGCGCGGACTTCGAGGAGCTCGTCGCGATCTGCCAGCGCGTCTTCGGCGACGGCGTCATGCCGCTCATGCTGCCCATGGCCGGCGACGACGGCGCCCCGGCCGGCTTCATCGACCTGATCAGCGAGACGATCCACGACTACTCCTCCGGATCGCGGGTGGACCGGGAGCCCGAGGACACGCACCGCGAGCTGATCGAGAGCACCAGGGCCGCGCTCATCGAGGGGATCATCGCCGAGAGCGAGGACGAGGGCCTCATGGACCGCTACCTCGGCGGCGAGCACATCGACACCGAGACCCTCATCGAGGACCTGGAGAAGGCGGTCGCCCGCGGCTCCTTCTACCCCGTGCTGGGCACGGCCGTGGAGATCGGGGGCCTGGGGACCGCCGAGGTGCTCGACCTGGTCCGCCGCGGGTTCCCCTCGCCGCTGGAGCACCCCCTGCCGCCGGTCTCCACCCCCGACGGCCAGCCGCGCGGCCCCCTGGCCTGTGACCCGGCCGGCCCGCTGTGCGCCGAGGTCGTGAAGACCACGACCGACCCGTACGTCGGCAGGCTCTCGCTCGTGCGGGTGTTCTCCGGCACCATCACGCCGGACTCCACCGTGCACGTCTCCGGGCACTTCGCGGAGGGGCGCGGGCACGAGGACCACGACGTCGACGAGCGCATCGGGGCGCTGTCCAGCCCGCTGGGCAAGGTGCAGCGCACGATCGACCGGGGGATCGCCGGGGACATCGTCGCCGTCGCGAAGCTGACCCGGGCGGAGACCGGCGACACCCTGTCGGACAAGGACAACCCGCTGCTCATGGAGTCGTGGGTCATGCCCGACCCGCTGCTGCCCGTGGCGATCGTGGCCAAGTCGAAGGCCGACGAGGACAAGCTCGGCCAGGCGCTCAACCGGCTCGTGGCCGAGGACGCCACCATGCGGCTGGACCGCAATGCGGAGACCGGCCAGCTGGTGCTGTGGTGCATGGGCGAGGCGCACGTGGACGTCCTGCTGGACCGCCTGCGCAACCGCTACGGCGTCGCCGTGGAGTCCGAGGAGCTGCGCGTCTCGCTGCGCGAGACGTTCGCGTCCGGGGCGAAGGGGCACGGCCGGCACGTGAAGCAGTCCGGTGGGCACGGGCAGTACGCGGTGTGCGACATCGAGGTGACGCCGCTGCCGGCGGGCTCCGGCTTCGAGTTCGTCGACAAGGTGGTGGGCGGGGCGGTCCCGCGCCAGTTCATCCCGTCGGTCGAGAAGGGCGTGCGCGCCCAGATGGACAAGGGCGTCGTCGCCGGCTACCCGGTCGTCGACATCCAGGTGACCCTGTTCGACGGCAAGGCGCACTCGGTCGACTCCTCGGACATGGCGTTCCAGACCGCTGGGGCCCTGGCCCTGAAGGAGGCCGCGGCGGCAGCGCAGCTGTCGATGCTCGAGCCCGTGGCGCGCATCAGCGTGCTGGTCTCCGACGAGTACGTCGGTGCGGTGATGGGCGACCTGTCGGGCCGCCGTGGCCGGGTGCTCGGCAGCGAGCCGGTCGGCAACGGCCGCACGCAGATCAAGGCCGAGGTGCCCGAGCTGGAGCTGACCCGCTACGCCATCGAGCTGCGCTCGATGTCGCACGGCACCGGGACGTTCACCCGCGAGTACATCGGCCACGAGCCGATGCCGGGGCAGATCGCGAAGAAGGTCATCGAGGCGGCGAAGGCCAAGGCCTGATGCAGCCGGCGGGGGGGCCGCCCCGATGTGGGGCGGCCCCCCCGCCGTCCCCCGCCGCCGTCCCCCGCCGTCCCCCGCCGCCGTCCCCCGCCGCCCCCCGCCGCCGCCGTCCCGCGCCCCCGCCCGCCGTCCCGCGCCCCCGCCGCCGTCCCGCGCCCCCACCCGCGTTTGCTCCGCCGGCGTACGTCTGCTCCGCGGCGCTGGTCAGCGAACGCACGCTGGCGGAGCGAACACGGTGGTGGCACGTCCCTGGGTCCACGGCCAGGGCACGTCGGCGTCAGGGGGCCTGTCCACAGATCCTGCGGGAGGGGGACCCGGATGCGCCCGGGTGCCGCAGGATGCCGTGCGTGTCAGCCCCGCCGGCCCTCCTGCGCATCGCGTCCCTGGCCAGTCAGGGGGCGAGCCGGCGGGAGATCTCCTCGGCCATCCGCGGCATGGATCGCCTGGCCGTCGGCCTGTACGCGCACACGCAGGGCCTGACCGGACCACAGCTGCTCGCGCTGCGCGCGGCCGCCCTGAGCACGCGGGTGAGCGACGCAGTCGTGAGCCATCACACGGCCGCAGCGCTGTGGGGCCTGCCAGCCCGGACCCGGGACCTCGAGATGGTGCACCTCTCCGCCCTCGCGGGCAGGGCAGGACACGCGAAGTCGGGGCCTGGGTACCGGTTCCACAGGCGAGAGATCCCACTCGACGCCGTCGCCGAGCTGCACGGCATCCCGGTGACCGACCCGATGCGCACGGTTCTCGACGTCGCGCGGGCGAGAGACATGGACTGGGCGGTCGTCATCGCCGACGCAGCCCTCCACCAGGGTCTCGTCGCGTTGCCTGCGCTCACCAGCGCAGCCGCCGTGATGACGGCGTCGTGGGGCGCGGCCCGGGCACGGGCACTGCCTGGTCTCTGCAGCCCGCTCGCGGAGAGTCCCGGCGAGTCATTGCTCCGGCTTCGCCTGCAACGGATGGGACTCCCCCTGGCGGAGCAGGTCGTGCTCGACGACGTCGAGGGCGCGCCGCGCGTGGACTTCCTGGTCGAGGGCCGTCTGGTGGTCGAGTTCGACGGGGAGGCGAAGTACGCCATGAGCGGCGACGTGGCGCGCGCCCATTGGCTCGAGAAGCAGCGCCACGATCGGATCGTCGAGCAGGGGTATCCGGTTCGGCGGGTGATCTGGGCACATCTGTGGGACGAGGTGGCGCTCGCGGCCCGGATGCACCGAGCGTTGCGGGCACCGTGAGCCTGCGCGCCCGCCGTGCGTCCGCTCCGCCGGCACGCGTCCGCTCCGCCAGCACCCGTCCGCTCCGCCAGCACCCGTCCGCTCCGCCGGCACCCGTCCGCTCCGCCGGCACGCGTCCGCTCCGCCGGCACGCGTCCGCTCCGCCAGGGTGCACCTGCTCCACCGGGCCGATCAGCAGACGTACGCCAGCGGAGCAAACCGGGGGGTGGCCGGGCCGGAGCGGGGCGGGGTCGGGGTCTGGTCGGGGTCTGGTCGGGGGTCCGGGCGGGAGTCCGGGCGGGGGTCAGGGCGGGGCTGGGCG
>JALOLH010000049.1 GCA_025456065.1 Candidatus Nanopelagicales bacterium | reverse complement strand
GAGCGGGTGCAGCACGAGGCGATGATCTCGCTGCTCGCGCAGCGGGCGGGCGTCCCGGTGCCCCCCGTGGTCACCTCGGGACAGGCGGCGCAGGGCGAGGCGCTGCTCGTGACCGCGGCCCCGGGCCGGGCGCTGGCCGACCTGCCCCCGGAGTCGATCGACGACGCCTGGCTGGGGCAGGCGTGGGGGGTGCTGGCGACGCTGCACGAGGCGGGCATCGCACACCGCACGATCACCGGCCGGCACCTGGTCCAGGACCCGGACGGGAGTCCCGCGCTGGCCGACTTCGTGCACGCCCGGCTCGCAGCCTCCGAGCACGAGGTGATGATCGACCGCGTCCACCTGCTGGTCACGCTGGCGCTCGCCGTCGGCAACGACCGCGCGGTGGGCAGCGCGGTCGAGGCCCTCGGCGTGGCGGGCCTGACCAGCGCCCTGCCCTACGTCCAGGACCCGGTGCTCAGCGCGCCGCTGCGCCGCGCGATGGGGCCGGCGTGGGACCTCGAGGAGCTGCGCACGCTCGCGATCGAGCGCACCGGGGCGGAGGCCGCGCCGCTGGTGGAGCTGCGCCGGGTGACCGTGGGCTCGTTCGTCAAGCTGCTCCTCGGGGTGGTGATCGCCTCCTCGCTCATCGGGCTGCTGGCCGGGGTCGACCTCGCCGCCGTCGTCGAGGAGCTCTCGGCAGCGGACTACCGCCTCCTGCTGCTCGGCCTGCTCGTCGCGCCGCTGGCGCAGGTGCTCTTCACGTTCTCCACCCTGGGGGCCAGCCTGCGACGGCTGCCCTACCTGCCCGTCCTGATGCTGCAGTACGCCATCCAGTTCATCGCCCTGGTCCTGCCGGCCACCGCGGCACGCATCGCGCTGCAGATCCGGTTCTTCGAGCGGCTCGGCGTCTCGTACGGGGCCGCCACATCCATGGGCGCGATCGACGGCTTCGGCGGCTTCGTCGTGCAGGTCCTCCTGCTGCTGCTCATCGGGCTGAGCTCGCTGCCGGGGTTCACCACCGCCGTCGACACCGGTTCGGACAGCGGCAGCGAGGAGTCGGGCGATCCGTCGCTGCTCGCGCTCGCGGTGCTGATCGGCCTCGTGTGGACGGTGGTGACGCTGGCGGTCCCGCGGCGGCGTGCCCGGGTGCGCCGCGAGGTCCCACGGTTCATCCACCAGATGCGCGACCAGGCCAGCCAGGCGCGGTCCTCGCTGCATGTCCTGCGCCATCCGAGCAAGGTCCTGGGGATCCTGGGCGGGAACCTCGGTGGCCAGGTCGTGCAGGCCGTCGTCCTCGGCATCTGCCTCGCGGCGTTCGACGAGTCCGCGTCCCTGTCCCAGCTGATCCTGGTCAACACGGTCGTCAGCCTGTTCGCCGGCATGCTGCCGGTCCCGGGGGGCGTGGGCGTCGCCGAGGCCGGCTACACGTACGGCCTGCAGGCGATCGGCGTGCCCAGCGCGATCGCGGTGTCCACCGCCATCGCCTTCCGCCTGGTCACGTTCTACCTACCGCCGCTGTGGTGCTCCCAGGCCATGTCGTGGCTGCGGCGGAACGCCTACGTCTGATCCGTGGCCCGCGGGTGGCCCCTCAGGAGGTTGGCCGACCTGCGGTCCGGCGGGTGGTGCATCCGCTCGCACGGGGGCGTCACCCGAGGGGGCCGGGTCCAGCTCGAGGAACAGCAGGCAGGCGCCGGACTCGGCGGGGACCATGCCCTCCTGGACCTCCACGTCATAGGCCAGCCCGTCAGCGGTCACGTGGGGGTTGCGCAGTCCGACGACCGCCGGCCCGGCCAGGCGCGCGTCGGCGTCCAGCAGTGACAGCGTGCCCCTGGCCCTGCTCGCCCCCGGCCGGCGCGACCGCCGTGCCCACTCTGCCCACCGGTCCAGGTAGGCGCCCGTGGGCAGGTAGCCCATGGCAGCCGCGGGGGTCGCCGCCGCCCAGATGGTCGACGGTGCCAGGTCCATGAGGGTCAGCACCTGGCCGTCGAAGCGCAGCCCACGCGCCACGTGGACGTACATCTCGCCTGCGACCGGCACCTGCACCCCCCGAGCAGAGCACGTGCGGGTCGGGTCGGGCATCCTCCGCGCCGGACGAGTTGGGCCGACGCTCGAGGAGGGCCCATCGGCCCCGGACGTCTACGATTCCGGGGTGCTCCACGACGGCTCCACCACGGCCGCGGCCGTGGGCATGGTCGAGCGCGAGGCGCTGCTGCGGCGCCTGCACGACCACCGCGATGTCCCGGTGGTGCTCCTCCGAGCGGGAGCGGGGTTCGGCAAGTCCTCCCTCGCGTCCCAGTGGGCCGATGCGGATCCGCGCCCCCATGCCGTGGTGCGCATCGCGCGGTTCCTCGACGACCCCGCAGCGCTGGCCCTACGGCTCATCGACGCGCTCGAGTCGATCGTGCCGGCCGGCGGCGACATGCGAGCCGTGGTCACCGGGGCGGAGCCGGGGTTCTCCGCCCTGCTGCTCCCGGCGCTGACCTCACTGGCCGCCAGCCGCGAGCGCGAGTACGTGCTGGTCGTCGATGACGTCCACCTGCTCACCCGACCGGAGTGCCACGTGGTGCTGCAGGCGGTCGCCGACGGCCTCCCAGAGGACTGCCAGCTCGCGCTGCTCACCCGGGAGGAGCCGCCGGCGTGGCTGGCTCGGACGCGGGCCGAGGGTCGTCTGCTCGAGTTCGGGCCGGCGGATCTCGCCTTCGACGAGGTCGAGAGCCTGCGCCTGCTCGCGGGCCTGGGCCTCGGCGCCAGTGGGACAGGGGCCGTCGCCACGGACCTCGTCGAACGGGCCGAGGGATGGCCGGTGGGGTTGTACCTGATGGCCCTGTCCATCCTGCGACGCCGAGAGCGGGTCGGAGCCGGGAGCACCTCCGTCTCGCACCCGGGCCGGGACCGGTTCGTCGTGGACTACCTTCGCGCTGAGGTCCTCGCCGACATCCCCGACCCCACGCGCGAGTTCCTGCGGCGGACCTCCATCCTCGACGAGCTCGACGCCCCCCTGTGCGACGCCGTCCTGGAGCGCGACGACGCAGCGACCGTGCTGTCCGGGCTCGGCCACCAGCTGGCGCTCGTCGTGGCACTCGATCCCGAGGGGCGCCGGTACCGGTACCACCACCTGCTCGTCGATGCCCTGCTGGCCGAGCTCGAGGAGCACGAGCCATGGCTGGCGCCCGAGCTGCACCTGCGGGCCTCGTCCTGGTTCGAGGCCCGGGGTGGGCTGGACCCCGCCATCCGGCACGCCAAGGCGGCCGGGCACCTCGAGCGCGCCGGGGCGCTGGTCTGGGCGGGGGTCCCGGCGTGCATCGCCTCCGGCCACCCGGACCGGCTCAGCTCCTGGTTGGCCGACCTCGACGACGTGCAGATCCGGTCCGAACGGTGGCTGACGCTGGCCGCGGCCTGGCTCGGGCTGCAGACCGGCGACCCGGACCGGATGACCAGGTGGAGGCTGGCTGCCGAGGCCCACGCGGGCTGGGACTGGCGCAGCCGGATCCCGTTCGACGAGTACGCGGCCAGCCTGGCGGCCATCGTGGCCACGATCTGCGAGGGCGGTCTCCGGGACATGATCGAGCTCTGCCGCGGCGTCCAGCGCGGGCTGCCCCCCGAATCGGGCTTCCGCGCCGCGGCGTTCCTCAACGAGGGCATCGGCCTGACCCTGACCGGCCGCCTGCACGATGGCCAGGCGAGCCTGCAGCAGGCAGAGCACCTGGGCCGCGCGCTCGGGGTCCACGTCATCGAGGCGAACGCCCTGGCCTGGCAGGGCATGCTCGCCCTGCTGGCCGACGACTGGGCGACCGGGGGGCCGCTGATCGCGCGCGCCGGAGACCTCGTCCAACGGCACGGCCTGGACCGCCTCGCGACCTCGGCCTCAGCGATCACGGCCCTGGCGCTGCTCCAGGCCGCGCGGGGCAGCAAGGACGAGGCGCGGGTCACCCTCGGGACCGCGCGGCGGCTCACCGGTCGGGTGCGCCGGATCGCCCCGTGGTTCGCCGTGGCCGGCCCGCTCGTGCAGGCCAGAGCCGCGATCCTGCTCGGTGACGGCGGACTTGCCCGCACGCTGTGCATCGAGGCCAAGGCCCATCTGGGACCGGATCTGGCCGACACCCTGCTCGGCGAGTACCTCGCCGACACCGAGGCGGTGCTCGGCACCATGCAGGTCCACGGCGTGTCGGCGGGTGCGCTGACCGCCGCGGAGCTGCGGGTGCTGCAGTTCCTGCCGAGCCGGCTGACGTTCCAGCAGATCGGCGAGCACCTGTTCCTCTCGCAGACCACGATCAAGACCCACGCGCAGTCCATCTACCGCAAGTTGGCCGTCTCCTCCCGGGACGAGGCGGTCGCGCGGGCCCGGTCGCTGGGCCTGGTCGAGTCACCTCCCGGCAGCTGAGGCACGGCCGCTGGTCCCCGAGCGCAGGATCATCCCCGCCGGAGGATGTCGGCCGGCCACGGCGTGGGTTGCATGGCGATCACGTTCGACCAAGAGGACCTCGAGGAAGGAACGACGGTGTTCGACGACCCGAGCTTCTGGGACTTCCTGGTGTGGAGCTTCTGGTTCTTCATCTGGATCTCGGCCATCATGATCTGGTTCCGCTGCCTGTTCGACCTGTTCAGCGACCACACCCTCTCCGGGTGGGGCAAGGCCGGATGGGCGCTGCTGCTCGTGTTCCTGCCGTGGCTGGGCGCGTTCATCTACCTGATCGCCCGCGGCAAGAGCATGAACCAGCGGCAGCGCGACGCCATGGCCCAGCAGCAGGCCGCGCAGGAGCAGTACATCCAGCAGGTGGCCGCCAAGACCGCCTCCCCCGCCGAGCAGATCGCCAACGCCAAGCAGCTGCTCGACTCCGGCGCGATCAGCCAGGCGGAGTACGACGCCCTGAAGGCCAAGGCGCTGGCGTGACCGAGCGGGCCAATCGCTGACTGGCAGGCGGGGGCTGGGAGGAGCGACCCGGCCGGCCCCCACCGCAGATCCGGTGGGACCCAGCAGGGCGGCCCTCCACCCACCCGGGGGAACGCCCCGGGTCAGGTCGCCGCGGCCTGGGTGGCGGCACCGCCGGCGGCGGCCAGCTCGGAGCGCAGTGCGGCCTCGGTGGCCTTGTCCATCGTTCCGGTCCGGGGCAGGCCGTTGGCCTGCTGCAGGCTTCGACGGCCTCGACCGTCTCCGGCCCGGAGACGCCGTCGACCTCGCCCTCGTAGTACCCGGCGTCGGCGAGGTCCTGCTGCAGGGCTGCGGTCAGGCGCGCACGGCGTCGGCGGCCTGCTCGGCCTGGGCGCCGGTCAGGCACCCCGCATCGGCGAACAGGGCGAGCCAGGACACCTCGAGTGCCACCGCCGCGGCGTTGAACTGCTCCGCGGCCTGGACCAGCCGGGTCTCGTCGGTGATCCCGGCCTGGGCAGCGGCGAACTCCGCTTCCGCGGGCTTCACCCGTGCCACGGTGGCGGGCGGCTCGGCCGGTTCGGTTGGTTCGCTGGGCTCCGGTGTCGGGGCCTCCTCGCCGGCGGCCGCTGCCTCGGCGGCGGCCAGCCGGGCCTGCGCCTCGGCGAGCTCCTGCTCGGCCGGCACCACGGCCTCCAGCGCTAAGCGCGGCCGGCACGGCGGACGCGGCGCGGGCCGGGGTGCGCCCATCATGCACGGCCCGTCGTCGGTCGTCGGATCCCCTAGGACTCAGGAGCCTCGGCGACCGCCGAGTCGGGGGCCCTCCTCGGCGCGAGGAAGGCGTTGGCGAGGAAGCCGGTCAGGGTGCCGAAGATGGCCACGCCCACCACGATGATCGCGCCGCCGAGCAGGCGACCCTCGTTCGTCACGGGGTACTGGTCGCCGTAGCCCACGGTCGACATCGTCACGATCGAGTACCACAGGGCGTCCGATGCCGTCGTGATGTTGGCCTCAGGGTCGCCGCCCTCGAGCCGGAGCATCCCGAGGCTGCCGAACTCGAGCATGAGCAGTCCGACGAGCAGCAGCGTGTAGAGGGCCGACTCGGCGCGGTCGTGCACGAGGGAGCGCCAGATGATGCCGGGGCCGAGCTCGCGCAGCAGGCGCACCACGCGCACGATCCGGAACAGCCGGAACACCTTGACCTGCTGCAGGGGCAGGCTGGCCAGCAGGTCCGCCCACCCGAACCCGCGCAGGAAGTAGGCGCCCCGCGACGGCGCGGTCCACAGCCGGTAGCAGAAGTCGAGGAACAGCACCAGGCTGAGCAGCCCGTTCATGACCAGCAGGACGTACCGCAGCGCCTCGTCCTCGGTGACCAGCAGCAGGCCGAGGTTCACGATCGACAGCACCGACAGCGCGCCGATGAAGATCTCGTACGACGTGCCCTTGAGCTCGCTGCGCTGCCCTGCCATCCGACCTCCTATCGTCCTGGCGGGCCCAGTATGACCCGGGGCGACCCGCCGTCGGCGAAGGCGCGAGTGGGGGCGACAACCCCGCTACCCTCTGTTCGGCCTCTGTCGACCAGGTGAGCCGTGGGAGGTGCCGTGGCCCGACGACGCCTGCGCCTGCCCCGCGGCTTCTCCTCGGCCGCCGACGAGGCTCGCGCTCGCCGCCCCACCGACGTCCTGCTGCTCCTCGTCGCCGTGCTGGCCCTGCTGCTGCTCACGCTGTCCGCTCCCGGGCCGACGGGCCTCGACCAGCCCATCAGCGAGGTCCTGGCCACGCTGCCGGGCCTCGCGGGCCTGGTCTGGCGGGGGAGCTTCGCTCTGATGGCGGTCTGGTCGGTGGTGCTCGTGGCCATGGCCGCGGTGGCCCGGGGCCGGCGGGTCCTGGTGCGCGACTACGCGCTGGCGGCCCTGCTGTCCCTGGTGCTGGCCGCCGTGGCCTCGGGCATCGCCGGGACCAGCGCCTCGGAGGGCCTGCGCACCCTGGTGACGCCCGGGCCGCCACCGGTCTACCTCGGGCTTCGGGTCGCCGTCTTCACCGCGGTCGTGGTCACGGCGTCGCCGCACCTGAGCCGGCCGCTGCGCTACGTCGGCCGGGTGCTCATCGGCCTGGGCGCCCTGGCCAGCGTCGCCCTGGGCGTGGCGCTGCCCATCGGCGCCGCCGCCGGGTTCGCGGTCGGGCTGGCCGCCGCCGCCCTCACCCACCTGGTCCTCGGCTCACCCGGCGGCCGACCCACCCGCGAGGAGGTCGCCGCCGGCCTGGCCGACCTCGGCCTGGCGGTCACCGCGGTGACCGACTCGCCGCTGCGGTTCGCCGGCTCGTCGCTGTTCCGGGCCGAGTGCGCCGAGCTCGGTGCGGTCGACGTGAAGGCCTACGGCCGGGATGCCTGGGACGGCCAGCTGCTGACCTCGACGTGGGCGTCGTTGACCCGCCGGGGTGAGACGCCGAACCTCGGCGCGGGGCGCCTGGCGTGCGCCGAGCACGAGGCGCTGGCGTGCCTGCTGGCCGAGCGGGCGGGGGTCCCGGTGCTGCCGGTGCTCGAGGTGGGCACGACCGGCGACGGCGACGTGCTGGTCGTGAGCCATGCCTCCGGGGGGCCGGTGCTGGTCGACAGCGCCACCGAGGGCGACCTGGACCAGGCCTGGGCCGCGCTGGACGCCCTGCACGCGGCGGGCACCGCGCACGGGGCCATCGGGCAGGGCACCGTGGTGCGTGGGGAGGGCGACCATGTCGTCCTCGCGGACTTCGCCCAGGCGGGCACGGCCCCGACCCCGCTCGAGCTCGGCGTGGACCGGGCGCGGCTGCTGGTGAGCGCGGCGCTGGCCGTCGGGCCGGAGCGGGCGCTGGCCGCCGCCCGCCGCGCCGGCGGGGACGAGGCCCTGGCGGCCGTGGTCCCGTTCATCCAGACGCCGGCCCTCGACAGCGAGCTGCGCCGGTCGGTCCGGGCGGCCGACTGGTCGCTCAAGGACCTGCGTCGCCGGGCCGTCGAGCTCAGCGCCGCCGAGCCCCCGGCGATGCAGGCACTGGCCCGCGTCTCCTGGGCCGCGGTGATCAAGGTGGTGCTCATCGCCGCCCTCGCCTACTGGCTCATCGGCTTCGTCTCCGAGGTCGACTGGTCGCAGGTCGCCGAGGCGTTCCAGTCGGCCGACCTGACCCTGGTGCTCGGCGCCCTGGTGCTCTCCCCGCTGGTGCAGGTGTGGTTCTCGTTCGCCACCCTCGGTGCGACCATGGCGCCCCTGCGACTGGTGCCCGTGCTCATGCTGCAGTACGCGATCCAGTTCATCGCCCTGGTGCTGCCGGCGTCGGCGGCGCGGGTGGCCCTCGAGGTGCGCTTCTTCACCAAGTGGGGCCTGGCGGTCGCCGCGGCCATGTCGGTGGGGGTCATCGACAGCTTCCTGGGCTTCCTGGTGCAGATCGCGCTCATCGTCGTCATCCTGCTCAGCGGGTTGGCCACGATCTCGCCGCAAGCCGTCGACGCCGGCAGCACCGGGGGCGGGGACGCTGGGATGTCCGGCCTGGCGCTGGTGGCGGTGGTCACGGCCCTCGGCTTCGTGCTCGTGCTCGTGGTGCCGGCCTGGCGGGCGCGGCTGCGCGCCGCCGTCCCGAAGTACCGCGCTGCCCTCGTCGAGCAGGCGACCAAGGCCCGGGGGGCGCTGGCCGTGCTGCGCCATCCCGGCAAGCTCGCGCTCATGCTCGGCGGCAACCTCGCCGCCCAGGTCACCCAGGCCGTCATCCTCGGGCTGTGCCTGCACGCGTTCGGGCAGCAGGCCGACCTCGCCCAGCTCATCCTCATCAACACCTTCGTGAGCCTGTTCGCCGGCCTGATGCCGGTGCCGGGCGGCATGGGCGTTGCCGAGGCCGGGTACACCGCGGGCCTGCAGGCCATCGGCGTGCCCAGCGCGATCGCGGTCTCCACGGCGATCGTCTTCCGGCTCGTGACGTTCTACCTGCCCCCGCTGTGGGGCTCGCTGGCGATGCGCTGGCTGCGCCGCCACGAGTACGTCTGACCCCCCGCCCTCCGCCGGACCCGCGGGGCTACCCTGAGGCCATGAGCAGTGGCGAGCACATCCGCGTCATCGTCGGCAAGCCCGGCCTGGACGGCCACGACCGCGGCGCCAAGGTCGTCGCCCGCGCCCTGCGCGACGCCGGCATCGAGGTCATCTACACGGGCCTGCACCAGACCCCCGAGCAGATCGTCGCCACGGCGATCGCCGAGGACGCCGACGGCATCGGCCTGAGCATCCTGTCCGGGGCGCACATGACGCTGTTCCAGGCCGTGCTCACCCTGCTCGAGGAGCGCGGCGCCGGGGACATCCGCGTCTTCGGCGGCGGGATCATCCCGGAGGACGACATCCCCAAGCTCGAGGCCATGGGCGTGGCGCACGTGTTCACGCCCGGCACCCGCACGGACGAGATCGTCGGGTGGGTCAAGGGCAACCTCGCGCACGCCGCCGCCTGAGCCCCGAGCACCCCGTCGGGTCGCCAGCCGTCGTGGCGGCGACCCGCCTGACGCGTGCCTCGCGCCGCTCGTCGCACGAGCCCCAGCCCGCCTGCGGGGGGCTTCCGGCCCGGCGCTACTGTGACCGGCGGTTCCCTTCGTCGGTGAGGAGCGTCGCGTGGATCTGTACGAGTACCAGGCCAAGCATCTGTTCGACATGCACGGGGTGCCGGTCGTGCCCGGCGCGGTCTGCGAGACCCCGGACGCCGCGCGCATCGCCGCACGGCGGATCGGTGGGACCGTCGTGGTGAAGGCACAGGTCAAGACCGGTGGCCGCGGCAAGGCCGGCGGCGTGAAGCTGGCGGCCAACGAGGACGAGGCCTGGGACCGCGCCGGTGACATCCTCGGCATGGACATCAAGGGCCACACCGTCCACAAGGTCCTGGTCACCCAGGCCGCCGAGATCGCCGAGGAGTACTACGTCTCGTTCCTGCTCGACCGCGCCAACCGGTCCTTCCTGGCGATGGCCTCGGTCGAGGGTGGCGTGGAGATCGAGCAGGTCGCCAAGGAGAACCCCGACGCGCTGGCGATGATCCGGGTGGACGCCCTCGAGGGATGCACGCCCGAGAAGGCCCAGGAGATCGTCACGGCGGCGCGGTTCCCTGCCGAGGTCGCCGACCAGGTCGAGGCCGTGCTGCTCAAGCTGTGGGACGTGCTGGTCAACGAGGACGCGACCCTGGTCGAGGTGAACCCGCTGGTGAAGACCGCCGACGGCCGGGTCCTGGCCCTGGACGGCAAGGTCACCCTCGACGAGAACGCGCACTTCCGGCACGCC
Organism: Candidatus Nanopelagicales bacterium; assembly: GCA_025456065.1. Classification (GTDB taxonomy): domain Bacteria; phylum Actinomycetota; class Actinomycetes; order S36-B12; family CAIYMF01; genus Prado023. The sequence continues at coordinate 28,824 of JALOLH010000049.1, read as the reverse complement.
TCGCACGCCGACCTCGTCGACGTCGCGGCGACCGACCCGATCGAGCTGCGCGCCAAGGCCTTCGACCTCAACTACGTCAAGCTCGACGGCGAGGTGGGCATCATCGGCAACGGCGCCGGCCTGGTGATGTCGACCCTGGACGTCGTCGCCTACGCCGGCGAGGAGTTCGGCGGGGTGCGCCCGGCGAACTTCCTCGACATCGGCGGAGGCGCGAGCGCCGAGGTGATGAGCAACGGCCTGGACATCGTGCTCACCGACCCGGCGGTGCGTTCGGTGTTCGTGAACGTGTTCGGCGGCATCACCAGCTGCGTCGAGGTGGCCAACGGCGTGAAGTTCGCGATCAGGATGCTGCAGGAGGCCGGCAAGCCCGTCGACAAGCCGATCGTGTGCCGGATCGACGGGAACCGGGCGGACGAGGGCCGCGCCATCCTGGTGGAGGCCGCCATCCCGGGCGTGGAGCTGGTGGAGACGATGGACGAGGCCGCGCGACGCGTGGCCGAGCTGGCCGCTGCGGCGGGGAAGTGAGGTAGGGCCATGGCGATCTTCCTCGACGGCGACTCGAAGCTCGTCGTGCAGGGTATGACCGGCTCGGAGGGCATGAAGCACACCACCCTCATGCTGGCGGCCGGGTCGACCATCGTGGGCGGCGTGAACCCCCGCAAGGCCGGCTCGAAGGTGGACTTCCCCACCGCGACGCTGCCCGTCTTCGGCTCGGTGGCCGAGGCGATGGCCGAGACCGGCGCGAACGTCTCCGTGGTCTTCGTCCCGCCCACCGGCACCAAGTCGGCGGTCGAGGAGGCGGTCGACGCCGGGATGCCGTTGGTGGTGGTGATCACCGAGGGCGTGCCCACGTACGACACCGCGCAGTTCTTCCAGTACGCGCAGAACGCCGGCACGACGCGGATCATCGGCCCGAACTGCCCCGGCATCATCTCGCCCGGGAAGTCGAACGCGGGCATCATCCCCGCCTCCATCAGCGGCCCCGGCCCCATCGGCCTGGTGAGCAAGTCGGGCACCCTGACCTACCAGATGATGTACGAGCTGCGCGACCTCGGGTTCTCGACCGGTATCGGCATCGGCGGCGACCCGATCATCGGGACCACCCACATCGACGCCCTCGCGGCCTTCCAGGACGACCCGGAGACCGAGGCGATCGTCATGATCGGCGAGATCGGCGGCGACGCCGAGGAGCGGGCCGCGGCCTTCATCGCCGAGCACGTGACGAAGCCGGTCGTCGGGTACGTCGCCGGCTTCACCGCCCCCGAGGGCAAGACGATGGGCCACGCGGGCGCGATCGTCTCGGGTTCGTCGGGCACCGCCCAGGCCAAGAAGGAGGCCCTCGAGGCCGTCGGCGTGCGCGTGGGCAAGACGCCCTCGGAGACCGCCCGGCTGATGCGGGAGATCCTCGCGCCCTGAGGCCGCTGCGGACCCCCCCGGTCGCCGCGACACGAGCCGCGGCACGCCGGGGGCGGGGGGTCGCGTGGGGGAGAATCCCTGCGTGCCCGCCACTCCCGTCCAGGACCATGCCGCGCCCGGGGTGGCGCCCGAAGAGGGGTCCGGTCCCGACGTCACCCTCGCGGCGGACGACGTGGCGCCCTCGCGGCGTCCCCTGGTCGCCGGGGCCATCGCCGGGGCGTGGTCGCTGCTGGTGGGGATCGGCCTGGTCACCTGCCTGGTGATGCTGACCTGGGCGCTGTCGCCGAACTCGGTCGGCGACGCGGCAGCCGCGTGGCGCGCCGCCGGCCTGACCTGGCTGGCCGCCCATCAGGTGCCGCTGACGCTGGGCGGCGAGCCGCTGACCCTGCTGCCCCTGGGCGCCCTCCTCCTCGGGCTGCTGCTGGCCCGACGGGCGGGGGCGTGGACCGGCCGGCTGCTCCCGTCGCCCACCCCCGGCGAGGTCGGCCTCATGGCGACCGGGGCGGGGCTCCTCTACGGCGCCGGGGGTGCGGCGATCGCCTGGCTGTCCGCCGCAGACGTCGCGTTCGCGGTGCCGGCGAGGGCGGCACTGGTCACCGGGCTCGTCGGCGCGACCGGTGCCGTGTGGGGCATCGCCCCCGAGGCGGGGCTCGTGCCCGCGGTCCGCGCCCGGATGCCCGACGCGGTGTGGCGCACCCTGGCTGCCGGCCTGGCCGCGGTGCTCGGCCTCGTCGCGGTCGGCGCGGTGCTCGTGGCCCTGGGCCTGGTGCGGCACTTCGCGCAGGCCGGGGCGGCGCTCGGTGCCCTCGAGGCCGGGGTGCTCGGCAGCGCGGGCCTGACCCTGCTCGACATCCTGACGCTGCCGAACCTCGCCATCTGGGCCCTGTCCGTGGTGGTCGGCCCCGGATTCCGCCTGGGCGAGCTCGGCGAGCTCTCCGCGTTCGGCGGGGAGGTCGCCTCGCTGCCGGCCCTGCCCGTGCTCGCCGCCATCCCGACCAGCATCCCCGGTTGGGTGCCCGTGCTGCTCGCCGTGCCCGTCCTGCTCGGCGTGCTGGCCGGGCGCATCCGCTGGGGCCGGGACCTGCCCACCCCGCTGGGCGCCCTGACCGGTGCGCTGGCCCTCGGCGGGGTCGTCGCGGTGCTCCTGGCCGGCCTGTGCCTGGCCGGGTCCGGGTCGCTGGGCTCGGCGCGGCTGGCCGGGCTCGGCCCGCAGCTCTGGGCCGTGGTCGGCGCCGGCACCGGCCTGGTCGTCCTGGGCTTCCTGCTCGAGGCCGGGTTCCAGTCGGTCCGCCTGAGCTGGGAGCTGCACCGCGCCGAGCAGCGGTCCGGCGCCTCGGGGACGACGGGCGGGGCAGCGGCGCCCATCGCGCGCGACGCGGTCGAGGGCGACCGCGGCGGCGCTGCGCCCGGCGTGACGGACACCCCGACGCCGGCCTCAGTGCCGACGACCCGCGAGGTGGTCGGCGCACCGACTGGTCCGGCGGCCCTGCTCGTGCCCGCAGCGGCCGCCGTGGCCGCCGTGGCCTCGGCGGTCCGGCTGCCCGGCGTGGTCACGGCGGTCCGGCTGCCCGGCGTGGTCACGGCGCTCGTGGCCCCCCGGGTCGTCGACCAGGACGCCGCGGAGCAGCGTGACCCCGGACCTGCGTCGGTCGTCGACGTCCGCGAGCCGACCGTCGACCTGCGGTCCGACGACCCGGAACCCTCCGAGGGATGCACCGAGGCATCGGCCGAGGAGGCCGTCGACCCTGCCGATGCGGCGGAGGGCGACCCGGGCGAGGCGGCGCAGGTCGATCCGGGCGACCTGGCAGAGGCCGCCGACCCGGTGGAGGGCGCGCCGGCGATGCCCGACCCGGGCGAGGCGGCGCAGGTCGATCCGGGTCGGTCCGAGGTGCGCCCTGCCGTCGCCGTCGAGGACGACGACACCGCCGAGATCCCCGTGGTGCCCGACGGCCCGGTCGAGCCCGCCGGGGGGACGGTCGAGCCGGCCTAGGATTGGGGGCTCCGAGCGCGGGTGCCGTCCCGCCCCCCGAGCAGGCAGGTGGTGTCGTGGCTGGGCGCGTGCTGCTGTTCGGCTCGTACGACGCCGCGCTGCACCCGAGGGTCGCCGTGCTGCGGGAGGGCCTGGCGGAACGGGGCTGGCAGGTCAGCGAGCTCAACGTCCCGCTGGGCGCCTCGACCGCCGAGAAGGTCGCCGCCGCGGGGTCGGCGGGCGCCGCCCTCGGCCTGGTGGGCAAGCAGGCGAGGTCGTGGCGGGGCCTGGTGGCCGGGCGGCGGCACCTCGCCGAGCAGCCCGACGTGGTGCTCGTCGGCTATCTGGGCCACGCGGACGTCCACCTGGCCCGCGCACTGTTCCCCCGCGCGACCATCGTGCTGGACCACCTCGTCGGCCTCGCCGACACCGTCCGGGACCGCGGCCTGGAGCGCGGACCCATCGGACGCGCCCTCTCGGGCGTGGACAGCGCGGCCCTGCGGGCCGCCGACGTGGTCGTGGTCGACACCCCCGAGCAGGCCGCCGAGCTCCCGCCGGCCGCGCGAGCCCGGGCGGTGGTCGTGCCGGTCGGCGCCTCGTCCGCCTGGTCCCGGGCCGCCGGGCCGGAGGACCGGGACCGTGCCGAGGGCCCCCTGCGGGTCGTCTTCGTCGGCCTGTTCACCCCGCTGCAGGGGACGCCGACGATCGCCCGCGCGATCGCGCAGCTGCGTGACGCGCCGGTCGAGGTGACGCTGGTGGGCACCGGCCAGGACCACGCCGAGGTGCGGGCCATCCTGGCCGACCATCCCGCGATCACCTGGCACGACTGGGTGGACCCGGACGCCCTGCCCGGGCTCGTCGCGGCGCACGACGTGTGCCTCGGCATCGTCGGGACGGGTGCCAAGGCGCAGCGCGTGGTGCCCACGAAGGTGTACCAGGGCCTCGCGGCCGGGTGCGCCGTCGTGACCGGCGACACCCCGGCCGCCGCCGCGCTCGGCGACGGCGTCCTGCGCGTGCCACCGGGCGACCCGGGTGCCCTCGCCGAGGCCCTGCTCCACCTCGCCACCGACCCGGAGGCCCTGGCCATGGCCCGACGCCGCGCCCGCGCGATCTCCCAGTCGCACACCCCTGCCGCTGTCACCGCCGCGCTCGACGACCGCCTGCGTCGGGCCTGCGCCGCCCGGGCCCCGCTCCCGCCGTTGACGTTCAACGCGTGGCTGCGCTGGGACGTGATCAGCGCCGAGCTGGACCGGCTCGAGATCCACGACGTGCTCGAGCTCGGGCCCGGCGAGGGGGCGGCCGCCTGCCGCCTCGCGCCCGGCCGCGCTTACACGGGGATCGAGCTGTCCGCCCGGACCCGCGCCATCACCGAGCAGCGCCTCGCCGCGCGGGGCACGCCCGGCCGGCTGCTCGCCTCGCCGGAGGACCTGGCGCCGGACGAGCGCTTCGACCTCGTGTGCGCGTTCGAGGTCATCGAGCACATCGAGGACGACCGCGGCGCCCTGGCCGCCTGGGCGGCGCGGGTGCGCCCCGGCGGTGCCCTGATCTGCTCCACCCCCGCGGGGCCCGAGCGCATGGGAGCGGCGGACCGGATCGCCGGGCACTTCCGTCGCTACGACGCCGGGGCGCTGGCGGGCATGGCTCGCGAGGTGGGCCTCGTGGACGTGCGTGTCGTGCACGTGGGCCACCCGTTCGGGTACGCCCTCGAGGCGGTCCGCAACCGGGTGGCCGCCCGGCGCCTGGCCAGCCAGGGCGCACCACCGCCCGGCACCTTCGGCCACGGGCCCAGCGACGGCCGCGGCACCGGCGACGGCGATCTCGCCGCCTTCACCGAGGGCAGCAGCTCCTTCCTGCAACCCCCGGTGTGGGCCGGACCGGCGACCCGGCTCGCCACCGCCCCCGGCCGCTGGCTGCAGCGGCGCTTCCCCGACCGCGGGCCCGGGCTGGTGCTCGTCGGTCACGCCCCGCGGGCCGACGCCGCGTGACGGGTCCGGCGACGGCGCCGGCCTCGCGCCGGAAGGGCGGCGCCGTCGGCGCGGTGCTGCTCGCCGTCGCCGTGGTCGCGGTCGGCGTGGCCCTGTGGCGCAACTGGTCGGCGGTCCGCGCCGACCTGGCGGCCCTGCGGTGGACCGACCTGGTCGGCTCGGGGATGGCCGGCGCGGCGGCCGTGGTGTGCACGGGGCTGGCCTGGCGGGTCGTCCTGGCCGGGCTGGGGCAACCGGTCCGCGTGCGCCCGGCGATGGCGCTGCACACCGCAGGACAGCTGGGCAAGTACGTGCCCGGCTCGGTCTGGGTGGTCGCCATCCAGGCCGAGCTGGGCCGCCGGCTGCGGATCCCCCGCTCCGTGACCGTGCTGAGCTACCTCGTGGCCGTCCTCGTCGCCATCGTGACCGGCGGGCTGGTCGGACTCCTGGCGCTGACCGGTGCCGGTCGGGCCGAGGTGGGCGGGCTCGCCCTGGCGCTGGCCGGCGTGGCGATCGTCCTGGCCCTGGCCGTCCTGCGCCCGGCGGCGGTCAACGCGGCGATCCGCTGGGTGGCCACGCGGCTGCGTCGCCCCCTGCCCGAGGTCGCCATCCCGGGCCGGGCCCTCGCCGGGGCGGGGGCCTGGGCGAGCGCCGGATGGGTGTGCTTCGGCCTGCACGCCTGGCTGCTCGCGCGACCGCTCGGGGCGGGGATCGAGCAGCTGGCGCCGCTGACGGGCGCCTTCGCGCTCGCCTTCGTCGCCGGCCTGCTGCTCGTGCCCCTGCCGGCCGGCGCGGGGGTGCGTGAGGCCGTGCTCGTGGCGATGCTCGCGGGCAGCATCGGGGCCGCGGGTGCGCTGACGGTCGGCCTGGTCTCCCGCCTCGTCCTCGTCGTCGTCGACGTGCTGCTGGCAGCCGCCTTCGGCGTGCGACCCGGTCGGCTGCCGGCCCCGTCGGGTTCCGGATCCACGCCGACCTGATCCCCCCGGCCGCCCGGCGGCTGCGGACATGGGCCCCCGCGGCGCTCACGCGGGTATCCTCGTGCACAGCGCCGTGCTCCGGGCGCCCCGCCGCGCATCGTCGATCGCCGCCCCCCGCCGAGGTCCCCCACCGTGAAGCTGATCATCCAGATCCCGTGCCTCAACGAGGCCGAGCACCTGCCGACGGCGCTGGCGGCGCTGCCGCGGTCGGTGCCCGGCTTCGACACCGTGGAGTGGCTGGTCATCGACGACGGCTCCACCGACGACACCCGCCAGGTCGCGATGGCCTGCGGCGTGGACCACGTCATCGGGTTCCCCCGCAACCGTGGCCTGGCCGCGGCGTTCTCCTTCGGCATCGAGGAGTCCCTGCGCCGCGGCGCGGACGTCGTGGTGAACACCGACGCCGACAACCAGTACGACGCCGCCTCGATCCCCGCGCTGGTGGCCCCGATCCTGTCCGGCGAGGCCGACCTCGTGATCGGCGACCGGGAGACCGGCTCGGTCGCGGAGTTCTCGCCGATCAAGCGGGCGCTGCAGCGCGCCGGGACCTCGGTCGTCCGTTCCATCTCGGGCCTGCCGGTGGAGGACGCGACGAGCGGGTTCCGGGCCTACTCCCGTGCCGCGGCGATGTCGTTGGTGATCACCACGCCCTACACCTACACGCTCGAGTCGCTCGTGCAGGCCGGCAACTCCCGGCTCGCGCTGGTCAACGTGCCCGTGGGCCGCAACGACTCGGTGCGGCCGAGCCGGCTGTTCGGGTCGATGTGGGGGTACGTGCGGCGCAACTCGATCGCCCTGTTCCGGATCCTGTCCTACTACTCGCCCCTGCGGTTCTTCTGGACGCTGGCGACCGTGCTCGGCCTCGGGGCGCTCGCCGCCTGGGCCCCCTTCGCGCTGGACTTCGTGCGGGAGGGCCGATCCGGGGCCACCGGGCACATGCAGTCGATCATCCTGGGCGCCGTGCTGGCCATCTCCGCCGTGCAGATGTTCGCCCTCGGGGTGATCGCCGACCAGGTCTCCAGCCTGCGCCAGATCGGCATCCGGAACCTGCGGGAGACCCGCGAGCTGCACTACGGCGCCCTGCACGCACGGGCCGGGCGGCCGACCACCCTGCCCGGCGCCTGGGATGCGCCGACCCAGGGGACCTCTGCCGCACCGCCCCAGGGGACCTCCGCCGCACCGGTCCCCCCGACGCCCACCGATGCAGCTGCTGCGCCGGGGGAGGGCGCGACCCGGCCGGCCCCGGGAGCCGCGGCCCCCGGCACGGCGGCCCCGGGAGCCGCCGCCCCCGCCCCGCCGGCCGCCCCGGCGGCACCCGGCGCGAGCCGCCGGACGTGACGGCGCCCGCCCCCGGCGTCGACCTCCTCGCGCAGCCCCGGCCCGCCGACCGTCCCCTCGCCCGCCTGCTCGTCGCCGTGCCCGCGCGGCTGCCGGTCGTGCTGTTCTGGTGCGCGCTGGTGGTGTCGCTGGCGGTGCTCGGCGCGGCGTTCACCCCCTGGCTCGTCCTGCCCGTCCTGGCCGCGGTGCTGTGGCTCACGTGGCGCCTCGTCCCCGAGCCGCTGCCCGTCGACCGCGCCACGGTGCTCGGGGCGGGCGGGGCGCTCGGGCTGACCGTGGCGTGGCTCCTGGCCAACGTGTGGTTCGCCGGGGAGGTGCTCCTCGTCCAGCGCGACCCGGGCTTCCTCACGCTCGAGGGGATCTGGCTCGCCTCGCACGCCGATCCGGACATCCCGTTGCGCTCGGCGGCCGCGGTCGCCGACGCCGTGCCGGGCGCCACGGCCGTCTCCGACGCCTTCTGGCGCAGCGGCGCGCAGATGTACGCCCAGGGTGCGAAGACCTTCCCCGGGCTGATCGCGATCCCCGGCTGGCTGGCCGGGCAGACCGGCGTGCTCCTCGCGAACCTGCTCATCGGGGCCGTCGCCCTGCTGGCTGTCTACGACCTGGGCCGCCGGCTCATCGACCCCCGCTGGGCGCTGCTGCCGACCGCCGCCCTGGCGGTGAGCACGCCCTACCTGCACTTCACCCGCGCGCCGTTCACCGAGCCGACGAACCTCGCCCTGACGTTCGGCGGTCTGGCGGTGCTGTGGGGCGCGTTCCGCCAGCCCCGGCTCTGGCCGTTCGCGCTGGGCGGGGCGATGGTCGGTGCCACGGCCCTGTCCCGGATCGACGGGGCAGCCGTGGCCGCGGGGCTCGTCCTCGGGGTGGGCGCCGTCGCCGCGGGCACAGCCGACCGGGGTCGCCGTCGGTTCCTGCTGCGCGGGTTCCTCCTCGCCACGGGGACGGCGTGCGCCATGGTGCTGCTGGGGTACCTCGACGTCCGGGTGCACAGCAGCGGGTACCTGGCCGACCACGCGTGGCTCTACGTCCCGCTCATCGGGCTGCTCGTCGCCGCGGTCGGGGCCGCCGTCGTCGCGATCGGGGTGGGCCGGTGGACCCGGCTGCCGAACTGGGCGGCGGACCACCGCCGCCTCCTCGGCCGGGTCGCGGCCTGGTCGACGGTGGCCGGGTTCCTGGTCCTGGCCAGCCGGCCGCTGTGGATGCAGCGCCAGGGCATCGTGCCGGACTCCCCGCAGGCGTGGTTCATCGCGGCCGCCCAGGAGGTGGCCGGCCTCCCGGTCGACGGCACCCGCAGCTACGACGAGATGACCCTGGTCTGGCTGTCCTGGTACCTCGGACCGGTCGCGGTCGCCCTCGGCGCGATCGGGGCCGCGCTGCTCGCCCGGCGCGCGCTGGCCGACCGTCGCCCGGAGCTGGTCGTGCTGCTGGTGACGCTGGGGGTCCCCTCGCTGCTCTACCTCGTGCGCCCGAGCATCACCCCGGACGTGGTGTGGGCCATGCGGCGGTTCCTGCCCGCCGTGATCCCGGCCGTGCTGCTGGGCGCCGGGTGGTTCCTGCACTGGGCGGCCGTCGCGGTGCGGGCCCGTCCGGCCGACCGGGCCACGGGCTGGCTGCGGGCCGGGGTCTGGCTGGGCGTCGCGGCCGTGCTGCTCGCCCCGCTCACCACATGGGGACCCATCACGACGACCGCGGAGTACGGGGGCCGCGCCGGCGAGGTGACGGCCCTCTGCCGGGAGGTCCAGGGCGGTCGGGTGGCGGTGGTCCGGGGGGCGGACCCGCCGTGGCTGCCGACGCTGCGCATCGTCTGCGACGCCGACGTCGTCGAGCTGCGTGCCCCCGTCAGCGCCGCGCGGTTGGCCGAGGTGCGCAGGGCCTGGGGCGGCGGGGAGGTCTTCGTGCTCGCCTCGTCGCCGTCGTCGCTGGCCTGGCCGGCCGGCCGCTCGGCGACCTTCGTCACCCCCATGGCCCGCTGGCCGCACGCGATCCTGCCGAGCCGATCCGCGATCCGGTACTCCTCCTCGCTGTGGCTGGGTCGGATCGCCGAGGACGGTGCGGTCGAGCCGGTGCGGCCGGCCCCGTCGGCCCCGTGAGGCCACCCGTAGGATGCGGCGCGTGCCGCGCACCCGGATGGTCGTCCTCATCTCCGGCACCGGCACGCTGCTGCAGGCGCTGCTCGACGCCTGTGCCGACCCGCACTACCCCGCCGAGGTGGTGGCGGTGGTCGCCGACTCGGCAGCTGCGAGCGGGCTGGAGCGGGCCAGGTCCGCGGGGGTCCCGGCCGTGCCGGTCGCGCTGGCCGACCACCCCGACCGGGCCGCGTGGGACCGCGCCCTGCGCGACGCCCTCGAGTCCTTCGAGCCCGACTGGGTGGTCTCCGCCGGGTTCATGCGCATCCTCGGCCCGGCCGTCCTGAGCGCCTTCCCGCTGCGCGTGGTGAACACCCATCCGGCGCTGCTGCCGAGCTTCCCCGGCGCGCACGCGGTCCGCGACGCCCTGGCGCACGGCGTGCGGGTGACCGGCTCCACGATCCACCTCGTCGACGAGGGGGTGGACACCGGGCCGATCGTCGACCAGCGGCCCGTCACGGTCGAGCCCGACGACGACGAGGCCTCGCTGCACGAGCGCATCAAGGTGGTCGAGCGCGCGCTGCTCGTCGACGTCGTGCGCCGCCTGGCCACCCAGACCGTGCACGTCTCCGGCAGGAAGGTGACGCTGACATGACCGCGGACACGGCCGAGGGCCGCATCCCCATCCGACGCGCCCTGGTCTCGGTGCACGACAAGACCGGCCTGGTCGAGCTCGCGCAGGCGCTGCACGCCGCCGAGGTCGAGGTGGTGTCCACGGGCTCCACCGCCGCGCGGATCGCCGAGGCCGGCGTCCCGGTCACCGAGGTGGCCGAGCTGACCGGCTTCCCCGAGTGCCTCGACGGCCGGGTCAAGACCCTGCACCCGAAGGTGCACGCGGGCATCCTGGCCGACCTGCGCCTCGACGACCACCACTCCCAGCTCGAGGCCCTGGGGATCGAGGCGTTCCAGCTCGTGGTGGTCTCCCTGTACCCGTTCGCGCAGACGGTCGCCTCGGGGGCCAGCCCGGACGCCTGCATCGAGCAGATCGACATCGGCGGGCCGTCGATGGTCCGCGGGGCGGCCAAGAACCACGCCAACGTCGCGGTGGTGACCTCGCCGGACCGCTACCCCGAGGTGGTGGCCGCCCTGGCCGGCGGCGGGTTCACCCTGGCCCAGCGCGCGCGGCTCGCGGCGGACGCGTTCGTCCACACGGCCACCTACGACATCGCGGTCGCGTCGTGGATGGGCAACGTCGTGGCCCCCACCGACGAGGGCTCGGGCTTCCCGGCCTGGGCGGGCGCGGCGTGGCAGCGCGCCGCCGTCCTGCGCTACGGGGAGAACCCGCACCAGCGAGCCGCGCTCTACACCGACGCCCACGCCCCGGGGGGCCTGGCCGCGGCCCAGCAGCTGCACGGCAAGGAGATGTCCTACAACAACTACGTCGACGCCGACGCCGCGCTCCGCGCCGCCCACGACTTCGCCGAGCCGGCCGTGGCCATCATCAAGCACGCGAACCCGTGCGGGATCGCGGTCGGCGCGGACATCGCCGAGGCGCACGCGCGGGCCCACGAGACCGATCCGGTGTCCGCCTTCGGCGGGGTGATCGCGGCCAACCGCGAGGTGAGTGCGGCGATGGCCGCCCAGGTCGCCGAGGTCTTCACGGAGGTGGTCGTCGCCCCGTCCTACGCGCCGGCCGCGCTCGAGCTGCTGGTGGCGAAGAGGAACCTGCGCATCCTCGTGGCCCCACCGGTCGCGGCGACCGGCGGCGTGGAGAGCCGGCGGATCAGCGGCGGGCTGCTGGTGCAGACCAGCGACCGGATCGACGCCCCCGGCGACGACCCGACCACCTGGAGGCTGGTGAGCGGGGCGCCCGCCGACGACGCGACGCTGGCCGACCTCGCCTTCGCCTGGCGGGCCTGCCGCGCTGCGAAGTCCAACGCGATCCTGCTCGCCCGGGACGGTGCGGCGGTGGGGATCGGCATGGGACAGGTGAACCGGGTGGACTCCGCCCGGCTCGCCGTCGCGCGCGCCGGGGAGGAGCGGGCCCTGGGCGCGGTGGGCGCCTCTGACGCGTTCTTCCCGTTCCCGGACGGCCTCGAGGTGCTGCTGCGGGCGGGGGTGCGGGCGGTCGTGCAGCCCGGTGGCTCGGTCCGCGACGCCGAGGTGATCGCAGCGGCCGAGGCTGCCGGCGCCACGATGTACCTCACCGGGACGCGGCACTTCTTCCACTGACCGGTCCGGCCGTCCGGCGGCGGCCGGCGGTGGGGCGGCCGCCGAGGTGACCCACCTCGGGGCGCCGGGGTGACGGGGTGACGGACCCCTCGTGCCGCGGGGCACCGCAACGGCATCCCGACCTGGTCGCCGGGGCACCGGAATGGCGCCCCCAGTGGGCCGCGGTCGCCCTCGGTTGGCAGGATCGGCCCCTGTGGAGCGGATCCGCAGCGTCCTCGAGCTCGCCGACCGGTACGACGCGCTGGTGTGTGACGTGTGGGGGGTCCTGCACGACGGCCGCTCCGTCTTCCCCGGCGTGGTCGAGCTGCTGGGGGAGCTGCGTGCGCGCGGCCTCGTGGTCGTCCTGCTGAGCAACGCGTCGCGGCCGAGCCGGATCATCCCCGCCGTCCTCCAGCGGGTGGGCCTGCCCGACGACGCCTGGGACGCTGTCGTCACCAGCGGTGACGTCACCCGGACCGAGCTGGCCCGCCGGGCGCCCGGCCCCGTCCACCGGATCGGTCGCGACACCGACGCCGCGCTGTGGGAGGGCCTGGGCCTGGAGTTCGCCGAGCTGAACCGGGCCCGCTTCGTGGCGATGGCCGGGCTTCGCCGGGACGAGCAGCCCGAGGACTACCTGCCCGTGCTGCGCAAGGCCCGCGCCCGCGACCTCGAGCTGCTCATCGCCAACCCGGACGTCCAGGTGCAGCACGGCGACCGGATGGCCTGGTGCCCCGGCGCGGTCGCCCGGGTCTACGCGGGGCTCGGCGGGAAGGTGGTGCAGGCGGGCAAGCCGTTCGCCCCCATCTACGACCGCGCCCTGGCCGAGGTCGACCGGGCGGCCCACCGCGCGGTCCGCCGCGAGCGCATCCTGGCGGTCGGCGACGGCATCGGCACGGACATCGTCGGGGCCAACCGGGTTGGCCTGGACAGCCTGTTCATCGCCACCGGCATCAACGGCGACGCACTGCTCGGCGACGGGCAGGTCGACGTGGAGCGCGCCGGGGCGGCGCTGGAGGCCGCCCGCGCCCGCGCGAGGTACGTCATGACCGCCTTCGCCTGAGCCGGGGGCAGGTGGGCGCCTGCGATGATGTGCGCCGTGACGGCGACCATCCTCGACGGCAAGGCGACCGCGGCATCGGTGAGGGCCGAGCTGGCCACCAGGGTCGCCGCCCTGCGTGCCGCCGGCACGATGCCGGGCCTGGGCACGATCCTCGTCGGCGACGACCCCGGCAGCCACGCCTACGTCGGCGGCAAGCACCGGGACTGCGCCGAGGTGGGCATCCACTCGATCCGGGTGGACCTGCCGGCGACCGCCACGCAGGCCGACGTCCTGGCCGCGGTGGCCGACCTCAACGCGGCAGCGGAGTGCACCGGCTACATCGTGCAGCTGCCGCTGCCCGCGGGCCTGGACGCCAACGCCGTGCTCGAGGCGATGGACCCGGCGAAGGACGCCGACGGCCTGCACCCGTCGAACCTCGGCCGACTCGTGCTGGGCACCCCGGGGCCGCTGCCCTGCACCCCGCGCGGCATCGTCGAGCTGCTGCGCCGCTACGACGTGCCGATCGCCGGCGCGGAGGTCTGCGTCCTGGGCCGTGGGGTCACCGTCGGGCGCCCGCTGGGCCTGCTGCTGACCCGCAAGTCCGAGAACGCCACGGTGACCCTGTGCCACACCGGCACCCGTGACGTCGCGGCCCACCTGCGCGCCGCGGACATCGTGGTGGCCGCCGCGGGCGTTCCGCACCTGGTCACGGCCGCGGTCGTCCGACCCGGGGCCGCCGTGCTGGACGTGGGCATCACCCGGACCGACTCCGGCCTGGTGGGCGACGTGCACCCCGACGTCCGCGACGTCGCCGGGTACCTCGCGCCGATGCCGGGCGGGGTCGGCCCGATGACCCGGGCGATGCTGCTGGCCAACGTGGTGGAGGCCGCCGCCCGGGGGCAGGTCGGGTGATGGCCGAACCGGTGCCCCTGCCCGAGGAGCGCGACCCCTTCTACGCCGACCGGGTCGAGGAGGACGCCGCCCTCGCCATCGAGGAGGCGCGGGGGGCCGAGGGACCCCGGTACCAGTGGCCCACCGTGCTCGTGCTGTCCGGGCTGGTGCTCTCCCTCGGGATCGTTGCCGCGGACCACTTCCGCCGCGGCGCCGTGCTGTTCGCCGCCTTCGTCATGCTCGCGTTCTTCCTGCGCATGCTCCTGGAGGACAGCGGCGCCGGCTGGCTGGCGGTGCGCAGCCGGGCGGTGGATCTCGCCTGCCTCGGGTTCCTCGCGATCGGCCTGTCGATCCTGGCCCTGGTCGTCCCGCCGCCGTCCTAGCCCCTTCCGGTCCACCCCGCCCCGCGGTACCGTGGGCCCCGCACTGATCGAGGTGGGAAGGAGGGAGCAGCCATGACCGTCATCACGCCTGCCGTCCTCCGCACGATCCCCTGACCCTGCGTGCGCCCGCGAGGGCGTCCGCACCGCCGGCCACCGGCGCTCCTCGACGAGGTGTTCCCGTTGCATGACTGTTCCGCGCTCCAGCCGTTCGGCTGGCGCGACTCCCGCATCCCCCAGCTGCCGCCCGGCACGTGCCCGGCCCGGGTGGTCCGCCACGACGGGCACACGCTGCTCGCCCGCACCACGCACGGCGAGCGCACGCTGCTGGCGTCCCGGCGCCTGGACCCGACGCCGACCGTCGGCGACTGGGTCGCCCTCCCCTGCGACCCCGGTGCCGACGGTGTCGTGCCCGTCGCCGCGGTCCTGCCGCGGTCGGCCCTCCTGCGCCGCCTCGCCGCCGACGAGGTCGGCGAGCAGGCGCTGGCCGCCAACGTCGACCTCGTCCTGATCGTCTGCGGCGTCGACCGTCCGCTGCGGGCCGGGCGGGTGCAGCGGGTGGCCGCGCAGGCCTGGGACTGCGGCGCCGTCCCGGTGCTGGTGGTCACCAAGGCCGTCGAGCCCGACGCGGTCGACCTGCCGCGGCTCGAGCTCGAGCACCCGGGCATCGAGGTGCTCGCCTGTGCTGCCCTCGAGGGGCTCGGCCTGGCGGCCGTGCGCGCCCGGCTGGCCGGGCGGACCGCCGTCCTGGTCGGCGAGTCCGGCTCCGGCAAGTCCACGCTGGCCAACGCCCTGCTGGGTCGGGCCGCGGCCGCCACGGGTGCGGTGCGGTCCGGTGACGCCAAGGGCCGGCACACGACCACCGCCCGCCAGCTGCACCTGCTGCCGGGGCCCTCGGGTGGCGCGATCATCGACACCCCGGGAATCAGGTCGGTCGGGCTCGCGGCCGACGCCGACGCGGTGGACGCCGTCTTCCCCGAGGTCCTCGAGCTGGCGGCCGACTGCCGGTTCGCCGACTGCGGCCACCGGATCGAGCCGGGCTGCGCGGTGCTCGCCGCCGTGGACGACGGCAGGCTGGCCCGCGACCGCCACGACGGCTGGTTGCGGCTGCAGCGGGAGCTGGCGAGCGCGGCGACGCGGTCCTCGCCCCAGGCGCACCGTGCGTACGGCCGGCAGTTCGGCCGCATGGTGCGGTCGGGGAAGGGCCGCTCCCGACCCTGACCCGGTGCGGGGCCGGGCGGTCGTTCGGGCCCTGGTCCGGTGGTGCCGGGCGCCCGCTCCGGCCCCTGGTCCGGTGGTGCCCGGCGCCCGCTCCGACCCCTGGTCCGGTGGTGCCCGGCGCCCGCTCCGACCGGCTCCGGCTGGGTGCGGCGCCCTCGGTAGTCTGGGCGGCACCCGTGGGCGCCGGTGGATCCCGGCGCGGCAGAGAGGAATTCCATGTCCCTGAACGGCAAGGTCACCGTCGTCGGCGCCGGCTTCTACGGCTCCACCACCGCCCAGCGGCTCGCCGAGTACAACGTGTTCGAGACCGTCGTGCTCACCGACATCCTGGAGGGGCGCCCGGAGGGCCTGGCGCTGGACCTCAACCAGTCGCGGCCGATCGAGGGCTTCGAGACGACCGTCGTCGGGCAGACCACCGACCCCGCCACCGGTGCCGGGTACGAGGCCACCGCCGGATCGGACGTGGTCGTGGTGACCGCGGGCCTGCCGCGCAAGCCGGGCATGAGCCGGATGGACCTCATCGAGGTCAACGCCAAGATCGTGCGCAACGTGGCCGAGAACCTCGCGCAGCACTCGCCGAACGCCGTGATCATCGTCGTGTCGAACCCGCTGGACGAGATGACCGCGCTCACGCAGCTCGCCTCCGGGTTCCCCAAGCAGCGGGTCATGGGCCAGGCCGGCATGCTCGACACCGCCCGGTTCTCCAACTTCGTGGCCGTCGAGCTCGGCGTGCCGGTCGGCTCGGTGCAGACCCTGACCCTCGGCTCGCACGGCGACACCATGGTGCCGGTGCCCTCGCGGTGCACGGTCGACGGCCGGCCGCTGTCCGAGATGCTGCCGGCCGACAAGGTCGAGGAGCTGGTCGTGCGCACCCGCAACGGCGGCGCCGAGGTGGTCGCGCTGCTGAAGACCGGGTCGGCGTACTACGCGCCGTCCGCGGCGGCCGCGCGCATGGCGAAGGCCGTGATCGAGGACGCCGGCGCGGTCATGCCGGTGTGCGCCTGGGTCGACGGCGAGTACGGGATCTCCGGGGTGTACCTGGGCGTCGAGGCCGAGATCGGCCGCGAGGGCGTGCGTCGCGTCGTGGAGGGCGACCTCACCGAGTCCGAGCTCGCGGGCCTGAAGGAGGCGGCCGAGGCGGTGCGCGCCAAGCAGGCGGACGTCACGGACCTGTAGCAGCACCGCCGGGCGTGGGGGTCGCGCGCCGGAAACCGGCGCTACGACCGACGTCGCCGACGGTCCCTACCTCGGCCCGCGCAGGAACCGTCGTTCTCGAGCCCGTGACGGCCTCGAGAACGACGGTTCGCAGCGCAGGCTGCGGCGAATCCCTCCTGCGCGCAGCCGAGAACGACGGAATCCGGCGCGTCGCCGGGTGGAAGTGCGGCGGACGCGCGGGCGGCCGGCCCCATCGTGGCTCAGGTTCCCGACTGCAGCGGCCAGCTGCGGCGCACGTGGTAGCTGGGCTGCGGCCCCGTGCGCGAGGCCACCAGCGTGAGCCCGCCGGGCAGCCAGTGCGGACCGAGGTGCCCGGCCAGGGCGGGGACCGCTGCCCGCGCCGCGCCGCTGGGGTCCGCGCCGCGGGCCCGGGCCACCGTGACGTGGGCACGGAACCGGCGGTCCGGCACGTGCAGGCGGTCCTGCGCCGCTCGGGCCAGGTCGCGCAGCCACGGCCCGTGCTGCACACCGACCCAGAGCACCGGTCCGAACGCCCCCGATCCGGCGGTCCGCACCGGCTCGGCCGCCGGAAGGGAGCGCCGGGCCAGGGCGTCCAGCCGGCGCCCCGCCGCCACCGGGTCGACGTCGCCGAGGAAGGCCAGGGTCACGTGCCAGCGCTCCTCGGCCTGCCAGCGCAGGTCGGGGTGGGCGGTCCGGGCGCGGTCCACGTCGGACCGCAGGGCCGCCCTGGCCACGGCGTCGGGCCAGATGGCGACGAACAGGCGCTCGCCCATGCCCCGATCATCCGCCGAACCGCGGTCGCGTCGCTCGCGGTCTGCACGCCCACAGATGCGCCAGTGGGCCGGGGTGATTGGATCGGGCCCGGCGGATCCCGGCGTGAGGAGCGCGCGATGAAGTACCTCGAGGGCATCGACACGGCCAAGCCGATCTCGCGGATCGGGCTGGGGACCTGGCAGTTCGGGTCGCGGGAGTGGGGCTACGGCGAGGACTACCGCACCGGGGTCGCCGACCAGCTCGTGGCCCGCGCGGCGGAGCTCGGCATCACGCTGTTCGATACCGCGGAGGCCTACGCGTTCGGGGAGAGCGAGCGGATCCTCGGCCGTGCGCTGGACCGCTGCGGCATGAAGGAGCAGGCGTTCCTCGCCACCAAGCTCTTCCCCCTGCTGCCGGTGGCGCCCATCGTCGAGCAGCGCGGCCGGGCCAGCGCGCAGCGGCTCGGGGTCGCCTCGATCGACCTCTACCAGGTGCACCAGCCGAACCCCGTGGTCCGTGACGGCTTCACCATGCCCGGCATGCGTCGGCTGGTGGAGGACGGCACGGTCGTCGAGGTCGGGGTCAGCAACTACTCCCTCGGGCGCTGGCAGGACGCCGAGCGGGCGCTCGGCCGACGGGTGCTCAGCAACCAGGTGCAGTTCGCCCTCACGCACGCCAAGCCGCTCGACACGCTCGTGCCGTGGGCGGCCGAGCAGGGTCGCATCGTCATCGCCTGGAGCCCGCTCGCCCAGGGCATGCTCACGGGCCGCTACGACGCGGCCCATCCGCCCACCGGGGCCGTGCGGGCCATGAACCCGCTGTTCCTCGAGGAGAACCTGCGCCGGGCCACCGGCCTGCTCGACGCGCTGCGTGACGTCGCCGCGTCGCACGACGCGACGCCCGCACAGGTGGCGCTGGCCTGGCTGATCCACCACCCGTCGGTCGTGGTGATCCCGGGCGCCTCGAGCGTCGCCCAGGTGGAGTCGAACGCCGCCGCCGCCGACCTCGACCTGACCGATGACGAGGTGGCCGAGCTGACCGCGCAGGCGCGGGCGTTCCGGCCGATGCCGAAGCTCGAGACGGTCACGACGATGGTGCGCCAGCGCTTGCCGTTCTGAGGTCGGGCGGCGACGGCCCTCGAGGGAATCACGGGCGCGGGCGTTCCGGCCGATGCCGAAGCTCGAGACGATGGTGCGCCAGCGCCCGCCGTCCAGAGGTCGGGCGGCGACGGCCCTAGAGGAAGTACAGCCGTTGCAGCGGCACCCGGTCGACCGGCCCGAACCGCAGTGGCCGGCCGTCCATCGTGACCTCGGTGCTGCGCGGGTCGACGCGGACGTCGGCGAGCGTGGCGTTGCGGACCAGCTGCGACAGCCGCACGGACCGGGTGCCGCGCACGGGGACGCGGCGGCGAGCCGTGGGGAACGGCGTCGACTCGTCGGCCGCGGCGTTCGTGAACAGCACCGAGAGCTGGGCGGGCGCGGCCCCGTGCCCGCCGAACTGTGGGCCGAGGCGCAGCGGCTCGACGCTGTCGATCGTGGCGTTCGGGTCGCCGAGCGGTCCCCACGCCGGCAGGCCCGACTTCAGCACGAGCGCGGGCTTGGCGGCGAACGACGCGGGCCGCCACAGCACGATGTCGGCCATCCGGCCGACCTGCAGGGAGCCGACCTCATGGGCGACCCCGTGCACGATCGCGGGGTTGACCGTGAGCTTCGCCAGGTAGCGCAGGACGCGGTCGTTGTCGTGGCCCGCCGCGTCGTCCTCGGCATCGGCGTGGCCGCCGTCGGCGCCCTTCGTCACCGCGGCCAGGGCGAACGTGCGCCGCCACGTCTCGCCGGCCCGGCCCATGCCCAGGGCGTCCGAGGAGGTCATCGGGATCACGCCGTGGTCGTGCAGCAGGTTCTCCGCGCCCATGGTGGCGGCGCGCACGCGGGCCCGGGCCAGCTCGACGTCGCCGGGCAGCTCGGCGTGCAGGCCGTGGCTCACCATGATCATCGAGACGTGCTCGGCCAGGGCGTTCACGCCGAAGGGCAGCGTCGGGTTGGTCGAGGAGGCCAGCACGTGGTCGACGCCGGCCAGGCGCAGCACGTCCGGGGTGTGCCCCCCTCCGCAGCCCTCGACGTGGAAGGCGTGCACCGCTCGACCCTCGAGCACGGCGAGGGTGTCCTCGACGGTCAGGCCCTCGTTCAGGCCGTCGGTGTGCAGGCAGACGGCGACGTCGTGCTCCTCGGCCACCGTCAGCGCGGTGTCGAGGGTGCGCCGGTGGGCGCCGGTGTCCTCGTGCACCTTGAACCCGCACACGCCGGCCTCGAGCGCCTCGAGCAGCGGTCCGGGCCGCGAGGCGGCCCCCCGGCCCAGGACGCCCACGTTGATCGGCCAGGCGTCGAAGGCCGCGTACGCCCGGCGCAGCGCCCAGCCCGAGCCGACGCCGACGCCCCAGAACGGCCCGAACTCCTGGACGATCACGCTGGTCACGCCGGAGGCGAGCGCGGCCTCCATCACCCGGGGCGACAGGCCGTGCACGTGCGGGTCGATGCCGCCGGCCGTGGCGATCAGGCCCTCGCCGGGCACCACGATCGTGCCGCTGCCGACGACCACCTCGATCCCGTCGGTGGTGTCGGGGTTGCCGGAACGGCCCAGCGCGACGATGCGCCCGGCCCGGATCCCGATGGACGTGACGCGGACGCCGAGCACGGCGTCGACGAGCAGCACGTTGGTGATGACGACGTCGCAGGACTCGTCGGTGCGCACGGCCTGCAGCCCGATGCCGTCGCGCCCGGTCTTGGCGAAGCCGAGCAGCAGCTCGTCGCCCGGCAGCCGGTCGTCGGCGGTCACCTCGAGGGTCAGGCCGGTGTCGCCGAGCCGGACCCGGTCGCCGAGGCGCGGGCCGTGGACGGCGAGGTCGGACTGGGGTCCCCGGCTCACGTCGCACCCCCCTCCCCACCGCGTCCGCTCCGCTGGGGTCCGTCTGCTCCGGTGTGCCGGTCAGCAGACGTACCGGGGCGGAGCAAACGGGGGGCCGGGGGGTCGTCGGCGTAGCCGAAGGCGGCCACCCGGGCCAGCGCGGCCTCCTTGGCGCCGGGGGCGTCGAGGGGCCCGTCCACGAGCCCGGCGAACCCGACGACCACCCGGGCGCCGCCGACGGGCACGAGGGCGACCTCGACGGGCTCGCCGGGCGGGAACGCGACGGTGGACCCGGCCGGCACGTCGAGGCGCCGGCCGTACGCCGCGCCGCGGTCGAAGCGCAGCCGGGGGTTGACCTCGAAGAAGTGGAAGTGCGAGGAGACCGACACGGGCACCGTGGCCTCGTTGACGACCCGGACCGTGACGGTGTCGGCGGTGCGCGTCGCCTGCCCGACGTGCGCCCCGGCGTCGTCCCGCTGCGCGCCGGGCAGCAGCGCGCCGGGGGCGGCTCCGCCGAGGTGACCGCCACCGATCGGGTCGGGCACGGTGACCAGCCGGGAGCCGTCCTCGAACACCGCCTCGACGTGCACCTGGGCGACGATGTCGGCCACCCCGGGCAGCACGTCGTCCGGGTCGAGTGCGGCGCGGCCGGCGGCCAGCGCCTCGGCGTGCGTGGCCCCGTCGCGGGCCGCCTCGGCGACGGTGTCGGCCACGATCGCGGTCGCCTCGGGGACGTTCAGCCGCAGGCCCCGGCTGCGACGGGCCCGGGCCAGCTCGGCGGCCGAGCGCAGCAGCAGGCGGTCCACCTCGGTGGGGGTCAGGTGCACGCTGGGCAGGATAGGGCGCCCCGCCGCGCGCTCGCGGTTCCATCCAAGGCTCGGGTCGCTCGGCGGTCCCGAACTTGACGCAAGTCGCCTGGGGGCGTCCAGGACTTGGATCGATCCGCGAGCTTGGACGAGCGACCTCGCTGCGTGCGAAGGTTCGCGGATGCACGCGCTGCCCAGCACCCCTGCGGCTGACGGCTTCCGCATGCCCGCTGAGTGGGAGCCGCACGCGGGCTGCTACCTCGTGTGGCCGGAGCGCCCCGACACCTGGCGGCTCGGCGCCAAGCCGGCGCAGGCGGCCTGGACGGCGGTCATCGCCGCGATCGCCACCACCGAGCCGGTCACCGTGCTGGTCTCGGCCGGCCAGTACCGCAACGCCCGCGAGCGCCTGCCCCGCCACGTGCGGGTGGTCGAGACGTCGACCAACGACGCCTGGGTGCGCGACACCGGGCCGACCTTCGTGACCGACGCGGCCGGCGAGCTGCGCGCGGTGTCCTGGCGGTTCAACGCCTGGGGCGGGCTGCGCGGCGGGCTCTACTTCCCGTGGGACGCCGACGACGTCGTGGGGCCGAAGGTGGCCGACCTCGAGCGCTGCCAGCGCTACCTGCCCGACCTCGTGCTCGAGGGCGGGGCGATCGACGTCGACGGGCAGGGCACGGTGCTCACCACGCAGGAGTGCCTGCGCAACCCGAACCGGAACCCCGAGCTGGGCGGCGAGCAGATCGAGGCCCTGCTCCGCGAGCACCTCGGCGTGTCGCAGGTCCTGTGGCTGCCGCGTGGGGTCGTGGACGACGAGACCGACGGCCACGTCGACAACTTCGCCCGGTTCGCCGCCCCTGGCGTCGTCCTGCTCACGTGGACCGAGGGGCGCGCAGCCCCGGTCGGCCGGCGACCGGCTCGCGGGCTCCTACGTGAACGCCTACCTCGGCAACGGCATCGTCGTGCTGCCGGTGTTCGACGACCCGCACGACGCCGCGGCGGTCGCGACCTACCAGCGGCTGTTCCCGGATCGGCGCGTCCTCACGGTCCCGGGTCGCGAGATCCTGCTCGGCGGGGGGAACGTGCACTGCATCACCCAGCAGGTGCCGGTGGGCCGGCCGTCGGTGGACGGGCCGACCTGGCGCGCGGCCCCGTCCGTGGTCCTGGCCGGCTGAGGGCCGCCGCGTGCGTGTGGTGATCGCGCTGGGCGGCAACGCCCTGCAGCGCCGCGGCGAGCCGATGACGGTGCAGCGCCAGCGGGAGAACGTCCGGGTGGCGTGCCGGGCGATCGCGCCGATCGCCGCCGAGCACGAGCTGGTCATCTCCCACGGCAACGGCCCGCAGGTCGGCCTGCTGGCCCTGCAGGCGGCGGCGTACGACGAGCAGTCCGCGTACCCGTTCGACGTCCTCGGGGCGCAGACCGAGGGGATGATCGGGTACCTGATCGAGCAGGAGCTGGGCAACCTCCTGCCCGAGGAGCAGCACTTGGCGACCATCCTCACGATGACCGAGGTGGATCCCGCCGACCCGGCGTTCGCCGACCCGACGAAGTTCGTCGGCCCCGTCTACGACGCGTCGCAGGCGCGCCGGCTGGCCGAGGAGCGCGGGTGGACGGTCAAGCCCGATGGCGCCGGCTGGCGGCGGGTCGTGCCCTCGCCCGCGCCCAAGCGCATCTTCGAGATCCAGCCGATCCGCTGGCTGCTCGAGCACGGCGTGGTCGTCGTGTGCACCGGCGGGGGCGGCATCCCGACGATGTACCTGCCCGACGAGGGGTATGTCGGCGGCACCCGGACGCTGGTGGGCGTCGAGGCCGTGATCGACAAGGACTGGGCCTCCGCGCTGCTCGCCGAGAGCCTCGGCGCGGACCTGCTGGTAGTCGCCACCGACGTCGACGCGGTCCAGCTCGACTGGGGCACGCCTGCAGCGCGGACGATCCGCGCCGCGTCCCCGGAGGCGGCGGACGGGCTGGACCTCCCGGCCGGCTCGATGGGGCCGAAGGTCGCAGCCGCGGCGGCGTTCGCGCGGTCCGCGCCGCACAGGGCTGCCATCATCGGCTCGCTGGCCGACCTGTCGGGGATCATGGCCGGCCGGGCCGGCACGCGGATCGCCCAGGACGTGCCGGGGCTGGTGCTGGCCGATGGGGCAGCCGCGGCCGAGGGCTGAGGCGCTCGCCACGTCGGTTGCGGGCCGCGGCCGTCCCGGCTGCTGCCGGCGACGGGGGGCTACGGTGGACCCATGACCTGGGTCCGCCGGGTGGTGATCGGGGCCGTCGTCCTGACGGTCACCGCGATCGGACTGCTCTGGCCGGTGGTCGGGGCGTGGATGGAGCGCACGGCCGACGAGTCGTCCGGCGTGGACACGACGAGCATCACCCGCTCGGTCGCGTCGTACGACGTCGCGGCCGACGGCACGCTCAGCGCGGTCGAGGAGCTCACCGTCGACTTCCCGGTGTCCCGCCACGGCATCTTCCGGTACTGGGACATCGCCGACCCCGCCGACCCCGGCGTGCGCTACATGCCCACCGTCACCAGCGTCACCCGCGACGGTGGGCCGGAGCCGTACGAGCTGTCCTGGGATGTGGGCCACCGCTTCCTCATCGCGAGGATCGGCGACCCGGACCGGACGCTGACCGGCACCACGACGTACCGCATCACCTACCGGATCCCCGGCGCGATCTCGCCGGGCACCACCTCGGACGCGGCGCCCTGGGCCACCACCGCGGGGACGTCGACCGGGGCGCCGGGCTCGGCGTTCCTGTGGAGCGTCGTGGCCTCCGGCTGGGACCTGGCCATCGACCGTGCCGAGGTGACGATCCGGCTGCCCGCCGCCGCCGAGGTGGTCCAGTGCGCGACGGACCCGTGGGGCTCGCCGGGGCCCTGCGCCGTGGCCGGTGCGGGGACGGCGACCGTGACCGCCGGCGCGACCGGCCTGGCGCCGCGCACCGGGATGATCGTCCGGGCGGCGATGCAGCCGGCGGCACCGGCGCGTGCCACGCTGCCATGGTCGACCACCTGGGACCCGCTGCTGGGCCGCACCGTGTGGGTGACGGTGGCGCTGCTGCTGCTGTCGGCCGGGGCTGGCGTCCTCGGTGCGATGCTCGCGCGCAGCACGCGCGAGGAGCCGCCCGGCTTCCCGGTGCAGTACGCGCCGCCGGCCGGGCTCGGCCCGGTGCAGGCGGTCTACCTCGACACCGAGGACGACGGCCCGA
This sequence comes from Candidatus Nanopelagicales bacterium, assembly GCA_025456065.1. Lineage (GTDB taxonomy): Bacteria > Actinomycetota > Actinomycetes > S36-B12 > CAIYMF01 > Prado023. The sequence goes on along the minus strand of JALOLH010000049.1, from coordinate 4,511 downwards.
ACCCGCTGGTCGCCTCCGTGCTGCACATGGCGCAGCGGGGGCTGGTGCGCCTCGAGCGGCCGACCGAGGAGCACTGGCGCATCATCGGGCTCGCGACCGAGGAGCAGTGGCGCTCCGTGGACGCGGTGACTCGTGAGATCGCCCAGCTGCTGGGGCTGACGTCGTCCGCCGACGGCCGGGCGAGCTTCGACGCGGACGGCACCGAGGGGGCGGGCCGGAAGCTCGATGGCGTGAACGACGCGATCCGTCCCGCCGTGGTGCGCTGGTCGGAGTCGGCGGGATTCATGGAGCCCAGCGACCGCGAGTCCACGATCCGGGCGCTGTGGATCGCCGCTGCGGTGCTGGCCGTGCTGCTGTTCGCCCTGCCGGCGGTGCTGCTGTGGGCGGGGCTGTCGGCCCAGCTGGCGCCGACGCTGGTCGGCCTGCCGTTCGCGGCGTTCGTGCTGGGCGCGGTCGGACTGTCCGCCCCGGGTGTGGGCCAGCGTCGCACCGTCCCCGGCCGGGTCGAGTGGGCCCGCGCCGGCGGCTTCCGCCGGCTGCTGGCGACCCCCTCGTCGGAGGAGCGGTTCGACTTCGCGGCCCGCCAGGACGCCTTCATCGCGTTCATCCCCTACGCCGTGGCCTTCGGGGTGGCCGACCGGTGGGCCGAGAAGTACCGCACCGAGATGGGCCAGGAGCCGCCGATCCCGATCTGGTACCCGATGTACGCCGGGCACGCGGCGTCCGGGTTCTACAGCGGCGGGGACTTCGACTCGTTCGGCAGCTCCGTGCGCTCGTCGATCGCCGCCTACACCGCGGCGCAGTCCGCCTCGTCCAGCGGCGGCGGGGGCGGTGGCGGCGGGTTCGGCGGCGGGGGTGGCGGCGGGGGCGGGTCGTGGTGACCCGCCCGCCCCGGGACATCGAGGAGGTGCGATGGCTGGTCTGACGGTGGTGCTGGTGGTCCTCCCGCTGCTGCTGCTGGTCGTGGTGGGGATCGTGCTGGCGTTCAACAGCCTGCGCCGCCTCGACGTGCGGGCGCAGGAGGCGCTCGCGGGCATCGACGTGCAGCTCACCCGGCGCGCGGACCTGATCCCGAACGTGGTCGAGTCCGTCAAGGGGTTCGCCGGGCACGAGCGGGCGGTGCTGGAGGAGGTGACCTCGGCCAGGGCCGCCGTGTCGGCGGCCTCGCGGGGCGACTCGGTGGCCCAGCGCGCTGCCGCCGAGGGGCAGCTTGACCAGGCCCTGGTCGACGTCCTCGCCGTGGCCGAGGCGTACCCGGACCTCACGGCCTCGGCGTCGTTCCTGGACCTGCAGCGCCAGCTCGCCGAGACCGAGGACCAGTTGTCGTTCGCGCGGCAGTACTACAACGACGCGGTCGCGCAGGTGAACACGAAGGTGACGACGATCCCGTGGATGTGGATCGCGCCGGCCGCCGGCGTGTGGCGGCGGGAGTTCTACGAGGCGCCGGCTGGGCACGAGACACCGCCGGCGGTGGCGTTCTGACCTGACCGGTCGACGAGAAGGCCGACGGGGGGCCCGTTTCCGGCCGCTGGACCCGATGTGCCACATTGCCCCGCGTGTACTCGACGTTCGACCTGCCCGCGGCCGACGGGACACGCCTGGTCGCGTGGCGCAATCAGGCGCGCAGCGGCCCGCGGGTGCTGGTGTGCAACGGCATGGGGGTCCCGCCGGAGGCGTGGCCCCGGCTGATCGCCGACGACTGCCGCTACCAGGTGGCCGGGTGGAACCAGCGTGGCGTGCTCGGCTCGGAGCGGCCGGCGGACCCCGCCCGGGTCGACATCGCCGACCACGTCGAGGACGCGGTGGCGCTCCTCGACGCGCTGGGGTGGGCCGACGCCATCGTCGTGGCCTGGTCGCTCGGGGTGAACGTCGCCTTCGAACTGGCCAACGAGCACCCGGACCGGGTGGCTGGGCTGCTGTCGGTGGCGGGGGTGCCAGGCGGGACGTTCGACACGATCCTGGCCCCGCAGCTGGTCCCGCGGCCGCTGCGCCGGCCGCTCGGCCTGGGGCTGGCGCACGCCGGGCGGATGCTCGGGCCGCAGCTGAACCTGGTAGCCCGGGTACTGCCGAAGGGCCGGCCGCTGGCGGAGCTGATCCGGCACAGCGGCGTGGTGCTGCCGTTCGCCGACGTGCGTGACGTGCAGCCGTGGGTGCAGGCCTTCTTCTCGCAGGACTGGGACTGGTACTTCAACCTCGCCGTCGCGCTCGAGCGGCACGGCCGGATCGACCCGAGCTTCATCGAGGTACCGGTCACGATCGTGGCGGGCTTCTTCGACGCGCTGACCTCGCACGACGACGTGGTCGGGTACGCCCGGGAGATCCGCCACGCAGAGGTGCACTCGCTGCCGGGCTCGCACTGCCTGCCGCTGGAGTTCCCCGACCGGATCATGGACCTGCTCGACGGGCTGGAGGCGCGGGTGCAGGGGCATCGGGCCGGTCGGGAGTACCTGGCGCGGTGGGCGGGGGCGCAGTCGGGTTCCGCCGAGGGGTCGACGGCGGGGTCGACGGTGCCGGACGAGGTCCTGGACCTGCGCGAGGCGCCGACCGCCCGCCGCCCGCGCCCTGCCGTGCCGTGGTGGGCCTCGACGGCCCCCGCTCCAGGGTCGGGCCATCCGTAGACTCGCCACCGCGAGGCGCGGTGCGGGGTGCTCGCCCCCGCGCTCACCGTGCCCCCAGGGCCTGCGGGCCCCGGGCCTCTAGCTCAATGGCAGAGCTGCGGACTTTTAATCCGTAGGTTGTGGGTTCGAGTCCCACGGGGCCCACGATTGAGCACGGCGGCGGGTCGGTTCGGGCCAGTTGACACCAACGGGTGACACCAACCGGGCCCGCTGAGGCCGGCATGACGTTTGGTGCGCAGCGTCCGCGGTCCGTTGTCCCCGTGGCTGCGGACCACGCTCTTGCCCTTCTGCGTGATCGACAGTCCCCCCATGAACGTCCTGGGGCCGGGCCTGAGTTGCAGGGGGGCCGGAGGCCCCCATCCCACGCACCTGCGGCGGCTGCCTCACCGCGGAGCCACGATCGGTTACGCAACAGTCGGGGCCGAGGGCAATCGAGGGGCACCGCAGTGACAGGATTACCTCAGGTCGATCCAGTCCACGTTCACCAAGTAGGGGTTGCCGACCCCGCGGAACTCCACGTAGAGCTGTGACATGCCATCGGGAACACGGCCTTGCACGTCACACCGAACCGTCTCCCAGTTCGTCCAACCACCGGTGCCAGCCACCTGGCATTCGCCGATCTGGGGGCCGTTGTCTCCGTCGGCCTTCAGGAGCATGGTCCCCCCATCGCTGTCGCTGGCCACGCGCGTCATGATCGCGTCGACCACTCCTGACCCGAGCCCTGCCGATGAGTAGGTCGTCCACGTCCCGTCGGTGACGTAGCCGAGGAACCGGACGCCGCCCTCAGTGAGGGTCTGAACGCCGTCGGAGCTCTCGGTGTAGTTCTCCCCCTGGATCCGGAGGGGGCTCAGGACTGAGGCTTCCTCGACAGCATCGTCGGAGCCGTCGAAGTAGTCCAGTAGTGCGACGATGCCCGTACCCGCAGCAAGGACGGCGATGACGACGCCGACCAACCACTTGAACCAGCCACCGGAGGAACTGTCGCCCATGTCAGTCTCCCGCCGACAAGCATCCGACTGAACCCTCTATCTCCATGCTTCTCTGGATGGTGTGGCTGTCAAGGTCCGCATGGCACGTGGGCGAAATCCTCGTGAGAGGTGACTCCGGGCCCGGCACGCCGTTGCCGGCGGCATCGAAGCGGCGCTCGGGGAGTACTGGCTGGCCAGTGACAGCATCGTGCACACGTACTCGTCGTGGAGCCGACCGGCTCACCTCGTGGAGGTCCTCGAGCAGATCCCGCCAGCCGAGCTGCGCGCCTTCCGCGACCTGGCCTGCACCATCGGCGGCTACATCGTGTTCCCGGTGCAGACCCGGGTGGATGGCCGGTGGCGCCGGTCGATCAACCAGAGCCGGGGCATGCATCCAAGATCCGGGACCGGTTCGACCTGACCCTGGAGTGCATCCGCCGGCCTACCGCGGCGAGGCCAGCCCGCTGACCGCCGCGTTGGCCCCGTATGCCGGCTTCTTCGACCTGTTCGGCGACTTCGCCGGTTACGTTGACCACTTCCTGCTCGCCGACCTTGTGGACCACGAGAAGCAGACCGTCAGGTTCTTCGCGGACTTCGACGACTTCTCGGGGGTAGTGCTGCCAGCAGGCCGTGTGGACGAGTACCGCGAGTTCATGAGCCGCGCGATGGCCTTCGTCCGGGCCCGCAACGAACGCATCGCCGCCTTCACAACCCGTTGTCAGCCAGTGACCGGGCGGTAGGACCGGCGGTCAGGAGAGCGCATGGCTGCAGGGCTGTACCGGATCCACGCTGAGGCTGTGGGCCCGCCCGCGGCTCACGCGGCAGTGGTCAGCGCAGGTAGCCGTTGTCCCGGAACCAGTGCAGGGCCTTGTCCACCGCGACCCGTACCGGGGTCTGCGGCAGCCCGAGCTCGTTGACGGCCTTG
>JALOLH010000048.1 GCA_025456065.1 Candidatus Nanopelagicales bacterium | reverse complement strand
AGCGCGGTCGCGGCCAGGGCGAGGAACGCGACCGCCGCCCACACCCCGGCGTTGGGCGGCACGGCCATGCCCCCCTGCAGCGGCGAGGCCAGCAGCGCCAGCACCGCGACCACCCCGAGCTGCAGGACGGTCAGGCCGTAGGCATCACCTGCGGTGGACCAGCGCGCCAGGCCCACGATCTGCCCGGCGAACAGCGCAGCGCACCCGAGCGTGAGCAGCTCGCCGAAGCCCATGGCGAGCCCGCGCAGGCTGATCAGGGCCAGGCCGAGCGTGGCCAGGCCCACCGCGATCCAGACGGGCGGGGCCACCGGCTCGCCCAGCACCAGCCACCCGATGAGTGGGGTGAACACGACGAACATGCCGGTGATGAACCCCGACACGGTGGCCGAGGTGTGCAGCAGGCCGAACGTCTGCAGCACGTAGCCCCCGCCGAGCAGCAGGCCGAGGAGTACGCCATGACGGCGCTTCTCGGGCGACAGCTCCAGCACCGCCCTCGGGCGCAGCAGCGCGAGCACCGCGGTGGCCAGGGCGAACCGCCACCACAGGAACGGCAGCACCGGCATCTGCTCGACGGCGTCCTGGACCACGACGAAGGTGGCCCCCCACACCGCGGTGGCGGCCACCAGGGCCAGGGTGGCCAGGGTGTGGTGGCTGCGCGCCCACGCAGGGATCGAGGTCATCCGCGACGGCGGGTCAGACGACCGTGATCGTGACGGTGGACCCCTTCGGGGCCTCGGCGCCGCCACGTGGGTTCTGCGAGTTCACCCCGAAGATCGCGGTGCCCAGCGGCTTGTCGACCACGACCCGGAACCCGGCCGCCTCGAGCTCGGCCCGGGCGGCCGACTCGCTCAGCCCGACGACCCGCGGCACGGCCACCAGCGGCGGACCCTTGGAGACGACGAGCCCGACGGTGTCGCCCCGGTAGACAGTCGTGCCTGCCGTCGGGCTGGTGCTGATGACCAGCCCCTTGGCCACCGACTCGCTGAACTCCTCGGAGCGGTCGACCTCGAGCCCCGCCCGCTCCAGGGTGTCGGCCGCCTCCGCGGCGTCGGAGCCGACCAGCTCGGGCAGCTCGACCGGCTCCGGGCCCTGCGACACGCGCAGGTCGACCGGGGTGTCCCGCTTCACCGAGGTGCCCTCCTCGGGGGTCGAGCTGATGATCCGGCCCTTCCTGATCCTGTCGTCGTAGGCCTCGGTGATGTCGCCCACGACGAGGTTGGCGGCGCCGAGGGCCACCCGGGCCTCCTGCAGCGTCAGGCGCCTCAGCTCGGGGACGTCGTAGCGCTCCGGCCCGAGGCTCACCACCGCCTGGACCGTGCCGCCGGTCCGCAGCCGCCCCTCCGGGGCCGGGTCGGTCGAGATGATGAGACCCTTGGCGACCTCCTCGCTGTAGGCCTCCTCCTCGGCGTCCAGCAGCAGGTTGCTCGTGGCCAGGATCGTGGCGGCCTCCGTCGGGGTCTTGCCCAGCACGTCGGGGACCGCCACCTGCTGCAGCGGGCCGAAGAGCAGCACCAGCAGGCTGACGACGCTGGCCAGGGCGACGAGGCCGAGCCACAGCCCCTTGCGGCCGCGGCGCGGCCGCCTGCCCCCCGCGTCGGGCGCGGTGCGGTGGGTGACCTCGGTGGTCGTGGGCGGTGGCCAGGGGGCGGCACTCGGGGTGGGAGGTGGACCCGAGGGGTGCGTCGCCGCCACCTCGGCCGGGGTGCCCGCGTGGGGCGTCGCGAGCTCCGGTGCGGCGATCGCCGCTCCGGCGGCGCCGGCTGCCAGCCCGGCCGCCGCGGCGACCTGCGGCGCCCCGGCGTGCTCGGCGTTCACCCAGGGCGGGGCGTCGATCTCGTCGGCCGCGGCCTGGTCCGGGCGTGCCGCCACCAGGGTGTCGGTGGGCGAGGGGGACCACGCCACGACGGGGGGCAGGGCAGCGCGCTGCTCGCGGACCTCGGCGAGGAAGGCGGCCGCGTCGGGGAACCGGCCGGCGGGTTCACGGCGGGTGGCCTGGGTGACCAGGGCGTCGATCCCGGCGGGCACGGGTCGCAGCGACGACGGTGCGGGGACGTCCTCGTGGACGTGCTTGTAGGCCACCTGCATCGGCGCGGGCGCCGTGTACGGCACCTGGCCGGTGACGAGCTCGAAGAGCAGGATCCCCGCGCTGTAGACGTCCGAGCGGGCATCGGTCTGGTCGTGCTCGACCTGCTCGGGCGAGAGGTAGGCCATGGTCCCGAGCAGCAGGCCGTTCGTGCGCCCGGAGTCCCCGCCCTCGATGGCCCGGGCCAGCCCGAAGTCGGTGACCTTCACCCGGCCGTCGTCGGAGATGAGCACGTTCTCGGGCTTGACGTCGCGGTGGATGTAGCCGGCGCGGTGGGCCGCAGCGAGGGCCTCGAGCACCGGGTCGAGGATGGCCAGGGCCTGGGCCGGCTCGAGTGCCCCGTGGGTCCGCAGCACGTCGCGGACCGTGTGGCCGGGCACGTACTCCATGACCAGGTAGGTGACCCCGGCGTCGTTGCCCTGATCGTGCACCGCGACCGCGTACGGGCTGTTGAGGCGGGCGGCGGCCCGCGCCTCACGCTCGAAGCGCTCGACGAACCCGGGGTCGCTGGCGAACGAGGGGTGCATCACCTTGACGGCCACGGTGCGGTCCAGCCGCAGGTCGGCCCCGCGGTAGATGGTGGCCATGCCACCCCTGGCGAGGAACGCCTCGATCCGGTACCGGCCGTCGAGCACCCGCCCCAGCAGCGGGTCGACCGCGGCCGGTGGGGGCGGGTGGGGTGGCACGCACCAAGTCTAGGAGCCGGCAGCGACCTGCCGGGCTAGGCTGCTTGGTCGTGGCGCACGTGCTGGTGGTGGGGGCCGGTCTCGCCGGGGCGCGTGTCTGCACCCTGCTCCGGGCCGCTGGGTTCGGTGGGCGGATCACCCTGGTGGGGGCCGAGGACGAGCCGCCCTACGACCGACCTCCCCTCACCAAGGACCCCGACGCGACCGTGGACCTGCGCGCCGCGATGGGCATCGACGTGTGGGCCGCCGCCGACGAGGTGCTGCTCGCGACCCGGGCAGCAGCGCTCCTGCCCGGGCCTGACGACCTGGGGGTGCGGCTCGTGCCCGCCGTCGACGGCCCCGCCGCCGTACGGGCTGATGGCGTCGGGCCGGACGTGGCGGCGGACGCCGTCGTCGTGGCCACGGGCGCGGAGCCGGTCCAGCCGGTGGCCTGGGCCGGCCCGGGCGTGCACACGCTGCACACGCGTGCCGACGCCGCGGTCCTGTGGCCGATGGTCGGCCCCGGCACCCGGCTCGTGGTCGTGGGCGGGGGATGGGTCGGCTGCGAGGCGGCGGCGACGGCGGCTGCACGCGGGGCGCGGGTGACCCTGCTGGAGGCTGCCGACCGGCTCCTCGCCGGGCGCGTCCCGGCGGTGGTGGGGGAGTGGGTCGCCGAGCACCTGGCGGCGGCTGGCGTGCTGGTCCGCACCCGTGCCCCGGTCGAGCACGTCGAGGCGGCCCTGGGCGTGCCCGGCTCGGTGCCCACCGTGCGCGTCGACCGCGCCGTCGTGCCGGCCGACCAGGTGCTCGTCGCCCTCGGCGTGCGCCCCGCAACGGGGTGGCTCGGGGGATCCGGGGTGCTGCGCGACGAGACCGCCGCCGTCGTGGTCGACCCATGGGGGCGCGCGAGCCGCGCGGGGGTGCTGGCGGTCGGGGACGCGGCCACCCGCTGGTCGCCGAGGGCCCGACGGCACCTGCCCGGCGGGCACTGGACGGCGGCCATGCAGGACCCCGAGGCGCTGGTGCCCGCGCTGCTGGCGTGGCTGGCGGCCGACCCCAGGACTCGTGCGGCAGCCTGGCGAGCTCCCGCCGGCGAGGCGCCCGATCCCGTCCCCTACGTCTTCAGCGACCTCGGCGGGCCGATGCTGCAGGTGATCGGGGACGTGACCGCCCCCGGGGCGGTCGACTGGCATACGGACGCCTCCGGCTTCACGGCGGCCGTCCACGACGACGCGGGCCAGCTGCTCGGCCTGTGCGCCGTCGGGCATCCGCGTGCGATCACCCGCGCCCGCCGCCTGCTGCGCAGCGGCGGACAGGACGGCGCTCGCGCCGATCTCGCGGCCGTGGTGGGGTGAGGCATGGCGCAGTGGTCCTACCTGGCCGTGATGGCCTTCATCTTCCTCGGCACGGCGTGGCTGGAGGTCGGGCTGCGGACCCGGGTCTACCGGCGCTGGCGGCGCCTGCTGCTGAGCGTCCTGCCGGCGGCCGCGGTGTTCTACTGCTGGGACGTGTACGCGATCGGCCGGGGGCACTGGTGGTTCGACGAGGAGCGCATCACCGGCCTGCGGCTGCTCGGTGGCGTCCCGGTCGACGAGCTCGTCTTCTTCCTCCTGGTGCCGGTCGCGGCGGTGCTCACGCTCGAGGCGGTCCGGTCCGCGTCGGGGCTGCCGGTCGGTGACGAGCCCGCCGGGCAGGGCGGAGCCGCCGTCGGGCGGGACGGGGCTCCCGCCGGGCCCACCGCGGCGCCGGTCGCTCCGGCTGGGGAGGAGCGATGACGTACACGCAGCTGGCCGTGCTCGCCGTCCTGCTGGTCGTCGTGTGGGACCTGTGGGTCCTGCGCACGCGCCTGCTGCGCCGCCGCGTCTTCTGGATGAGCTACGCGATCATCGTGGGCTTCCAGCTGCTCACGAACGGGGTGCTCACCGGACTGCGGATCGTGCGTTACGACGGTGCGGCGATCATCGGCTCGACCACGCCGGCCGAGGGTCCCCCAGCCCTGCTCGGGGACGGCCGGATCTTCTTCGCCCCCGTCGAGGACCTGCTGTTCGGGTTCGCCCTCGTGGTGCTCACCCTCACGCTGTGGGTGGCCTGGGGCCGCCGCGGGGTGCAGCGCGAGCCGGTCGCGGGGCCGCCGTTGGCGTTCCTGGTGCCGCTGCTGGCCAAGGTGGGCGGCCGCAAGCCCGGGTGACGCTTCGGGGACGCCGTCGGCCGCAAGCCCGAGTGACGCGCCCGCCCGACGGACGGATGCGAGCGACGGGGGTGCGTCGGCGGGGACCGACGCCTCAGGCGCTCCGGGCGGCTCGCCGGGCACGGACCGCCTCCACCCACGCCGCCCCGGCGACCCGGGCCCGCCGGCCGTTGCCGACCGTCGCCCGCCGCTGGAACACCTGGTAGTCGATGTCCTCGACCGCGTCGACGATCCCGCAGTAGAGCTCGCTGGCCGCGCGGATGCACGGCTGGGCCTCGGGACGCAGCAGGGCGATGCCGGGATCGGCCTGGGCCTGCAGCCGGCGGACCCGGCGGACCTGGGCCTCGAGGGCCAGGCGGAGCTGCGGGGTGAGCACGCGCCGCTCGAGGTCGGCCCGCGTCACCGCGAACGCGGCGAGCTCGTCGAGGGGCAGGTAGACCCGGCCCCGGTCCAGGTCCTCGCCGACGTCGCGGATGAAGTTGGCCAGCTGGAAGGCGACCCCGAGGTCGTCGGCCCGGGCCAGGGCCTCCGGCAGGTCGGCGGGATCGGAGGTGCCGAGCACGTGGACCATCTCGCGGCCGATCACCGCAGCCGAGCCGTGCACGTACACGGCCAGGTCGTCGAAGGTCGCGTACTGCGTGACGGTCAGGTCCATGCGCATCGAGGCCAGGAAGTCGGCGAAGTGCTCGTGCGGGATCGCGAACCGCAGCGCCGTGTCGACCAGGGCGCGGGCGATCGGGTCCTCGGAGTGGCCGCGCTCGAGGTCGGCGAGCACCCGGTCGCCCCACGTCGCCAGCGCGTCGGCCCGCTGCTGCGGGGCCAGCGCCGAGTCCAGGTCGTCGACGATCTCGTCGGCGTAGCGGGCGAACCCGTACAGGGCGTGCACGAAGGGCCGCTTGCCCGGCGGCAGCAGCCGGGTGGCCAGGTAGTAGGTGCGACCGTGCCGCGCGTGCAGCAGGCGGCACGCCTCGTAGGCGGCGCGCATCGCGGGATCGGTGATCCCGGCCGCGTCGAGCTCCCGTCGTGACACGGGGGACATCCTCGCATCCGAGCCGACCGGGGCCCGTCAACCGATTCCGGCTGGACCGACGCCGTGTGCCATGCTGCCCCACGTGATGCGACACCGCAGCGCTGCCGCCCTGCTCGCCGTGCTCACCCTCACCGGGTGCGCGACGACCACGCTGGAGCGCACGGACGCCGGCCAGCAGGACCAGGCGGTCTCGCAGTACGCCGACCTGGCTCCTGCCACCGCCACGACGGACCTGCCCACGATCGAGGTCGCCGACCTGCCGCCGGAGGGCATCGAGACCCTCGAGCTCATCGAGGCCGATGGGCCGTTCCCGTACGACAAGGACGGCAGCACGTTCCAGAACCGCGAGGGCATCCTGCCGGCGCAACCGCGCGGCTTCTACGCCGAGTACACCGTCGAGACACCGGGCTCGGACGACCGGGGGGCCCGGCGGATCGTGGCCGGGGACGACGGCTCGCGGTTCTACACCGAGGACCACTACTCCAGCTTCGAGGAGGTGGTGGCCGGATGAGCAACCGCATCGCGCTGTGGCGCGAGGCCCCCGACGCGGACGCCGCGGTCGAGCTCGCCGCCCTGCTCGACTGGTCCTCGGTCGTCATCGAGGTGCCCGAGGGCGGTGGCCGGGCGGCGTTCTTCGAGGCGTGCGCCAGCGCCTTCGGCTTCCCGGACTGGTTCGGCCACAACTGGGACGCGTTCGAGGAGTGCCTGTCGGCCCAGGAGTTCGACGAGGTCGAGGACCTCGACGACGCCGACGGCCTGCTCATCCTGTGGTCGGGCTGGGGATGGATGGCCGAGCACGAGCCGGAGCAGTTCGCGGTGGCCGTCGACGTCTTCCGCGACGTGCTCGCGGCGTGGGAGGAGGCCGACCTGGCCGCTCGCGTGGTGCTCATCGGCGAGGGCCCGGCGCTCTCGCTCGGGCATGCGGCCGAGACCCCCGAGCTCTTCGACGACGAGGACTACGAGATCGAGGAGCCGGCCCGCTGAACCACCAGTGAGCCGGCCCGGGCCCGTGCCGCGGCCGACCCGGGGCGCAGCCCGCGGTCGACCGGCTGGCCGAGGATGAGCCGGCGCTCCCCGGGGCTGGACAGCAGCACGACGGCCACCATCGCGACCGCGAGCACCGTGGCCAGCCCGTCGCGCAGGTCGACCAGCGTGTCCGCCGTCGCGTTCGCCTCGGCCATGCCGTGCACGACCAGCACGGCCGTGAGCAGCATGGCGACACGCAGCTGCAGCCCGGTGAGCCCGGTCGCCGCGAGCAGCGGCAGCGCCCAGAGCAGGTACCACGGCTGCACCACGGGCCCGAGCGCCACCACCGCGAGCAGGCCCAGCGCGGCACCGCGCACGGGCGAGCGCCCCTCGGGGCGCAGGACCAGCCACAGCCCGATGAGCGCGCCGGCGACCATGCCGACGAACCGGAAGACCGAGATGGCGCCGTCGACCGTGCCCAGGCCGACCAGCTCCAGCAGGTCGCCGGTGGCCATGCCCAGCGCGGTGGGCGGCGACAGCCAGGTGCGCACGACCCCGGGGGTGCTCAGCGAGGCCACCCAGCCCAGCCCGACCCCCGCGATGGCCGAGAGCACGGCGAACGCGACGAGCACCACGACCGCGCTCTGCACCCAGGCGAGGATCCGCCGGGGCCACCCGGCCCGGACCCCGGCCCACAGCAGGCCGGCGAACGGCAGGACGACCAGCGCGATCGGCTTGACCGCGCCGGCCAGTCCGATGAGCAGCACGCCGGGGACCGGCCGTCCCCGCACGGCCAGCGCCAGCCCGGCCGCCATGAGGCCGACCATCAGCGCGTCGTTGTGGGCCCCGGCCACGAAGTGCATGAGCACCAGGGGGTTCAGCACCGCCAGCCACAGGGCCTTCGTCCGGTCGATCCCGTGTGCCTCGGCGAGCTGCGGCACGTACACCGCGAGCATCGCGACGCCGGCCACGGCGATGAGGCGGAACAGGATCGCCCCGGCGAAGGGGTGCGACCCGACGAGGGCGGCGACCCCCTGCTCGAGCAGCAGGAACGCCGGACCGTACGGCGTCGGCGACTCCGACCAGAGGGGATCGGCGCCGGTGAGGAACCAGCCCGGCAGCGCGGACACCCCGTTCCGGTAGGGGTCCAGCCCCTCGAGCATCAGCTGGCCCTGGGCGAAGTACGAGTACGCGTCCCTGCTGAACAGCGGTGGCATGAGCAGCAGGGGCGCGATCCACAGCGCGAGGATCGCCAGCGTCCGACGCTCGCTGCGCTCGAGGTCCTCGAGCACGTCGTGGCCGAGCACCAACCACGCCTGCAGCAGCAGCGCGACGCCGGCGAAGACCGCGATCCGGGACAGCACCGCCCCAGCCGTGGTGGAGCGCATGGTGCTGACCAGCTCGACGTCGAGCAGCGCGGAGGTGGCCGGCAGCCACCCGACGCCCAGGGCCCCGAGCGCGAGGAAGGCGCTGCCCAGGACGCCGGGCACCGCGTAGTGCAGCACCATGGCCCGGTCCAGCCGGGTCTCGGGGGTCCGGGCCCGCAGTGCCATGGCCCTGAGCGTACGGGCGCCGACCGGATGCGTCCGACGTGCCCGGTCGGGGATGTGCCCCTGGCGGCGGACCCCACCAGCACCGCACCCGGCAGGAGGATCAAGGGCCCGACGTGGCAGACCCCCGGCGTCAGCCCCGCGCGAGCGAGCGGGGCAGCGGTCCGACGATGCGCTCGGCGGCGATCCGCCCCGAGACCAGGACCATCGGCACGCCGACGCCGGGCTGGGTGCCCGACCCCACGAAGACGACGTTCTCACCCCAGCGGTTGCCGGGGCGGAACGGCCCGGTCTGCAGGAAGGAGTGCGCCGAGGCGAACGGGGCACCGCGCTCCATGCCCCGGGCGGCCCACTCCAGCGGCGTGGTCAGGTGCTCCACCTCGATCCCGTCGGCGAAGCCCACGTACCCGCGCTCCTCGAGCGTGGCCACCATCCGGTCGCGGTAGCGGGGACCCTCGAGGCGCCAGTCGATGCTGGCATCGAGGTTCGGCGTGGGGAACAGCACGTAGTAGGACTGCCGACCCTCCGGCGCGAGGCTCGGGTCGGAGTGCGACGGGTTGGTCACCAGCAGGCTGGGGTCCGACATCAGCCGTCCCCGGTCGATCAGGTCGGTGAAGACGCCCTGCCAGGTGCGGCCGAAGTGGATGTTGTGGTGGGCGATGCGCGAGTACTGCGCGGTCGAGCCCACCAGCAGCACGGCGCAGCTGGGCGAGTAGGTGAGTCGGCGCACCGACCAGGGCTCGAGGCCCAGCAGGTCGCGGTAGGCCACCGGCAGGTCCGGGTTGAGCACGACCACGTCGGCGGGGATCCGCTCCCCGTCGGCCGTGATCACCGCGGTGGCCCGGCTGCCGTCGTGCTCGACCCTGGCCACGGTGGTGCCGTACCGGATCGTGACCCCGTGCTTCTCGGCCGCGCCGGCCAGCGCGGTCGGGACCGCGTGCATGCCTCCCTTGGGGAAGTAGACGCCGGCCACCGAGTCCATGTAGGCGATCACGGCGTAGATGGCCAGCGCGTCGTGCGGGCTCAGGCCCGCGTACATGGACTGGAACGAGAAGACCCGCTGGGTGCGCGGGTCGCGCAGGTACTGCTCCACCTTGGGCGCCAGCCGGCGGAAGCCGCCGAGGGCGACCAGGCGGGCGAGGTTCGGCGTGAGCAGGTCGAACGGGGTGTCGATGTTGCGGTCGATGAAGTCGGCCATCTCGAGCCGGTACAGCTCGGTGACGAAGTCGACGTACCGGCGGTAGCCGGCCGCCTCCTGGGGTCCGATGACGACGGCGATCTCGTCGGCCATCGCGTCGACGTCGGGGTGCACGTCCAGGATCGAGCCGTCCGGGTAGAACGCCCGGTACAGCGGGCTGACCGGTTCGAGGTCCAGCCAGTCGGCGAGCTGCTCGCCGACGGCGTTGAGGGCGTCCTCGATGAGTCCCGGCATCGTGAGCACCGTGGGGCCGGTGTCGAACCGGTAGCCGGCGTCCTCGATGAGGCCGGCCCGTCCGCCGGGCACGTCCTCCCGCTCGAGGACGGTCACGGTGCGTCCCGCGCCGGCCAGCCGCAGGGCGGTCGACAGGCCGCCGAGGCCCGCGCCGACGATGACCACGTTCTCGGTGGGCCCGACGACCGGCCCGGACCCGCGCAGCAGTGACTTCAGCATGGTCGCAACCGTAGGCGCAGGCCGCCGGGGCGGCGAACGCGCGGCGGGGCGAGGGTCCCGGGGGATCTCGGGCGCCGACCGGGGCCCGTGGCCGACCCGGAGCGCCCCAGGCGCTGGGGACCCGCCGTGGCTGCCGGAGGCGCGGCACCCCCGGGTGCAGCCCCTAGGCTGTCGGCCATGACCGCGCCCGCCCGCCTCGCGCCCGAGCGGCTGCGCGCGTCCGTGCAGGCCACGCTGGACGCGTTCCTCGCCGAGCAGGCCGGGATCCTCGCGGGGATCTCCGAGGACCTGGCCCCGTTCCCCACCTGGCTCGGTGAGCTGCTGGCCGGCGGCAAGCGGCTGCGCCCGGCCTTCTGCGCCTGGGGCTACCTGGGTGCGGGCGGCGAGGACGTCGAGGCCGGCCTGCGCGCCGCGGCCAGCCTGGAGATGCTCCAGGCGTGCGCCCTCGTGCACGACGACGTGATGGACGACTCGGACCTGCGCCGCGGGAAGCCGGCCGCGCACCGGCGGTTCGCGACCCTGCACCGCGGCTCGTCCTGGCTGGGGGACGCCGGGCGGTTCGGCGACGGGGCGGCGATCCTGCTCGGCGACCTGTGCCTGAGCTGGGCCGACGAGCTGCTGTACCGGTCCGGGTTCGACGCCGCCGCCCTGGCCCGGGCGAAGGTCGTCTACGACCGCATGCGCACCGAGCTCATGGCCGGGCAGTACCTGGACCTGCTCGAGCAGGCCCGCGGCGGCGGCTCGGTGAGCCGGGCCCTGCAGGTGGTCCGCTACAAGTCGGCCAAGTACACGATCGAGCGGCCGCTGCACCTCGGCGCCGCGCTGGCCGGCGCGGACGGGGCCTTCCTCGACGCGATGTCCGACTACGGCCTGCCCCTGGGCGAGGCCTTCCAGCTGCGCGACGACGTGCTCGGGGTCTTCGGCGACCCGGCGGAGACCGGCAAGCCGGCCGGCGACGACCTGCGGGAGGGCAAGCGCACGCTCCTGGTCACGATCGCGATGGAGCGGGCCAGCGCCGAGCAGGCCGCGCACCTGCGCGAGGGGCTCGGCGACCCGCACCTGTCCGCCGAGGCGATCGACGACCTGCGCGCCATCGTCATCGACACCGGCGCCCTGGACGAGGTCGAGTCCGTCATCGCCACGCGCACCCGGGAGGCGATCGGCGCGCTGGCGGCCGTGCACCTGGCCGCGGATGCGCACGAGGCGCTCGAGCGGCTCGCGGTGGCCGCGACCGCGAGGAGCGTCTGATGCCGCTGCCGGGCCGCCGCGGGCTCGCCGAACGGCTGGCGTCCGGCGAGCCGGTCTTCTCGTTCGAGTTCTTCCCGCCCAAGACCGACGAGGGGGAGCGCCAGCTCTGGTCGGCGATCTCGGACCTCGCGCCGCTGGCACCGACGTTCGTCTCGGTCACCTACGGCGCCGGGGGGAGCACCCGGGACCGGACCGTGCGCATCACCAGCCGCATCCTGCTCGAGACCGGGATGGACGCCGTGGCCCACCTCACGTGCGTGGGCGCGACGCGCGCCGAGCTGCACGAGGTGCTCGTGCGCTTCCAGCTGGCCGGGATCAGCAACCTGCTCGCACTGCGCGGGGACCCTCCCGGTGGCCCGGGGACCCCATGGGTGCCGGTGCCCGACGGGCTCGGGCACGCCGACGAGCTGGTCGCGCTGGCGCGGGAGGTGGGCGGCTTCACGATCGGCGTGGCCGCCTTCCCCGAGGGCCATCCGGAGTCGGAGGACCTCGACGCCGACGCCCGGGTGCTGCTGGGCAAGCAGCAGGCAGGGGCCTCGTTCGCCGTCACCCAGTTCTTCTTCGACGCCGACGACTACGCCGCGCTCGTGGCTCGGGCGGGCGAGCACGGGGTGACGATCCCGATCCTGCCCGGCATCATGCCGGTCACCGACGTGCGCCAGATCGAGCGCTTCGCGCAGCTGTCGGGGGCGGCCTTCCCGCCGGCCCTCGCCGCGCGGTTCCGGGCGATCGGCGACGACCGTGCGGCCGTGGTCGACCTGGGCATCGAGGTGGCCACCGAGCTGTGCGAGAAGCTGCTGGCCGGCGGGGCGCCCGGCCTGCACTTCTACACGCTGAACCGCTCGACGGCGACCCGGGAGATCTTCCGCAGGCTGTCGGGCTGAGCGGGCCCGGGGTGCCGGGTCGAGGGTGAGGGATGGCGGACGTGGCGGCGGACGGGACAGGGGCTGGTGGCATGGAACGGGGCATCTGGGTGACGGGCTCGGGGACGGCGTCCGGGCCGCGTGACGAGTGTCGCCTCACGGTCGGCGCCGAGGTGCGGCGCGCGACCGCCGAGGCCGCGCTGGCCGCCTCGGGCGAGGCGCTGGACCGGATGCGCGACGTGCTGCTGGGGGCGGGACTCACGGAGGCGGACCTGGCCACCTCCGCGGTCAGCCTCACGCCGGTGTACGAGCAGTACCCGACGGTGGCGGGGTTCCAGGCCTCGGTCCACCTGACGGCACGGACCCGGGAGCTGGCGGGGGTCGGTGCGCTGCTGTCGGCGCTGGTCGTCGCCGGGGGCGAGGCTGCCCGGATCCAGGAGGTCGCGTTCCGGCACAGCGACGCCAGCGCCCTGCTCGTCCAGGCACGGGATGCGGCCTGGGCGGACGCCCTGGCCCGCGCCGAGCAGCTGGCTGCGCTGGCCGGCGGCTCCCTCGGCGCGGTCCTCTCGGTGGACGAGACGGTCGGCGCCGCCCGACCCCCGATGCCGGTCCGCATGGCGGCGGCCGCTGCCGAAGCCGGCGGCCCCGGCCGGGTCTCGCTGGACGCCGGCGAGGGCAGTGTCACGGTGTCGTTGACCGTCGGCTGGTCGATGCACTGAAGGGGCTGGTGGTGGACCGGGCGACCTACCTGCAGCGCTGGTCGGCGCTGCACGGCGGCACGCCCCCGCGCGGACTGGTCGGCGGTTGGCTGACGCTGGTGCATGCCACCGCCAGCCCGCTGGTCCGCCTGCGGGTGCACCCGGACCTGGTGACCCTGCTGGGGCTGGCCGTGGCCGCCCTCGTCCCGGTGCTGGCGGCGCGCGGCCCCGGCGGGCAGGTCGCTGGGGCGTTCGTCGTGGCCCTCGCCGGACTCGCCGACTCGCTCGACGGGGCGGTCGCGGTGATGACCGACCGGACGACCCGCTGGGGGGCGCTGCTCGACGCCGTCGTCGACCGGCTGGCCGACGCCGTCCTCGTGGTCGCCCTCTGGGTCGTCGGGGCCCCGGCCTGGCTGTGCGTGGCGGGGGTCGCCGTGGGATGGCTGCACGAGTACGTACGGGCCCGGGCCGGCGGCCTCGGGATGACCGAGGTCGGGGCGATCACCGTCTCCGAGCGGCCGACCCGGGTCATCGTCGTCGCCGTCTCCCTGCTCGCGGCCGGCGTCCGTCCCGACAGTGAGCCGTGGGGGATGCTCGGGGCCGCCCTGCTGCTCGGGGTCGGCCTGGTGGGGCTGGCCCAGCTGCTGGTCGTCGTGCGCCGCGCCCTCGGCGGGGCGGCGTAGGAGCGCGGGCGTGGACGCAGCGCAGGCCGCCTGGGTCAGCCTCATCATCGGGGTCGTCGTGCTGGCCGCCGTGGGCGGAGTGCGGCTGGCCGCGCGGTTCGGCCTGCCCGGCCTGCTGTTCTACCTGGTGCTCGGGATGCTGCTCAGCGACGACGCCATCGGCGGGATCGCGTTCGACGACGCGGAGCTCGCGACGGCGCTCGGCTACGCCGCCCTGGTCATCATCCTCGCCGAGGGCGGCCTGACCACCCGTCCGGCCACCGTGCGCCCGGTCCTCGTGCCCGCGATCCTGCTCGCCTCGTTCGGCGTGGCAGTGAGCATCTTCGCCGTGGCGCTGCCGCTGCACTGGCTGACCGGGCTCGACCTGCGCACGTGCATCCTCATCGGGGCGGTGCTGGCCCCGACCGACGCGGCAGCGGTGTTCACGGTGGCTCGGGGGCTGCGCCTGCCCGCCCGGCTCCAGACCCTGCTCGAGGCCGAGTCGGGGTTCAACGACGCACCGGTGGTGGTGCTGGTCGTGCTGCTGAGCGCCTCCACGGCCGACGCCTGGCCGGGCTGGCTGATCGCGGTGGTCGTCGCGGCCGAGCTCGTGGGCGGAGTCGTGATCGGCCTGCTGATCGGCATGCTGGCACGCTGGCTGCTGCCCCGGCTGGCCCTGCCCGCTGCGGGCCTGTACCCGGTGGCCGTGATCGCGCTGTTCCTGCTGACCTACGGGGTGGCGGTCGTGGCGCACACCTCCGGGTTCGCCGCGGTGTACGTGCTCGGCCTCATGCTGGCGGCGGCACGGCTGCCGCACCGGCGCTCGGTCATCGGCTTCGTCGAGGGACTGGCCTGGGCCGTGCAGATCGGCCTGTTCATCATGCTCGGCGTGCTCGTGGTGCCCAGCCGGCTCACCGAGGCACTCGGCATCGCGGCGGTCGCGGGCCTGCTGCTGCTCGTCGTGGCGCGGCCGCTGAGCGTGGGGCTGTCGCTGGCGCCGTTCGTGCGCGACGGGTGGGTGACCGGGCGCACGGGAACCCCGCGCATCCCCAAGCGGTGGGTGGCCTTCACGTCATGGGCCGGCCTGCGCGGGGCGGTGCCCATCGTCTTCGCCACGATCCCGCTGGGCGGGTACGCCGGCGACGGGGAGCTCATCTTCGACGTGACCACCGTGCTGGTCGTGGTGCTCACGCTGCTGCAGTCGCCGACGATGCCGTGGATCGCGCGGCGGCTCGGGCTGGTCCGGACGGGCGGCATGGGGGAGCTGACCGTCGAAGCGGCGCCCCTGGACACCCTGCGCGCCGCGCTGATGGACCTCGACATCCCTGCCGGCTCCAACCTGGCGGGGACCTACATCAGCGAGCTGCCGCTGCCGCGGGGCGCCGTGATCTCGCTCGTGGTCCGCGACGGGCGGACGATGGCGCCCGACCGGCACACCCGCATCAAGGCCGGCGACCGGCTGCTCGTGGTGGCCACGGAGCTCGCCCAGCCCGCGACCGAGCGCGCTCTGCAGCAGGTCTCCCGTGGCGGGCGGCTGGCGGGGTGGACGCACTCGGTGCGGGTGCCCGACGACGACAACGGCGGCTGACGGCCTGCCGCGGCTCAGGCGCGGCCGACCAGGTTCGCGACGATCTCCGCCGACAGCCCGACCAGCGGCAGCCCGCCGCCGGGATGCGCCGAGCCGCCGACGAGGAACAGCCCGGGAACGGGCGAGGCGTTCTGCGGGCGCAGGAACGCCGCGCGGGGCCCGTTCGACGAGGTCCCGTAGATCGCGCCGCCGGGCGCCCCGGTGGTCCGCTCGAGGTCGGCGGGGGTGCGCAGCTCCCGCCACAGGAGGCGCCCGCGCAGGTCGGTGCCACGCTCGGCGAGGCGCGCCAGCACGAGGTCGGCGTAGCGCTCGCCCACGCCGGGCGCGTCCCAGTCGATGGTGCCGCGCTCGGCGCCGCCCGGGCTGTGCCGCGGCGCGTTCACGAGGACGAACCACGCCTCGTGCCCGTCGGGGCGCATCCCCGGGTCGTCCGGGACGCAGGCGTAGACCGTCGGGTCGGGCACCGGCTGGGGTCGCCGCCCGAAGATGGCGTCGAACTCGGCGTCGTAGTCGCGGGGGAACCAGACGTTGTTGTGGGCCAGGCCGGGGGTGCGTCCGGAGACGGCCAGCAGCAGCACGAAGCCGGCGAGCGAGGGGGTCGCGCGGGCGAGGCGGCGCAGCGGCGTCCGGGGGGCGTCCGCGCCGAGCAGCTCGCCGTACACGCGTCGGGCGTCGGCGTTCGCCACGACCACGTCGGCCGGCAGCCTGGTCCCGTCGGCCAGGACGACCCCCGCGACCCGCCCTGACGACAGGGCGATCCGCGTCACCGGGACCCCGAACCGCATCGTGGCTCCCCGCTCGTCGAGCCGGGCGCGCAGCGCGTCGCCGAGGCTGCGCAGGCCGCCGGCGACGTGCCAGGCGCCGAACGTGGCCTCGACGTAGGGGATGGTCGCGAG
Organism: Candidatus Nanopelagicales bacterium; assembly: GCA_025456065.1. GTDB lineage: Bacteria > Actinomycetota > Actinomycetes > S36-B12 > CAIYMF01 > Prado023. The sequence goes on along the minus strand of JALOLH010000048.1, from coordinate 2,074 downwards.
CACCGCGGGGGCGCGCCGCGGGTCCGACCCCGCGTAGGTGGCGTACCGGTCCAGCACCTGCTGGGCGCGCCAGTCCGAGAGGGTGGTCGTGCCCAGGCCGCGCAGCGTCCGCCACGGCGCGACCGTGCGCACCGCGCCGAGGTCACGGGCCAGGGGGACCAGGTCGCGCATGCCGTGCAGCGGCGACTCGAGGAACGGCCGGCGGGTGGTCGCCCACATCCGGCCGCCCCGCTCCAGCAGGCCGCGCCAGTCGTCGGCCGCCCGCCCGCCGAGCGCGTCGCCCATGGCGGTCGCCGCCGCACCGGCGCCCACGCCGGGCATCGGCAGCAGCGTCCCGTCGGCGAACCGGACGTGGAACCCCGGGTCGAGCGGGACCAGCGCGACGCTGTCCTCGAGCGGGCCCCCGGTCTTGAGGAAGAGGTCCCGGTAGACCGCGGGCAGCGTGAACAGGCTCGGACCGGTGTCGAACGCGAAGCCGTCCCGGCGGTACGTGCCGAGCTTGCCGCCGTGGGTGTCGGCGGCCTCGATGACGGTGACCTCGTGGCCCTTCACGCGCAGCCTGGCTGCCGCGGCCATGCCGCCCATGCCGGCACCGATGACGACGACGCGAGCCACGACCCGTGACCCTAGTCGGGGCAGCCCCAGCACCGGTGCCGGGGCCATGCGGCCCGAGGGTTGGACGGCTGCACGACCCCAAAGGGTCCGGGAGGATGTCGCCATGTCCCCCACCCTCCCGGCGCTGCAGGCACGCCACCTGCCGGCGGGCGGCGGCGCGGGCAGGAGGCGATCCCAGCGGGTGCTGGGCGGATCGGGCGTGCTGCGCGGGCTGGCCGGACCGGCCGGACCGGGCGGGTCCCCGGCCAGCAGGCGGACGGGCCGTGCCCGGCCGCCGGGGGCACCGTGACCGCGCTGCTGCTCGCCCACGCGATCGCGGCCCTGCTCGCCCCGGTGCTCGTGCGCTGGTGGGGTCGGCGCGCGTTCTGGGTGCTCGCCCTCCCCCCGGCGGCGGCGGTGCTGTGGGCGCTGGCGAGCACGGGGGCGGCGACCGCCGGGACGCCGCCCGTCGAGGCCTACCCGTGGGTGCCGTCGATCGACCTGGCCCTGGACCTCCGCCTCGACGCGCTGTCCTGGCTGATGGTGCTGATCGTCGGTGGCGTGGGCACCATGGTGCTGGCCTACTGCACCTGGTACTTCGACGACGACGAGCCCGGGCTGGGCCGCTTCGCGGGCTACCTGGTCGCCTTCGCCGGATCGATGCTCGGCCTGGTCGTCGCCGACAACCTGCTCCTGCTCTACACGTTCTGGGAGCTCACGACGGTCTGCTCGTACCTGCTGATCGGCCATCGGACGACCTCCCGGGACAGCCGCACCGCCGCGACGACCGCCCTCGTGGTCACCACCGCGGGTGGCCTGGCCATGCTGGCGGGGCTGGTGGTGCTCGGGGAGTCGACCGGGACCTACCAGCTGTCGGCGCTGCTCGAGCAGGACCTGTCCGGGCCGCTGGTGTCCACGGCAGTCGCGCTCGTCCTGGTCGGCGCGGTGACGAAGTCCGCACTCGTCCCCTTCCACTTCTGGCTGCCCCGCGCGATGGCGGCGCCGACCCCCGTGAGCGCCTACCTGCACGCGGCCGCCATGGTCAAGGCCGGCGTCTACCTGGTGGCCCGCCTGGCCCCCGCGTGCTCCGAGCTGCCCCCGTGGCGACCGCTGCTGCTGGTGCTCGGGGTGTCGACCATGCTGCTCGGCGGGTGGCGTGCGCTGCGCCAGCACGACCTCAAGCTGCTGCTGGCCTACAGCACCGTCGCCCAGCTGGGCTTCCTCATCGTGCTGTTCGGGACCGGCAGCCGGGACGCGGCGCTCGCCGGCGAGACGCTGCTGCTGGCGCACGGGCTGTTCAAGGCCAGCCTGTTCCTGGTCGTGGGGATCATCGACCACGCCACGGGCACCCGCGACATCAGGGTGCTGTCGGGGCTGGGACGGCAGTCCCCGGCCCTGGCCGTGATCGCCGGGCTGGCCCTGGCGTCGATGGCGGGGCTCGCGCCGCTGCTGGGCTTCGTCGCCAAGGAGGTGGCCTTCA
>JALOLH010000003.1 GCA_025456065.1 Candidatus Nanopelagicales bacterium | reverse complement strand
CGCGCGCTCGCGATGGACCCGGTCCTGCTCCTCCTCGACGAGCCCGTCGCGGGCATGAACGCCGAGGAGACCGAGGACATGGCCCGCTTCATCCTCGACATCCGCGACCAGCTGCACATCGCGATGATCATGGTCGAGCACGACATGCGCCTGGTCATGGACCTCGCCGATCGTGTCCTGGTCATCGACTTCGGCCAGCGCATCGCCCTGGGGACCCCCGACCAGGTGCAGCGCGACCCGGCCGTGATCACCGCGTACCTCGGCGGGGCGACCGAGGAGGTCCTCGAGGAGTTCGACCCGGGGGTGGTGGCCCCATGACGACCACGACCGAGCGCCAGCGCGACACCCTGACCGGCTCCCCCGCCTGGCACCTCTCGCGCAGGCTGCGCGAGAACGCGGCGCAGATGCCGGACCGGGTCGCCCTGCGCGAGAAGCGCCACGGCATCTGGCGGGACATCACCTGGCGCGACTACCTGGCCAACTGCGAGATGGTCGCCTACGCCCTGGCCGCCCTCGGCGTCGGCCCCACCGACCGCGTGGCGATCCAGTCGGAGAACCGACCGGAGTGGCTCTACGTCGACCTCGGGGCCAACATGCTGCGCGCCGCGATCGTCGGCTTCTACCCCACCAACCCGGTGGCCGAGATCCGCTACCTCTGCGCCGACAGCGGCGTGCGCGTCCTGGTCGCCGAGGACCAGGAGCAGGTCGACAAGGCCATGGCGGTCATCGACGAGGTGGCGACTCTCGAATGGGTGGTCTACCTCGACAGCCGGGGCCTGTCCGACTACGACGACGATCGCCTGCTGTCCCTCGACGAGGCGATCGCGAAGGGGGCCGCGCTGCGGGCGGCGGACCCCGACCTGCTGGACCGGATCGACGCCGGGAAGACCCCCGAGGACCTCGTCACCCTCATCTACACCTCGGGCACGACGGGACCGCCCAAGGGCGCGATGCTGTCGGCCGACAACGTCGCCTTCGGCAGCGACGTGTTCGCCGCGCACGACGGCATGTTCGGCAAGCACGGCCTCACCCACGACGACGTGCTGGTCTCCTACCTGCCGCTCTCCCACGTCGTCGAGCGCAGCGTGACCACCTGGGGCGGCCTGCGCAACGGCACCGTCGTGCACTTCGCCGAGTCCATCGACACCGTCGTGGCCGACCTGGCCGAGGTCCAGCCGACGGTCCTGTTCGCCGTGCCGCGCATCTGGGAGAAGATCCAGGCCAGCGTCGCCATCCGGATGGCCAACGCCTCGCGGCTCAAGCGGTTCAGCTACGGCATCGCCCGTCGGCTCGGGGACCGCGCGGCGGCGGACCGGATCCGGACCGGCGGCGCGCACACGCTGCTCTCCCGGGTCCTGACGTTCCTCGCCTGGGTGATCGCCGGGCGCAAGCTGCGCCGCCACCTCGGCCTGGCCAAGGTGCGCATGGCGCTGTCCGGCGCGGCTCCGATCTCGACCGAGGTCCTCACGTCCTTCCTGAGCCTCGGGGTGCTCATCCACGAGGCCTACGGCATGACCGAGAACACCGCCGTCGCGACGGCGAACCGCCCCGGCCGGGTGCGGCTCGGCACCGTCGGCGAGGCCCAGCCCGGGATCGAGCTGCGCGTCGACGAGGCGACCGGCGAGGTCCTCACCCGCCACCGCGGCACGTTCCGCGGCTACTGGCAGCGGCCGGAGGCCACGGCCGAGGCCGTCGACGCCGACGGCTGGCTGCACTCCGGGGACGTCGGGGAGTGGGTCGAGGGCTCCCACCTCAAGATCGTCGACCGGATCAAGGACATCATCATCACCGCCGGCGGCAAGAACATCTCCCCGAGCGAGATCGAGAACGCGATCAAGGCCTCCCCCTACGTCCGCGAGGCCGTCGTCATCGGCGACAAGCGGCCCTACCTCAGCGCGATCATCGGCATCGAGTTCGACACGGTGGCCGACTGGGCCTCGCGGCGCCGGATCGAGTACACGACCTACCGCGACCTGTCGAGCAAGCCGGAGGTCATCGCGCTCATCGCCGACGTGGTGGGTGACGTCAACACCCGGCTCGCGCGGGTGGAGTCGGTGCGCAAGATCCGCATGCTCGCCAAGGAGCTCGATCACGAGGACGGCGAGCTGACCGCGACCCAGAAGCTCAAGCGGGCGGCGTTCGCCGCCACCGTGCCCCACCTCATCGACGACATGTACGCCGGGACGAGCGAGTACCCCGGCGCCGACCTCGGGAGGGGTTGATGAGCGAGTTCGTCTCGTCGGTCATCACCGGGCTGGGCACCGGGGCGGTGTACGGGTTGCTCGCCGTGAGCTTCGTCATCATCTTCCGGGCCACCGGGGTGCTGAACTTCGCCCAGCCGGGCCTGCTCATCCTGGGCGCGTTCTTCTGCTCGTACTTCGCGGTCTCGATCGGTCTGCCGTTCTTCCTCGCGGTCGTCCTCGCGATGGGCGTCGTGGCGCTCATCGGGATCGTCGTCGAGCGGATCGCCATCCGGCCGATGGTCGGCCGGCCCGTGTTCGCCGCCGCGCTCGTGACGGTCGGCCTCTTCACGATCCTGCTCATCCTGGCCTTCCGGCTCTTCGACTCCGTGGCCCGCACCGTCAACGACCCGTGGCAGCTCAACCAGGTGTGCCTCGTCGCCGGTGAGACCGGGTGCGCGATCCCGGTCTTCCACAACACGATCGCCCGGTTCGTCATCTCGATGGCGGTGCTCGGCGCCCTCGGCTGGTGGCTCACCCGATCCCGCATCGGACTGGCCATGCGCGCCACCTCGCTGGACCAGGAGACCGCGCTCGCCCAGGGCATCGACGTCGGCCGGATCTTCAGCCTCTCGTGGGCCATCGGTGGCGCGCTCGCCGCGCTCTCCGGCATCCTCCTGGCCGCCAACGGGTCGGTCGTGCAGGCCACGGACGCGCTCTTCGCCCTGGTCGTCCTGCCGGCGCTCATCATCGGGGGCATCGACTCGATCAAGGGCGCGGTGGTCGGCGGGCTGCTCGTCGGCCTGATCTCCTCGATCACGAGCACCTACCAGCCGGTCTACGCCCCGTGGCTCGGGCCCAACTTCGAGAACGTCGCGCCCTACCTGGTGATGATCCTCGTCCTGCTCATCCGTCCCTACGGCCTCTACGGCACCAAGGAGGTGCAGCGGGTATGAGCACCGCCACCCAGCCCGGGCCAGCGCCCGGGTCGACCGAGACCGGCACCGGCCGGGCGCAGGGGCTCGAGCGCCTCACCGGGTACTCCCGGGCGCTGCGCTCCTCCGAGGGCGGCGGCGCGGTCCCCGTCTCCGTCCGCATCGGCCGCCCCCGGCTGGTCACCAGCTACGCCTCCGACCAGGGCCTGCTCAACACGCCGGCCAAGCGGTGGTGGACCCTCGGCGCCCTGCTGGTCGCACTGGCGGTGCCGTTCCTGGTCACGCGGGACCTGACCCACCTGCTGGCGATGGCGATGGTGTTCGCCATCGCCGGGATCGGGCTGAACCTCCTCACCGGGTACGCCGGCCAGATCTCCCTCGGGCACCCGTTCTTCATGGCCCTGGGCGCCTACACCGCGGCCGTCGTCTCCGGCGCACCGGGGAACATCGTGTGGGGGCTCGAGCTGGACCTGGCGATCGGCCTGCCGCTGGCTGCGCTCGTCCCGGCGCTGGTCGGCCTCGTCGTGGCGCCCATCGTCATGCGAGCGCGGGGGCTCTACCTCGCGGTCCTCACCCTGGGCCTGCTGATGATCGGCGAGCAGCTGTTCAAGCAGTGGTCCCAGGTCACCGGCGGCTCCGGCGTGGGTCGCCGGGTCGCCGAGCCCGTGCTCTTCGGCCAGGACCTGTCGGTCACGTACGCGCTCGGTCCGCTCATCCTGAACAAGGACATCTCGCTCTACCTCGTCTGCCTCGTGCTGCTCATCGGCCTCGGGGTGATGGCGCGCAACCTCGCCCGCAGCCGCACCGGCCGGGCGTTCGCCGCGGTCCGCGACCGCGACATCGCCGCGGAGATCATGGGGGTCAACCTCCTGCGGACCAAGACGCTCGCGCTCGTGCTGAGCTCGGCCTACGCGGGCATCGCCGGCGCGCTGATGTCGATGCTCATCGGGCGGATCGTCCCGGAGATGTGGAACATCTTCCTGTCGATCCAGATGCTCGCCGTGGTCGTCATCGGCGGTGTCGCGACGATCACCGGCTCGATCATCGGCGCCGCCTTCGTCGTCCTGCTCCCCCGCGTGCTCGAGTGGGCGGCACCCTCCCTGCCGTTCATCGGCGGCGCCAGGGGCGACGGGCTGCTCACGGTCTTCCAGCTCGAGACGCTGCTGTTCGGCGCGCTCATCATCGCGTTCCTCACCCTCGAGCCACGGGGCCTGTTCGGCCTCTGGTACCGGGTGCGGATCTACTTCAAGACCTGGCCGTTCAGCTACTGACAATCCGACCGATCCGACCCGCCTCACGAGCAAAGGAGCTCACCAATGAGGAAGACCCGCCCCATCCCGAAAGCCTTCGCCCTCGTGGCGGCAGGTGCGCTCATCCTGACCGGCTGCTCGGCCGTCGACGAGACCGACGGCGACGCCGGCGGCACGGGGGCGGCGACCGCCGGCTCCGGCGCGATCAAGATCGGTGCCGGCGTCACCGAGGAGCCCTGCCCCGATGCGGTCAACGACGACAACGGCTGCATCTACCTCGGCGTCCTGTCCGACCTCACCGAGGGCCCGTTCGCCGCGCTCGCCGTGCCCATCGTCGACGCGCAGCGGGCGTACTGGGGGCAGGTCAACCGAGCCGGCGGGATCGCCGGCTACGAGGTGGACATCGACACCTACACGCGCGACACGAAGTACCAGGCGGCCGAGCACGCCGCCGCCTACCAGCAGATCGAGCCGAACATCCTGGCCCTCGCCCAGACCCTGGGCACGGTCAACACCGCGGCGATCCTGCCCGACATGGACAAGGCGGACATCGTCGGTGCGCCCGCCTCGTGGTGGTCCGGCTACGCGTTCCAGGACAACGACTTCGGGCTCATCATCGAGAACGGGTACTCCTACTGCACCGAGGCCATCGTCGGCCTCGACTGGTTCAGCGAGAACAAGGGCAAGCCGGAGTCGGTCGCGGCGGTCGGCTACCCCGGTGACTACGGCGGCGACTCCGCCGCAGGGGTCCAGAAGTGGGCCGAGGCCAACGGCATCAGCGACGTGACCGTCATCCCGACGGGGCCCAACCAGGTGACCGGCAACCAGGACGCGGTGGTGGCCGCGATCACCAAGGCCAACCCCGACGTGGTCGTCCTGGCGGTGGGCCCCGCGGAGAACGCCGAGATCGTCGGCAAGCTCGCCGCCGGCGGCTTCACCGGCCGGTTCATGGGCTCGCTGCCGACGTGGAACCCGGCACTCCTGCGGACCGCTGCAGCCCCGGCACTGACCGCGCAGTACAACCACATCGCGCCCAGCGAGCAGTGGGACGGCACGAGCGAGGGCATCGCGGCGATGAAGGCCAGCACCGGGGGCGCCCCGCCTCCCAACGGCGGCTACATCATCGGCTGGCTGATGTCGTACCCGATGCGTGCGGTCCTGGAGAAGGCCGCGGCGAACGGTGACCTGACCCGGGCCGGCGTGCGCGCCGCGGTCACCGAGGTCGAGGTCGACTACCAGGGCATGTCGACCAACCAGTCCTACAACGGCAACGGCAAGGACATCGCCGTCTCCGCGATCAAGGTGTTCGAGCCGAACGCCGAGAACCCCCTGGGCGTCGTCTCCACCGGCGACTTCTACGAGGGCTCGACCTGGGACCAGGTCGACTACAGCGAGGCCTGCGTCGCGACCTCCTGATCGCGCCCGCGGCGGGGCCCCCGACCATCGACGGTCGGGGGCCCCGCCGTGTCACGCGCGGTCGCGGGTCGCCTCGTCGCACCGGAGGGCTCAGGTGCCGGTGAAGACGTCCGTGGCCTCCTCCTGCTCGCGGGTCACCGACCAGGTCGTCACCACTCGGCCGTCCGTGGCCAGCAGCTCGTAGACGTCGACCGGCACCCACCGCACGACCCGGTAGGGCCGCCCGAGGGCCGGGTACGTGATCTCCTCGGTCACCGACCGGTCGACACGCTCCTCGCCGCTGTGCTGACGGGTCTTCTCCACCTCCCCGCCGAGCTGGGTGCTGACCCTCGCCGAGCCGCTCCAGGCGACCCCCTTGTAGCCGGCCTCGACACTCGCCTCGACCGACCAGTGGAACGTCGTGCGCACCGAGTAGGCGTCGACCTGGGTCATCCCGACCGTCGACACCTCGGTCGTGACCCGCTGGGTCACGCCGTCGAGCAGCCGGTCGCGCACCCGGTCCCACCGCAACCAGTGGGCCACCGTGTAGTACGGGCTCAGCGTGACCTGGCGGTACGGCGGGAGCACTGGGTCGTTCACGGCGAAGAAGGGCAGGTGCGCGCGGTCCAGCACGCGGGCCCGCCCCCGGGTCGGCACCGACTTGGGCAGCTCCTGGTCGAGCGACGACAGGTGCGGGACGCTGCGCAGCTCGTCCGGGGGGAGGGTCTCGTCGGCCGGGGGCATGGGCACCGTCGCGTCCACCGGCAGCAGGTCGAACAGGTGGTGCTGACGCTCGACGGGGATCGCCGCCTCGGGGTAGGCGAGGATCCGGAGCTGGTTGTCCGGCTTGGCCTGGTCGACGACGAGGAGGTTGCCGTTCAGGCAGCTCACGAAGCGGACCGAGGTCCCGTCGGCTCCGGCGGGCTCCAGCACGAAGCGGTGGTCCCGATCCCGCTCCGGCTGGTAGGTCTCCTGGACGAGCGGGGCTCCCTTGTCCGCCGAGGCCAGGCGCAGGCAGAGGCCGCTGCGGCGGTTGACGATGTAGTGGGTGTCCCCGGACTCGCCATCAGGGATGAACAGGAACTCGAAGTGGTCGGTGAACGGGACGTGGCGAGCCTCCAACGTGTACTGGGCGATGGTGGCACCCGCCTCGCGGGTGGCGAAGGGGACGTGCCAGTAGCCGCTCCTCACCGGGGCCGGCCGTCCCAATCGGCACTGGACCATGCAGACCCCGTAGTCATCGACGTCCATCAGTGACCTCCTCTCGCCCCGGGCTGCCCGCGGTCATCGCCATCATGGCGCCGCCGGCTGCGGGCTGCGCCAGTGCCGAAGGCCCTGCCCACCGACGCAGCACCCGCGGTCGGGCGCTCCGACGAGGCGACCTTCAGGTGACCTTGGCCTCTGGTGGCAGGCGCGGGGCAGGAGGAGCCTCGACTGCGCCGACCGGTACGCGTGGCGCCGGGCGGCAGCCTCGAGGGGAGATGGTGGGGCGTGCGGGGCATCGTGCGGGCTGCGATCGTTGGTGCGCTGCTCGGGCCAGTGGGCCTGCTCGGTGCGTGTGGCGGCGAGCGGGCTGGTTCCTCAGCAAGCAGCGGCAGCGCAGCGGTGCCTGGGTCGGCGGGGTGCTCCTCGGGCAACGCCGCGATGCCGGTCGGGGCGAGCGCGGGCTACTGCATCGAGTCGCTGGGGGTGGACACGCAGTTCGCACCGGGTCTGGAGATCAACGACGGGGGTCGGGTCATCGGGCAGGGAACCACCATGAGGCCCGATCGGGAGTGGGACGTCTTCGGGGTCGTCTGGGACCCCGGATCGGGGCTGCACGACCTCGGGCGGAGATTCTTCCCCACGACGATCAACGCCGAGGGGCTCGTCGGCGGCTGGGAGGCGACGGGTGACAACGCAGGTCGCGCCTTCCTCTGGGAGCCGGACACCGGGGTCCGTGACATTGGCCTGCCGCCCGGTTGGGCCTCGTTCACGCCGGTCAAGGTGAACGGCGCCGGCCAGTTGGCCGGCACGGCGGGTACGGGAGCGGAGGACGAGCCCGAGCCGTCCGAGGCGTACCTGTGGGACCCGGTCGCCGGGTGGACCGGCTTCGGCCGCAGCTCGGGGGTCCAGGACCTCAACGACGCCGGGCAGCTGCTGGTCAACGTGGGTGGCACGGACGAGGCGGTCTACGACCACCACCTGCACCTGTGGACCCCCGGAACCCCAGCCAGGGACCTCGGCGACGGCGACGCCGGCATGCTCAACGACGGGGGTCAGGTGGCCTGGGGGCGCTTCGACGAGGCGACCTTCCGGGAACGGGTCCTCCTGTGGGATCCGCAGACCGCGACGCCGACGGAGGTGGTGGACGGGAGGGTGTCCGGCCTGAACGACCAGGGCCAGCTCGTCGGCACGATCGAGAGCGCCGACGACCCCTGGGACCTCCGGGCGTACGTGTGGAGCGCCGAGGACGGCCTGACCGACCTGGGCACCCTCCCCGGCGCGGAGTGGTCCACCGCCCTCGGGATCAACGACCGGGGCCAGGTCGTCGGACACTCCGGGGCCGGAGCCCCGGGCGGACCCGACTGGTCCCATGCCTTCGTCTGGGATCCGCGATCCGGGATGCGCGACCTGGGCACGCTCGGCGCGTCCGACCACTCCCAGGCCGCCGCGATCAACGACGCCGGCCAGATCGTCGGCATCTCCGGCGAGCCGGGCGCGGTCGCCTCCGGCGTGGGCACGATCGTCATCTGGGCTCCGGCGTCAGGGTCCTGACCGGCTGATCGCACGGCACCAGTCGTGCCGGCCCCGCGCTCAACCGAGCAGCAGCGCCCAGTTCTCGTCGTCGTCGGGCGGCTCGGTCGCGGGACCGGGGTCGTCTGCCCGGAAGGCGGTGTAGAGATCGGATGCGTCGAGGCGTTCACCGGACGCCCCGGGATGCATCGCGGCGTACCTGGCCTCGCTGTCACGGATCTGGCGGGACACGTCGAACAGGCGCCAGTAGTGGTCACGCAGCTCGCTGGTCCAGCGCGAGTACCAGTACTCGCCCTTGCCCAGGAAGTCGGTCGGATCCGCTGCGGAGTCGAGCTGCCCGGTCCGTTCCAGGACCCGCAGCGTCACGACCTCCTGACACCACAGGCAGAAGCGATGCTCGCGCAACCATGCTCCGTCGTCGTCCTCCTCGTAGACGCCGTCGGGGCCGGCGGTGGGGTCGGAGCCCTCGTCCTGCGTGAAGGCGAAGTTGTCGCCGCCGCCGTTCATCAGGCAGCGGTACTCGCTGTGCCAGACCCCCAGCTGGCTGCTCCCGCCCACCCACAGCCAGCCGACCACTGGCGAGGGTTCGTCGCCACCGGACTGTCGAGCATCCCGACCCCAGGGACTCAGGTGGAGCCACGGCACCTCCGCGTACCTGTCGCTGTAGCTCACGTTCGTCAGGGTGAAGACACTCGGCCTGGTGGGATTGACACGATTCGACCGCTTCCCGCGATCCTTGATGTACTCGTCCGTCAGCAGGCCGAACGCGTGGCTGAACTCGTGCAGGGCCGACGACCCGCCTGCGGCGACCACGAGCCGCGTGGGATCGGCACCCCGGTCTGGATCGGGATCGGGCTCCCTGGCGATGCGGAAGTGGCGCCCGCTCGGCGTCGGATCGCTGTCCGTGTGCACCAGCAGGGCGACGACCAGATTGCGGTAGAGGCCGAACAACCAGTCGCCCATGTAGGTGTTCTGCCCGCCGAAGCTGAGCCCGCTGGGGTAGCGCCGCAGGTTGACGTCGGGGAACGAATCGACATCCTCGAAGACGCGCTGCCGAAAGGTGACGTCGTCGTCGGAGCTGCCCTCCCACCATTCGCCGTCGGCGACCTTGCCCTCCTCGATGCTCACGCGGTAGTAGGAGCCCCGGCTGGGGGAGGCTCGCTCTGCGGAGTGGCGATACAGGGCCCGAACCCGGAAGGCCCCGCGGAACACGTCGTAGACGGTCAGCGCGTAGAAGGAGCTGATCCACGAGGCGAGTTGCTGCTCGAACTCCGCCCGGCTCTGGAAGCCATCACCGAGGATCAGCACGTCGCACATCCGGCCCTCGAGGATGCGGCTCGACCGGGACGGATCATCGATGTCGGGGATCTCGCGGCCCTGCCAGTTGGGCTTGCCGAGCTCGTACGGTACCGACCCGTCCTCGCGGGCCGCGCCTGCTGACACGCTGGTGTCCGCCATCCCGCACCCCCGTCAGGAGAAGTGCATCGGCGAACGGAGGACTCTGACGCCCGTGCAGTCGAACGCGTCCCCCGCCACGCTCTTGTGGAAGGCCGCCGCGCCATCATGGGACACCTGGACCTGGAGCCCCTCGGTGAGCGCCTGCTTCAGCAGTGCGAGTTCTGCGAGATGGACCGGGCGATCCGCGGTCTCCAGGTCCAGCGTGAACCACGCCCGCTTGCGGGCAACCCTGATCCAGTCGTTGTCATTGGCGCTCTGCGTGAGCCCGATCCAGACGCGGTCATGACCCCTCGTCTCCACCTCGAGGGTTCCCACGTATCCGCTCGTCCTCGCCATGGTCATCCCCTCCATGCCACGCGTAGCACGAATCGGTGCGCTGCGCCAGAGGCCAAGCTCACCCGGACACAGGCGGCGATCCAGGATCCTGGCCACGGTCGCGGAGCCATGCGGCGCGACCGCACGGTGACGGAGACCCCCGCGGGGGGCAATGGGCCCCGGCGGGGGCATCCGGGGGAACCAGGGCCGGCAATGACCCGGGACGGGCCCCCTCCACTGCGGTATCGGCACAGCCGACCCGCCCCCTGAGCCGTGCACCTCCTCGGGCTCCGGCGGACCTGGGGGGAACGATCGGCGGACGACCGTGTCACGGCGCCAGCGTGAACGCGCAGGTGAGCGGCACCGAGGACGTCCCCGTTCCCACGTCGACGGTGAGCACGTACGCACCCGGGGCGCTCGCCGCGGGGAAGGACACCCGGAAGGCCGCGCCGGACACCCCGAGGAACGCGGCGGTCGCCGCCCCGGGGCTGGCCACCCGGGACACCGGGTTGGCCGCCCCCGCCGGCGGCGCGGACCCGTCCACCGACGTGACCCGGGGCGCTCGGGCGATCGGCGCCGGCACCAGCAGGAACGCCTCCGCCCCGATGGCCAGGCTCGGCACCGTCGCCGCCGTGGGTTCGGCCGCGGACCGCAGCTCCAGGGAGTCCACCACCTGCGCGGTGAAGCGACGCACCGGGATGTCCACCTCCCGCGACAGGTGCATCCCGGCGAACGCCAGGCCGCCCGGGGCGTAGGAGCCGCCGGCCGCCGCGTGGAACCGGCTGACCTCCACCGGCTCCGCGGCACCGGCCCCGACGCCCACCAGGCGCAGGCCCTCGGTCCGCAGCACCGCGGAGCTGCCCGGGTCGTCCACCGTCAACCGGTACGTGCGCGAGCCGTTGGGGGTCACCTCCACCGCCGCGCGCTGGAACGGGACCAGGACCACCGTCCCCCCCTCGGCCACCGCCTGGCCCGCCACCGTCACCGCCACGTCCTCCGCGGTGACGTCGAAGTAGAGCGGCTGCATCTGCTCACGGTGGGTGTCCCGCGCCTCGGCACCCCCGAAGATGCCGTTGACGGTGGTCACCCGGTGCTCGCCCGGGCGCGTGAACGCCACGTAGGTGCCCAGCGTCTTCTGCGACCTCGCGCTGGCCGGGATCGACGCCACCGGGGCTGGCAGGAACCCCAGCGGGTCCGCCGCTGCTCCCCCGCCGCTCGCCGGCACCAGCCGCGGGTCGGGGTCCCGCCGGGAGAACCCGTCGAAGACGGACCGGCCCGGTTCGGCCGTCGGCCCCACCACCGTGGTGCCGTTCGGGTCACCGGCCGGCCCGGTGCCCGCCCGGTTCGGCAGCACGCGCAGCGTCGACACGGCGGCACCGGCGCCGTCGCGGTCCAGCAGGAGGCCCGGCGCGTCGAGCCCGCCGTCGTCCACGAACGAGCGGGTCCGGTCCAGCGGCCAGTACCGGTAGCGGGCCACGTCGCCCACCACCATGCGGGCCCGCGCGAACCCGTCCGCGCGGCACTCCCCGGTCAGCCGGCCCAGCGGGGAGTAGAGGTCCCCGCTCTGCGAGGAGGCCTCCTGCTCGATCGGGGCGAGGTGCTCGGGCTGGATCCCGAACAGGCGCTTCCACCAGACGTACCCGAAGGGCAGCAGGCTGAAGTTCTGCGTGCCGAGGACCCACCGCATGACGCGCAGCAGCCAGCGGGCCCATTCCTTGCGCGGCGCTGCCGCGTACTCGATCTGGCCGTACGGGTCGAACACCCACTTCATCCAGCCCATGCCCATCTCGACCATCGCGGCCGAGTCGGCGTTGCCGAGCGGATCGTGCGATCCCACCTTCGCGATCCGCGCCGAGCGCTCCCCGTCGACGACGGTGATGGGCTCCAGCAGCTCCACCACCGACCCGGCCACCGCCGTGACGTCGGCCTTGAACTCGCGGGCCCGGTACTTCACCTGCACGCGGTCGTCGGCGGCGAACGACCCCCCGTCCACCGTGAGGCGCGCCGGGTTGTCGGCGTCGATGGTGGCGGGGCGGTAGTCGTACCAGTCGAAGTGGCTGCCGGGGTCGTGGGTGTCGTACATCGCCACCTGCACGCCGCCGGTGAACGTCACCGCCTCGGTGAGCGTCACGGCGTCGCCACTGCGCGTCATGGTGCGCACCACGGTGGTGTCGCCCTGCCGCACGACGACGCGCCCGGACTCGCGGATGGCGCCCCGCCCGGCGTCGTCGGCGAGGGTGAGGGATCCGCCCCCGGCCCCCACGGTGGCCGGGTGCAGGTCCCCCGTGCCCGCGATGGCGCGCCCCAGCCCGTAGGCGCCCTTGCCGATGAGCCAGAAGATGCCGCCCCACGTGGATCCCGCCAGCACGTTGACCAGCCCGCCGTGCGTCAGCAGGTCGAGGATGGCGTGCACCACGTCGAACCGCGTGGCGTTCTGGTGCTTGCGGACGCTGACCTGGCCGGTGGGCGGCGCGGCGCCCTCCGCCCGCACCGTGTACACGCTGCCGCTCACCGACCGGACCCGCACCTGGGCGCGCCGGGACCCCTGGACCACCTGGAGGGTGTCCTGCGCGGCGATCGACACCCCCGCCGTCGCCGGGATCGTCAGCGCCCAGTCGCTGCCGGTGCCGGCGGCCACGGAGGCGTCGAGGAAGCGGGAGTAGTCCGGCAGCTCGGTGTCCGTCGCGAGGATGCCCGGGAGCTCCAGGGCCAGCATCGGGAAGGCGTTGAACCACAGCGGGCCCCACTTCGCGTACTGCAGGGTGTGCTCGAGCTCGTGGTCGACCAAGGCCTGGCCGCGGTCGATCTCGGTGCGCTCGGACTCCGGCACCAGCAGGGTCCCCGGGCCCACCGTCCCTGCGGCGGCCGGGACGGCGCCGGGCCCGTAGGCCACCGCGGCGAGCGACTGGCCCGCCGGGGTGCCCAGGGCTGTGGCAGTGGCGCCCTCGACCAGCAGCACCCCGCCGTCCCGGGCGAGGGTGGTCACGAAGGCGTCGGCCTGCCGGTCCAGCGAGGCGACGTCCACCCCGGCGGCGTCGAAGGCCTCCCCGAAGGTGACCTCCAGCGGCTGCCCGCCCGCCACCACGGTGGCCGGGTGGGTGACGTCGCCGTCGACGATCCCGATGGGACCGCCGGCCAGCGCGTCGGGCCGCCAGACCGCGAACGTGACCTGCGCCGTCGGGCCCGAGCCGGAGCGGGTCCCGTCGATGGCGAGGAACGGCCCACCGGTGCGTGGGTCGGTGGTGGCGGCGTGCTGGATGGTGGCGGTGGCCCCGGCGGTGAGGACCGGGCCGTCGGCGAGGCGCAGCCGCCCACCGATGGCGGACTCCACCCGGTGCCAGGTGACGGGTCCCCCCGCCTCCTGCACGCGCACCACGTCGCCGACCCGGAAGCGCGGGAAGGGCACGTCGACGTCGGCGCCACCAATGCGGGTCCGGGGCCTGGCCAGCACCTCGGCGGGCGCGAGGACGTCGCAGGCGTACACCCAGCCGGTGCCGGTGAGGCCGACGGCGCGCAGGCCGCTGCCGGTCAGGTCGTAGGGGCGGTCGAGGGTGACGGTGACCCGGATGGTGCGCACGCTCGCGACCCGACCACCGACGAGCACGGGCCGGCCCGGCTCGAGGTCGGGCGACGGCGTCGGGGTGGGCCGCGTGGTGCGCACCACGCCGGCGGCGACGTCCACGCCGGCCAGGAGGGTCGTGGCAGCGGTGGGTGGGTCGCCGGTGACACGGGTGAGGAACACGGCCGGGGCGGCGGCGAACGGCGCCGGGTCCGGCACCACCAGCCCGACGACGTCGGCGCGGGTCAGCTCGGTGACGGGCCGGGCGCCGGGCGCGAGCGGGAACCGCTCCACCGTCCAGGGCGAGGCCCCGCCGAGGGCGCGGTCCAGCACCACGACGTCGTGCGCGGGCGCGCCGGGCACCACCCGGACGTGGGTCTGGCCGCCGCCGCTGCAGCGCAGCAGCACCGTGCCGGCCGCGCCGTCGGGGGCCGCGCCGGCCACCTCGGGCACGTAGGTGAGGCGGGCGTCGGCACCGAAGGGGCCAGCGGCCCGGCCGAGGACCGGTCCGGCGGAGACCGGGTGGAAGGCGATGGTGGCCGCGCCGGCGATCGCCGCGGGCAGGGGTGCGTCGAGGACGGCCGCGGAGGCGCCGTCGTGCCCGACGATGCGCACCCCGGTGGTCGCGCCGCCGCCGGTGACCGCCCCGACGGTGCCGACCGCGGGTCGGGTGGCGGTCCCGAAGTCGAGGTTCGCGCCGGCGAGCGTGACCGGGGTCCCGGCACCGGCCACGCCGAGGGCCACCTCGACGGGTGCGGGCACGTCGACGGGAAGCGGGCGCTCCAGCGGGACGGCGGCCTGCAGCCCGCTGACCCGCGCCACGGTGACGACGCCACCGCCGTCGGTGAGCCGCAGCAGGTCGTTGGCGGCGTAGGTGGCGGTGGTGCCCCGGGCGTCGAGGGAGTCGGCGGGCGCGCCGGCCGGGCGCTGCTCCGAGCTCGCCGGTGCGGCGGTCACCTGCGTCAGGGTCAACCCGCTGGTGCCGAGGGCGGGCAGGTCCCCGTCCAGCTGCACCCGCTCCGCGCCGGCCACGGGGACCGTCCCCACCACGCCGGCGAGGGCGAGGGTGGTCCCGTCGTCGACCACCACCCGGTCCCCGGCGCCGAGCCCGGTGGCGGCGCGGGCGGTGAGGAAGGTGCGCGGCTCCAGCGTCCCGACGGCGCTCGCGCCGGGCACCAGCTCGGTGACCGTGCACGCGACGTCGTGGCGGGTGTCCAGGGCGGTGTCCAGGTGCAGGCCGCCGCTCGGGAACCAGGGCGTCAGCGTGCCGGGGGCCACCGGTGCGCCCACGCCGCCGTGGCGCGTCCAGGCGGGCAGGCTGCCGGGGCGCACCCAGTCCCGGCCCGCCAGCGACATGGACGCCAGCAGGGTGCGGGGCCGGCCGGCCGGCGCGGCGGCGAGGATGGCGCCGTAGTGGGTGGGGGCGAAGGTGCCGGCGTCGATGACCTCGCCGCGCTGGAGCTCGGCGAACTCCTCGTCGGGCGCCCACACGATGTGCTGGGTGGTGAAGGCCCGGCCGCCGGTGATCCGGTTGATGACCCCGTCGCGGCGCACGCCGAAGCCGCCGCGGTGGGACGAGGCGGCCAGGCCGTCGGACCCGAAGAAGGGCGACCAGGAGACCAGGGACGCGAACAGGTTGAACCACCAGTCGATCCCGAAGAACGTGAGGATGTTGTTCTGGAAGGACCAGGTCAGCGTCGAGATGACCAGGCCGGCGGACACCCCACCCGTGGGGTCGGCCCGGCCGATGGGGTCGCCGCGGCACACCTCGTAGCGGGACCGCGGGTCGGGCTCGACGGGCAGCTCGCCGGGGAAGCCACCGGCGCGGCGGGGGTCCCCGTCGCCGCCGTCCAGGGGGTCCGGCTCGCACCAGGTGCCGGTGCGGGGGTCCAGGCGCCGCAGCGGCAGGTGGACGACGCCGTCGCGGACGTGCCCGCCGAACAGGCCGGGGACGCCGGGGTGGGCGAGCAGGCCCTCGCCGTAGGCGTCGCGGGGGACCCGGGTGACGCCCTGCGGGGTGACGATGCGGACCGGGGTGGCGGACGGGTCGAGCGAGAACACCGCGGCGAGGGGGGCCCCGACAGGGCCGTCGACCCGGGCCAGGCAGCGGGTGCCGTCCCAGAGGTAGAGGTGGCGGACATGGCCGCGGGCGTCGAGGGTGGCCCAGTGCCGGCCGGCCTCGTCGACGTGGTCGGCGGTGGGCCGGGGCAGGGGGAGCCGGGCGCCGCTGCCCGCCCAGGCGCAGCGGTGGGTCCGGCCGCCCTCGCGCCAGGAGCGCACGACGCCGTCGGGCGTCGTGGCGATCTGGCGTGCGCCGGCCGGGGTGGTGATGTGGATGGGGCCGGGGCCGTGGTGGGCGTAGAGCCAGCGGTGGGAGGCGGGGGCGGGGTCGGCGCCGCCGGGGAGGCAGGCGATCACCCGCCCGTCGGCATCGCGGCGCACCTCGACCCCGTCGACCTCGACCAGCCGGTCCGCCTGCCAGCGGTAGTGCTCGGTCCAGCTGGCCGCCGCGGTCTCGACGTGGCGGGCCGTGCCGTCCGGGGTGCGCTCCTCGCGGACCCGGCACACGCCCGGCCACGTGCGCGTGCCGTCCGGTTCCACCCGCAGGTAGGTGGTGCCCCCTCCCTCGATGCCGAGCAGGGCGCCGGTGGCCCGGTCGCGGTGGAACTCCAGGGTGCCCGCACCCCTGGGCAGGACGAGGCGGGTCGTGGTGACCGCGCCCAGCGTGGCGGTGCTCATGTCGACCCTCCCGTCGACGCCGAGACGGAGACCGAGGCGCTGCCCGTGGCGTAGCGGATGGACTCGAGCAGGGCGATGAGCTCGTCCTGCACCGCCTCCACCAGCAGGGCGATGGCGTCGGCCACCTCGGGGCCGAGCGCGTTGACGGCGGCGATCATCTCGTCGAGGTCGAGCGCCCGCAGCTCGGCGCCCACCGCCTCCAGCTGACCCCCCACCCCGGCGAGGGCGTTGACCGGGAGGATGTCGCCGATGCGCGCGGCCTGGGCGGTGATGCCGGAGAGGTCGGGCACCAGGCCGGCGGGGTCGAGCCCGGCCAGGGCGGCGGCGACGTCCGCGAGCAGCCCGTCGAGGTCGGCGGCCAGGGCCCGCGGGTCCCACGCCTGGACGGCGGCGCGGATCTGGGCGTGGACCTCGCCCAGCTCGTCGGCGAGGCGGCCGGGGTCCAGGACGGCCATCTCCTCGCGCACCACGTCGAGCACGGCCAGGAAGCGCAGGGCGAGCGCGCCGGGGTTGAACAGGTCGATGAGCCGGCGGATGCGGGCCTCGAGGTCGCGCAGCTCGGCCTCCGCGGCGTCGAGGAACCCGGGCATGAGGTCGACGACGGCGGCCAGCAGGAGGTCCAGCTCGGCGGCGATCGGCTCCGGGTCGAGGGCGGCCAGGAGGGCGTCGAGGTCCCGCGTGACGTCACCGGGCAGCAGGGCGTCGAGCAGGTCGGCCGCGGCGTCGAGGTCCGCCGCGGCGGCGCCGACGAGGGCGCCGCGGGCACGAGCGGCCCGCTCGCCGACCAGGCGGGTCTCGCCGTCCACGGCGAGCTGCAGCCCGGCGGGCCCGGCGTCGACGAGCAGCGCGAACGACGCCGTGGCGTCGAAGCCCTCGGCGGACAGCACCGCCGAGCCCTCGAGGGCGAGCTGGGCGTCCACCTGCGCGGCGGTGACCGGGGCGAGGGCGGCGTCCAGGGCCGCGGCCACCGCGGCGTCGATGGCGGCGAGGCGGTCGCGGACCGCCCGAAGCGTGGTGGCGGTGCCGTGCAGCAGCGCGTCGACGTGGTCGAGCACCGCGCCGGCGGCGCCGGCGTCCAGCGCGGCCAGGGCCTCGCGCAGCTTGTTGGGGAGGAACCCGATGAGGCGCACGACGTCGCCGGGCCGCAGGTCGGCGGGTGGTTCCTCGCGGGGCGGCGCGGCGGTGGCCCCGGCGGGGGGCGTGGTGGCCCGCGGGTCGACGGCCTGGCGCAGCGGCTCCGCGGCGGCGCGGGCCACCGACTCGCCAGCCGAGCCCACGACGCCGGCGGCGCGGGTCGTCATCGTCTCGGGATCGGGCAGGGGCAGGGCACCGAGCAGCTCGGCGTGGGCCCGGATCACCGGGGCGAGCAGGGTGCGCGGGTGCAGGCGGTCGACGGCGGCGAGCACCTGGTCGTGCACCGCCCCGGCCGGTTCCACGAGCGCGACCAGGTCGATGCCCTCGAACACGGCGGCGGCGTCGTCCACCACGTCGGTGATCCCGGCGGTGAGCTGGGTGAGGTCGAGGTGCTCGACCTCGTCGAGGAAGCCCGCCATGGCGGCCTCGAGGTCGGCGATCACCTGGGTGGGGACCAGCGCGTGCACGGCGTCGGCCACGGCCCGCAGCCCGTCGCCGACGGTCGTGGCGACGTCGTCGGGGATCGCGAGGCGGGCCGCGACCTCCCGCAGCGGCCGCCCGACGGCCTCCTCCACGTCGATGGACTCCACCAGCGCGACGAGCTGCTCGACGGAGGCGCGCAGCGGCTCGGGCAGCGGCGCGTCCTGGAGGAGCTCGGTGACCTGGGCCCGCAGGTCCTGCAGCGCCGCGGCGATCTCCTCGGCGGCCTGCAGGATCCCGGCGTCCTCGATGGCGGCCGTGATCCGGTCCACGACACCGCGGAACTCCTGCAGCCCGGCGACCGCCCGGCCGAGCACCTGCTCGGCCTGGCCGGCGACGGCGTCGATGCCGTCGGTGACCTTGCCCAGCGCCTGCTCGATGGCGTCGATGGCGGTGCGCAGCACGTCCTCGAGCTCGCCGACGGCAGCCTGCACCAGCGCGGCCGGGTCGGCCTCGACCAGCACGCCGGACAGCTGGGCGAGCTGGTCGCGGATGGCGGCGACGGGCGCGTCGAGGTCCGCGTCGTCGATGGCGGCGGCGACGGCGGCGATCGCGTCGCCCAGCTGCTGGCGCAGCGGCCGGAGCGGGAGCTCGCGCAGCAGGTCGCGCAGCGCCCGGGTCACGGCGGCGACCGCCTCGTCGACCGCCCCGAGGAGCACCTCGGTGGCCCGCGCCTCGGCCAGGTCGAGCAGCTCGCCGAACCTGGCCACGGCCACGGCCGGGTCGATGTCCTCCACCGTGCCGCGGAACTCCGCGAGGGTGGCCCGCCATCCGGCGAGCAGGTCGAGGGCGGTGTCGTCGGCCCCGGCGAGCAGGCCGCGCAGCTCCCGCACGCTGTCCAGGCCCTGCTCGACGCCGAGGCCGGCGAGGGCGGCGGCGGCCCGGCGCAGGGCGTCGGCGAGCTGGCCGACCGTGCTGGCCCGCACCTGGGCCACGACCAGCAGCGCGGCGCGGACGCGAGCCACGTCCCCCGCCTCCGCGGCCAGCCGGACCTCGTCCAGCGCCCGGACCAGCCCCTCGGTGAGCCGCGGGTCGACCGTGATGGCGTCGAGGCGGACGGTGACGGCGCCCGCCCACGCCCGCACGGCGTCGATCCCGGCGGTGGGGAACGGCAGCAGGATCTGCAGCGCGGGCCCGAGCAGCTCGACGGGGTCCTCCGGCAGGCCGCCCTCGACGGTCTCCACGAGCGCGCGGAACTGGCTCATGCCGGAGCTGACGGCGCGGGCATGGTCGGCGAACGGCCCGCCCGCACCGTCCAACAGGTCGCCGAGGCTGGTGCCGCCGGCGGCCAGCGCCCGCGGGTCGCCGGCCAGGCCCTCCACCAGCCCGGCCACCACACGGGCCCCGGCGGTGACGGCCTCGACGTACTCGGCGAGCGGGAGGTCGTCGAGGCCGACGGCGTCGAGCACCCCGGTGAGCTGCTCGGCGATCGGGGCGACCAGTGCGGCGGGGTCGTCGAACCCGGCGCGGGCGGCGGCGAGCACGGTGCCCAGGTCGCCCAGGACGCTGGTGGCGGCGCCGCCCTCGAGCAGGTCGCGCAGGGCCGGTGCGTCGAGGACGTCGCGCAGGTCCACCTGGCCCTCGACGGCGAGCGACAGGTCGAGGGACGTGAGGTCGTCGAGCAGGCTCATGGCGCGAACTCCAGGACGGTGTCGGCGAGGGCGACGTCGCAGAACTGGTCGGTGGCCACGCGCCACGGGGGCGCCCCGCGCAGGGTCGCCGCCACCGTCGTCTCGGGGCCGGTGAGGGCCACGGCGACGTCCCCCACCTGCACGGTCCGCCCGGCGGGGGCGGTGGCCACCGCGAGGCGCACCAGCGGGTCCGGCGCGGCGACCCAGCCGAACGCCCCTCGGGTGGCGGTCAGGCCGACCCGCACCGGCCGGTCCACGGTGACGTCCGCGCCGAGGTCGAACCACACCACCTGGGGGCGGGCGGGGCCGGCGGCGGCGGGCAGGTCCTGCCGGGTCGCCGTGCGGCCGAGCACCTCGAGGGTGAGGTCGCAGGCGGTGAGGGCGCGGCCCACGACCGCGACGCGCCGCAGCGCCAGCCCGGCCAGCGCCTCCGGTGGCAGCTCCCGGACGACGGCGCTGTCGCGCACCACCGGGCCGGCGAGTGCCCCGGTGGCCGTGGGGACGGCGTCGGAGAGCGGGTGGAGGGCGAGGCCGGCGTGGGTGACGGTGATGGTCGCGAGGCTGCGGGCGGGCGTGCGGCCGGGGGCGGGCGGCGGGACGTCGAGGTCCACGGCCTCGCCCTCGAGGGTGACCCGGGGCCGGCCGGGCACCCGTCGTTCGATGACCCCGGTGACGGCCAGGGCCACGCCGGCGCTGCCCTGCCCGTCGACCCGGAGCACGATGTCGGCGGTGGGGTGCTCGGCGTGGGCCGCGAGGTGCCGCTCGAGGGCGGCCCGCACGTCGACCGTGGTCGTCCCGACGAGGGGACCGGTGAGGGCGTACACCTCGGCCCCGTCCGGTCCGAGCACGTGCAGCCCCACCGGGCCGGGGGCGGCGAGGACGCGCACGTCCCCGCAGGAGACCAGCACGGGCGCGAAGTCCTCCGGGGCGCCGCCGGTGCAGAGGGTGACCTCGAAGCGGCCCCCCGGCAGGTCCGGCAGCGTGAGACGGCTGCCGCTCAGCGATCCGCCGGTGAGCAGGGCCGGGCGCATGCCGGCCCGGGGCAGCGCGGGCACCGCCACCACGGGCGCCTGCGCCTGGCCGCCGACCACCGGCCGCACCACGAGCCGGTGGCCGTCCGAGCCGTCGAGGTCGGTGACCGGGACCGCGGTGTCGCCCTCGTGCCGGGCCAGGTCCGGGATGACCAGGGCACGGGTGGGGGCGCCCGGCTCGGGGCTGGTGACGTCGATGGCCGACTGCTCGACCCGGGCGGCCGCACCGACGCCGAGGTCCCGGCCGGGGCCGGCCGTGACCGGGACCACGGTGATCGTCGCCTCGGTGACGCGCACCCCGGTGGCGCCGGCCACGGGCCGCCAGGCGACCGGGATGACGTGGTCGGCGGGCCCCAGCTGCACCGGGAGCAGCGGGAGGTGGCTGACGGTGGCGATCCCCGTGAGCATCTCCCCGGTCGGGGCGAGCGCGGTCACGGCGCCACCGCCAGGTCGAAGCGTGCCAGCTCCATGCCGACGCGCTCGCCGCCGTCGTCGTCGCGGGCGTGCGCATGGACCACGAGGGTCTCGGTCACCGGTTCGGCGGGCGGGGTGCAGGTGACCCGGGCCTCCCCTGCGACGAGGTCGGCCAGCGCGTGGCCGTCCGGACCGGGCCGGTCCCCGGTGAGCGTGCCGTCCCCCGCGCCACCGTCGGCGGCGACCAGCCGCAGCGCGAGCGCACCGACCGGCAGGGACGACGCGGCCCCGTCCTGCAGGCGCAGCGTCCCGCTGGCGCCGAGCGCGATGCGCAGCTCCACCGGGTCCCCGCCCGCCACCAGGGCGTCCGCGGCGGTGAGGACGACCGGGAGCCGGAACTCGCGGACCAGGGCGGCGACGATGGCGCGACCCGACCGCCCGGCGACGCCGACCGGCCAGAACCAGCCCTCGGCACGGACCGTGAGGGCCGGGGCGTCGGCACTCCCGGGGGCACCGGGCCCGAGGGCGAGCGAGTCGAGCAGGAAGCCCTGGTCACCGCCGGTGCGCAGGGCCACCCCGGAGCGCAGGTCGGGGCTGTCGAGCTCGTAGAGGGCCGCGTCGAGACCGCGGAGCACCTCGAGCCGGCCGCCGTTCGGGCCCGGCGTGACGTCCAGCACCACGGTGGCGGCCAGCCGCAGCACCCGGCGGGGGTCCGCGCTGCCGGGCACCACCTCGGGGCGGGTGGAGGCCAGGTCCGGGTCGAGCAGCTCGGTGGCGGCGACGCCCACCCGGATCACCGGGCCGGCGCCGCTGGGGCCGGGGCCGTCGCTGCGGGCGACCCGGCCGCGGAACGGCGGCGGCACCCGCGACCCCAGCACCTCCGCCAGCCTCGTCTCGAACTCGGTCAGCACGGGGTCACCCGCTCGGCCCGAGGACGGTGCCGTCGCGGCCGATCGGGCGCTTGCCGATCTCGGTGATCCGGCCGTCGACGATGCGGGTCAGCTCGGGCTTGAACGCCTCGAACTGGTCGCGCACCAGGCGGGGGACGTCCGCGGTGACGCGGGTGACCTCAGCCGCCACCAGGCCGCCGATCTGCTGGCGCAGGCCCCGGACCTCGACCGCGAGGCTCTCGCGCACGCCGGCGAGCGTGGCATCGATCTCCTGCCGGATCACGGACTGCACGTCGGTGCGGACGCTCGTGCTGAGCACCTGCACCTCCGTGGCAGCCTGCTGGCGCGCGACCGCGGCCAGGCTGGTGGCCAGGTCGCGACGGGCGGCGTCCACCGCGGTCGTCAGCTCGGTGCGCAGGATGGCCCGGGCTGCGTCCACCGCGGTGGTGACCTGGGTGGGGACGGCGGCGTCGACCGCGTCGATCCGCCGGACCACCTCGGCGCGCAGGTCCGTGCGCGACCTCGCCTCGGTCCGCAGGGCCTCCTCGGTGCGGGTGCGGTCGACGAGCCGCGCGGCGTCGAGCTCGCCGAGGCGGCCGTCGGTGACCCGGATGCTGGTCTCCAGCTTGCCGAGGCGCTCCTCCATCGGGGCGAGCATGCGCGGGATGCGCGCCTCCAGCTCGCTGCCCACCATGCTGCCGAGGCGCTCGCCGAACGCCTCGAGGTCGGCGCTGAGCCGGTCGGTGGTGGCCCGGATCCGGCTGGCGAGGGCCGCCTCCAGCTCCGCGCGCAGCGCGGCGTCGCCGTCGCGGACCGCCGTCGCGATCTCCGCGCGGGCGGTGGCGAGCACCTGGTCGCCGAGGTCGTCGGTGGCGCGGGCGACGGCGGTGGCGATCGCGGGCTCGATGCCCCGGATCCCGGCGGCGAGCTCAGCGCGCAGCCCGGTCGCGAGGGTGTCCATCTGGGCCACCGCGGCCTCGCGCCCGGCGGAACGGGCGGCATCGAGCACCGCGTCCCGGTCGATCTCGCCGCGGGCGAGGATGTCGGCGCGCAGCTCCGCCAGCGCCGTGGTCAGGGTGTCGGCCCCGACCAGCGACGAGGAGAGCTGGGCGACCTGCCGGTCGAACTCCGCGGCGTCGAGCACGGTGCCGTCGGCCCGGGTGAGCCGGTCCCGCAGCCGCTCCACCTCCGCGACCCTGGCGACGAGGGCGGCGGCGTCCAGCGGCTGGCCGTCGATCTCCAGCCGGGCCCCGACGTCGACGGCGCGCGCCACGTCGGTCTCCAGCGAGCGCAGCGTGGTGCGCAGGTCGGCGATGTCGGTGCGCGTGTCCGCGGCGCCGAGGACCTTGCGGTCGAGTCGGGTGAGGTCGGCCTGTCGCAGCTCGAGCGTCGTGCCGACGTCGGTGACCCGGGCGCGCACCTCGCCCAACGCGGTGTCGGCCCGGTCCACCCGCTCCCGCAGGCCGGTGAGGTCGCGACGCACCTTGCGCAGGTCCGCCTCGGCGGCGGGATCCCTCGGCCCGCCGCCGGTGAGCGTCCCCCGCAGCCGGGGGTCCAGCCATCCGATCGTGACCTGGTCGGTGTGCTCGTGCAGCGGCACCGTGGCGTCACCCTCGTCGGCCAGCGCGGCACGGCCCACCTCGATGAGGGCACCGACGACCGCGTTCCAGTCCTCGGCCTCGATCAGCTCGCCGCGGCGCTTCCGGGTGAGGGGCAGCAGCTGGTCGACCAGCGCCTTGAGGCGCTCCAGCTCGGCGACGGTGGGCACGGGTCACCCGCCCAGCACGGTGCGCAGCGGCGTGCCGGTGCGCGCCGCGGTCTGGCGGTAGAGCGCCAGCTCCTGCTCCGCCTTGGTCTGCCCCCCCGCGGCGGCGAATCCCTCGAGCAGCTGCAGCGTGCCGGACACCTCGGGCAGGGCGAGGAACTCGTCGGGCTCGCCCTGCTCGTTGGCCAGCTCGAGGATCTCCCGGGTGAGGGCGTTGCCGTGGCTGGCCATGCGGTTCGCCCACGCGGGGGTGGGCGCCTGGGCGCTGACCTCGAGGTCGCCGATGCGCGAGCCGATGCGCTCGCGGACCGCGGTGCTGGCCCCCGCCCGGTCCAGGACGAGGTCGAGCCGCTTGCGCAGGTTCTCGCTCTCCAGCTCGCGACGCAGCTCCAGCAGGCTCCTGCCGAACGACTCGGTGAACCGCTGGATGTTGCCCTGCACCTCGGCGATCTTCTCGGCGATCTCCGGGTGGTCGTGGCC
Source organism: Candidatus Nanopelagicales bacterium (assembly GCA_025456065.1). GTDB lineage: Bacteria > Actinomycetota > Actinomycetes > S36-B12 > CAIYMF01 > Prado023. Next base: position 24,357 of record JALOLH010000003.1, on the reverse strand, counting down.
CTGCGGGGCGACCAGCCGGGTGAGCTCGCCGAGCGACCGGGCGATGTCCGCCACCGCCCCCACGAGGACGTTCCAGTCCTCGGCGCGGATCACCTCGCCCGGCGACTTCCCCCCGATCGGGTCGAGGGTGCGCACCACCGTGGCCGCGGTCTGCTGGATCGGGCCGAGGTCGGCGTCGGGGATGTCGCGGATCGGGGTGTCGCGGAACAGGTCGGGCCGGACGAGCACGGGCACGCGGGTCGGCATCGGCTGGGGGAACAGCCGGACCAGGCGCCGGTCGATGGCGTTGACCAGGTTGGGGTGCCGGACCGACAGCTCCCAGGTGCCGGGGTCGAGGTCGCGCACCAGCAGGGAGCCGTCCAGGAAGGGCTTGCGCTCCACCTTCTGCCCGGTCGCCTGGTTGACCAGCTCGATGACGGCATCCCGGTTGGCGGCCGGGAAGCCCTCCAGCCGGATGTCGAACGATGCCTTGGCCATCACGCGTCTCCTCTCAGACCAGCCACTGCAGGTCGCCGAACGGGAAGTCGACGTCCCAGAACAACGTCAGCTCGTGGTCGTCGCCCTTGACGATCGGGGCGAACACCACCCGGTTGTAGAGCACCGTGCCGGCGTCGCCCTGCGACAGCAGCCCGGCCTCGCGGATCGTGCCGACGGCCGCGGCGGCGGGCAGGGTGCCGCGCACCCGCACCCGCACGACGCGGCGCTGCGGGACCTCGGTCGTGGTGAACGCGGCCGCCGCCAGCTCGGCGGCGGTGTCCCCGGTCAGCGGGGCGCCGTTGGCGTCGTCGTTGGTGAGCGCGGTCACGGTGACGTCGTCGGCGTCGGCGTCGGAGGTGCCGACGGCCATGTGCGTGATCGGGCCGCCGCTGCCGGAGAACAGCGCCGCGACCAGGTGCGCGCCCGACGCCACGACCGTGTTGTGGGCGCGGCGCTCGGCCAGCACGCGGCCGGTGGTGTCGGTGAGCTGCAGGTGCAGCAGTGCTCGCATGGGTGCCGCCCTCCCCGTCAGGTGAGTGTGGAGTCGTCGAAGCCGGTGACGCCGAAGGTGCCGCTGGCGTCGGTGATGCGGTCCGCGCCCGTGGGCCCGGCCTCGCGGAAGGTGCGCGGCAGCACCGCGACCAGTCGATCGCGGGCCGGCTGCCGCTCCGTGAGCGTGGCGAGGACGACCTCGGTCGCGACGCCCGCCGCGGCGGCGTCGGCCACGGCGACGTCCAGCCCGGTCCGCAGGCGCTCGCGGGCGGCGCACCCCGCGTCGGTGCCCCCCGCGGGCACCATGAGCGCCCAGCCCGGCAGCTGCACCTCGAGGCTGGCCGGGGTCGCCTCCACCCACAGCAGCGTGGCGCTGACCTCGGGCGGCTGGGCGAAGAGGGCGGCGTCGAAGTCGGTCTGGTCGAAGCGCCCGGTGCGCAGGGCGTCGCCGGCGAGCGCCAGGAGGTAGCGGTCCAGGCCCGGGGTGTCGTAGTGGGCCAGTGGGAGGAACCAGAGCTCGTTGTCGCCGCGGGCCAGGTGCAGTGCCTCGGGCGCGGCCGACCGCTGCCCCGGCCCGCCGGGGCTGGTGACCAGCGCCGGGTAGGTGTCGAGCCGGTCGGTGACGTCGACGCCGTCGAGCTCGGCACGCAGCCGGCTGCGGTCGTCACCGCGCGGGGCGATCACGAGGACCTGGCCGAGCCCGATGCGGCCACGGAGGACGACGGCGTCACCGGTGGTGCGGTTGGCCAGGAAGGGGGCGTACTCGGCGCCGCCCCCCGTGCCGGTGAGCACCACCGCCCACGGGGCCGGGTCGATGCCGCGGTTGGTGACGTGCAGGCGGGCGAGCGGCTCGACGGCGCCGGTGGCGGGGAGGCGGGCCGCGCGCAGCACGCTCGGGTGCTCGTGCAGCACGGCGCGGGCGGGCGCCCCGCCCGGTGCCGGGACGGCCCACGCGTCGATGGGCGGGACCATGCGGATGGCCGTGGCGGCCTGGAACCCGCGCACGTAGCGGTCGACCAGGACCCGCAGCGCCTCGCGCGTGACGGAGCCGCCGCGCAGGACACCGTCGCGCAGGGCGTGCACCCACGGGCGGAACTCGCGCAGGTCGGCGTGGAACTCCTCCGGCACGATGTCGAGCAGGGCGGCGAGCGCCGCCGCCTCCGCGTCGTCCGGGGTGACGTCGAACCAGTGGGCCCGCTGCACGGTGAGCGCGCCCTCGTCGAGCAGGTCGAGCTGGATGGCCCACGTGGCGGTGAGCCCCGAGACGAGCGGCCCCTCGCGGTAGAGGTGGGGCAGGTGCGCGGTGAGCGCCTCGTGCCGGCCCATCAGGCACTCCCCTCGCGGACGTCGACGACCGTGCCGCGCAGCGTGACGCGGTCGTCGGTGGCGACCGGGTGGCTGCCGACGCCGTCGGAGAGCTGGAGGAACCGCCCGGCGGTCTCGGCGACGACCGCGGCCTCCGCGCGCAGCAGCTGGTAGCGGGTGTCGTCGCGCACGGCGGCGAGCAGCCCGTCCACGGTGATCGCCTGGCCCGCCTGCAGACCGGCGGCCCACGAGGAGGCCGCCGTCGTGAGGGCGGCCGTGGCCTCGGCGGCGCTGACGCCGGCGACGAGCCGGATCGGCAGGTGGACGTCCAGGGCGATCCCGGTGCCCGGGGCGGCCTGCCCGGTCTCGGTGGCCACCTCGAAGGTGAAGGGGCGCTTCGGGACGAGGATGGCTGCCGCGGTGGCGGTGACGCCCGGGCCGGCCCCGGTGTCGGTCTCGAGGTGGAAGGCGGCGTCCACGATCCGCGCGTCGGCGAGGGCCGCGAGGACGAGGGGGCCCTGCCGGAGCACGGCCCCGGGCGGCAGCGGGGCGATGAGGTCGACGACCCGCTGCTCCACCCCGGCCTGGACGGCGGGCAGGTCCTGCGGCGGCACACCGGCGCCCGCGAGCGTGAGGCTGGCGGTGATCCGGACCTCCAGCTCGCTGACGGCGGTCGGCACCACCCGCACGCCGGCCGGGCGCAGCTCCTCGATGCGGTCGGCCACCGCCTCGGCGACCAGGGGGTCGCCCGGGTCCTCGTAGGCGACGCTGACGGCGATCTCGCCGGGGACGCCGTTGGGGAACTCGGTCACGCTGACCGCCTTGACCCCGGGCACCGAGAGCACGCCGTAGTGCAGCGCGTCCACCGTGCCGCGAGCCGCCACCGCGAGCGCGCCCCGGGCGCGGGCACGCAGGTCGGCGTCGGACTCCGGGGCGGCGGCGGGGACCGCGGCGGCGTCGTTGCCGACGCTGCCCACGCCCGCGACGAGCACCTCCATGCGGTCGATGGCACCGGCGTCGACGGCCGCGGTGCGGGCCGAGACGGCGGCGGCGAGGACCTCGCGCGAGGGCTCCCCCGGTTCGAGCACGAGCGGCAGGGCGGTGGCGTAGCGGTTGTTCGCGGCGTCCGCGACCACGGTCCCGACGGGGATGGCGATGCGCCCGGTGCCGCCGGCGGCACGCGTGAAGCGCACCTGCACCGTCGCGACGCCGGCGGGGCGGCGGGTGACCCCGACGAGGGCGACGACACGGTCGAGGCTGCTGCCCTCGGCGGTGTCGAGGAAGGCCGAGTCGTAGACGTGGCCCAGCTGCGCCTCGACGACCGCGACCTCCCGCGCCACCGCCTCGAGCAGCGTGCGGACCACCGATCCCACGTTGACGTCGGTCACCGGCGCCGGTCGCGCCCGGGACGGGTAGTAGTTCACCGTCACGGTCGAGCCCACCGGGGGCCGCCGACCGGTCGGGCGGAACCGGATGGCGTCGGGCTCCCCGCCGGCCGCGCCCGAGGCCACCAGCTCGTAGTCGGCGTCGGTGAAGCGGTAGGGGACCTCGACGACCTCCTCGCCGTCCGCGGTCGACCGGGTCACCGCGACCACGCCCTCGAGGTGGGAGACGCGCCGGATGGGGCGGTCCTTGAGCAGCCGCAGCTCGATGGTGTCACCGGCGGGGACCACGGCGGTCTCGCCGACCGTCCCGCCGGTCAGGGTCGTGAGCAGGTCCCGGACGATGTCCGGGTAGCGGCGTGGGACGAAACCGGCCGGGGTCACAGCTGCGCCTCCAGACTCACGGTGAGCGGCCCCGAGCCGTCCACCGGGGTGACGGTGACGGCGAACCGGAGCTCGGACGGGCCCTCGGACCGGGGGTCGAACGCGAAGGCCACGGCCTTGGGCTCCACCCGGGGCTCCTGCGCGATGGCCTCGAGCACGAAGGCCTTGCACAGCGCGCGACTGGTCTCGTCGCGGTGCCGCCCGATGAGCTCGTGCAGCCTGGACCCGTACCCGGCGTGGCCGAGGTCGGCCAGCGCGCCCCGCGGCGTGAGCAGGCGCAGGATGAGGGCCTGGGCGAGGTTCTCCCGCCCGGAGATCACCGCGTAGCCCTCGCGGCCCCGCTCGGCGGTGCCGGCCCCCAGCCGCAGGTCCAGGGCGGAGGAGTCCGACGCATCCATGCCCGGGGGGCCCAGGACCACCCGCAGGTCGCAGCCCATGCGGTCGGCGCTCATCCGATCATCACCGTCCCCGCGGGTCCCACGACGGTGCCCACGGGCGCGTCCGCCGGGTCGTTGCACGTGCGCACCGGGTCCCCCACCCGGGCCGCCGGCCTGCCGCCGAGCCTGACCGTGGCGGATCCCACGGCGACCACCCCCTGGTTGGCGGGGGGCTTCTGGAAGGAGGTGCCGGGTGGGGTGGGCAGGTGCGCGGGGCTGTTCACCGCGACGCTGTCGACCGTGGCCGCCGGCCTGCCGCCGATCGTGACCGTCGTGGCCAGGCCGCTCTGGATCGCCCCCGAGAAGGGGTGCGGCAGCGGGGTGGGCACCGGTCCACCGGGCGTGGGGACCATGACGATGTGGAGGTCCACGCCCATGACCTGCGAGCCCTGTGTCGCGGCCGGTGTGCCCATGTCAGTTCACCTCCACGATGCCGCCCGACACGGTGACCCGGGCCTGGCCCTCGAGGACGAGGTTGGCCGCGGCCTTGAGGGTGAGGTCCTTCGACGCCTCGAGCGTCACGTCGCCGTTGCCGGACAGCGTCAGCGTCGCCTCGCCGCTGCTGATCGTGATCCTGGGCGGCTTGTTGCCGTCCACCTCGAGGGTGGCCTCGCCGATGGTGATCGTCGCGGTCCGCCCGGTGACCTCGACCGTGGTGTCCCCGACCCGCAGGGTGACCTCGGGCGTGGCCGGGTCGGCGAGCGCCTCGACGGCCGGCGAGGCGTCCCCCGGCGGCAGCGCGAGGACGAGCTGGCCGGCGGCGTGCCCTGGTGGCGCGAGGTCGCGGTGGTGGAGCCGGCCGACGACGACGCCCGCGTGGGGGTCGCCGTCGGCGAACACGACGATGACGAGGTCCCCGACGGCGGGCGTGGCCACGAAGCCGAGCGCGCCCACGGCGATCGGGACCCTCGGGACGACGACGCCGGAGTCGCGCAGCCGCAGGGTGACGGCGTGGTCGTCGCCGGCGAGGACGGAGGTGTGCACCTCGGTCACGACGCCCATCCCCGCCCACGAGCGGGCCGCCTCCTCGTGCCGGGCGATCCTGGCGATGGCGTCGTAGAGCATCTCGGTCACAGCAGGCCTCCCACGGCGCCGGAGGCGGCGGCGAGCAGCCCGCCGGGGGCGCTCCCGACAGCCACCCCGTGCAGGACGGTGGTGGCGGTGACCGGGTCGACGGCGTGGCGCACGCGGGTGAGCAGCCAGGGTCCGGCCTGGGTGTCGTCACCCGCCTGGATCTGGACGACGTCGCCGGGGCGCCGGGCCGGTTGGGGCCAGCAGGTGGCGGCCAGCCGGCGGCTGGCGGAGGCGCGGCGGCTCGTGGCGGCGTCGGTGGCGATGCGTACGTCGGCGAGGGTGCGCAGCACGGGCGTGGCCCGCCACCGGTGCGTGGCGTCGGGGTCCGCGCCGGTGCTGACCGGGTCCGTCGCGGGCAGCCAGGCGTCCGGCGCGAGGGCGCTCCCCGCGCCCCCCGCTCCGACCGGGACCTCCTCGACGCCGGGGTCGAGGTCGTGGATGGCCAGCGCGAGGAACTCGCGGTCCAGGCGCATGGCGGCGTCCGGGACACCGACCGGCCAGGGGGCGGCCACGAGGCGCCCGCCGGCGTCGACGTGGGCGACGCCGCCGGCGAGCCGGGCGAGCTCGCCCACGTGGTCGGCAGCGGTCCGCCCCGGCTGGGGGACCCAGTCGGCGACCTGGCCGAGCACGGCCAGCAGGCCGGTGTCGACCCCCGCCGCGCTGGCCAGCTCGCCGATGACCTGGGCGATCGGCAGCCCGTGGTAGGTCCCGGTGGGGCGCAGCGCGGCGAGGGCGGCGCCGGCATCGGTGACGGTGACGACCGTGGCGTGCGGGTGTCGGTGCACGCGCGCGACGGTGCCGGTGACGACGGTGGCCTCGCCGTCGCCGCCGTCGAGCGACACCGAGGCGTCCGTGCCCGGCGTGGCGTCGACGCGCACCCCGGTCGCGATGGCCACCTCGGCACGGTTCACGCCGGGCAGCAGCCCGAGGTGGGCGCGCACGGACAGGATCTGGGCGCTGTAGCGGAGCTGGCCGAGGGTGGCGACCGCGGCGAGGGTGAGGGTCATGAGCCGAACAGCTCGCCGAGTGCGGCCACGCCGGTCTGCAGGCCCTCCGCGACCTCGGTGACCGAGTCGGACACCCTGGCGGCGGGATCGAGGACGCCCTGGAAGTCGAAGCTGGCCAGGCCGGCGAGGGCGTCCAGCGCGGCAACGGCCTCGAGTGCGGCGTCCACCGCCCCGGCGATGTCCCCGGCGAGGCCCTCGAGGTCGCCGAGGATGTCGGTGTCGAAGCCGAGGTCGCCCAGGCCGAAGTCGTCGAGCGCGCCGAAGGCGGACAGCTGTGCCGGTGGTGGCAGCGGCGGGCTCTCGACCACCTCGAGCCGGTAGTCCAGCACGCCCGGCCGGCCGGCCCGCTCGGTGGCCTCGAAGCGGGTGACGACCACCTGCTGCAGGTCGAGGGCGGTGACGATGTCCGCGGCGAAGGTGGTCTCCTCCCCCGACGTGGCCAGGGCCTGCAGCGCGGCGAGGTCGTCGAGTGCCGTCGGGCCGGTCAGCACCCCGGCCACGGTGATGCGGTGGCTCGGGCGGCCGCTGCGCTGCTGGGCGTGACCCTCGAGGCCGAGGACGGGCACGTCGCGGAAGCCGGCGCGGATCGTCTGGCTGATGTGCTGCACCGCGACCAGCGTGGTGTCGCCGAGCAGGGGCATCGGCCGGGCGGCGCCGTTCACCGGGCCACCCCGTGCAGGTCGGCGATGGCCAGCAGGTCCTCGGCCAGTCGCAGCGCGAGGTCGTCGAGGTCCACGGCGACCGCCCCGCCCGCGACCGCGGTCCGGGGTGCCGGCTCAGCCGGGGCCGGGGCGGGCGAGCCCGGCCGGGCGGGCTCCGGCTCGTCCCGCGGCCCCGCCCGGCGTGGGCGCCCGGCGGGACCGTCCGGCTCGGCCTGCTCGGGACTCCGCCACGCCGCCGAGGGTGGCGGACCGGGATGCGCGGCCCGTGACGCCGGAGCGGCCGCAGGAGCGTGGGAGGCCAGCCGATCGCCGGGTCCGCCCGTGCTGGCGAGGGGTACGGCGCTGCGACCGGAGCCGGCCGGGGCGACGGGAGCCTCCCGCGGCAGCCGCGCCCCTCCAGCTGCGGCCGTGGGCCCGGCGGCATCGAGCGCGACCGGCCCGTTGGCGGTCGGCGAGTCGCCCCACCGGTCGGCCGTGGGGCCGTCCCCCCGGCGTGGGCGGGGGCCGGCCAGCTGGCCGGGTGCTCCGGCGCTCGCGGCCTGCGGGCCGGTCGCGTCCGGGACGCCGGCGGCGGTGCCGTGCCCGGTCGCCCCCGCCCCGATCGCCCCCGCCCCGGTCGACGCCAGCTCCGGGGCGGCGACAGCCTGCGGATCAGCGGGCACCGCCGCCACGACCGGCGCGCCCCAGCGGTCGACCCGGGGAGGCCCGTCGGCCGCGTGGACCCATGGGACGGGATCCGGCCAGGCCGGCTCGTCCGCAGCGACGTCGGCCGGCCGTGCCAGGTCGGCCAGCCGGTGCGCGAGCCGGGCGGCGAGCAGGTCCCGGACCCGGCGAAGCTCGGCGGCGTCGTCGTCCGCCCTGGGTTCGGGCGGGGCGGCCCCGGCCGCGTCACGGTCGGTCCCGGTGCCCGCCGCGACGAGCTCGAACGTGGTCCAACCGTCGTCCGGCGGCGCTGGTGGTGCCGGCGCGAGCGCCGCCAGCCCGTCCACCGCGAGGACGGTGAGCTGCAGGGCCTCCGGGACCGGGAGGCCCAGCCGCTGCGCGAGGATCGCGCCGGCGCCGCGCAGCGACCCGCTCCCCGTCGCGCCCGCGAGGTAGAGCGCGACCGCCTCCACGGCGGCGCGGCGCACCGCGGCCGGTCCGGCGTCGGCCGACCCGGCGCGGTCGGGCTGGGCGAGGAGGTCGATCGGGACGACGCTCGCCATCCGGACCGCGAGCGCCGCGCTCACCTCGGGACCGCCGCCCGCGGCGTACGCCGCGATGAGGTCGCACTCGGCGAGGGTGAGCGGCCGCAGCTCGTGGCCGTGCACGGTGAGGTGCCCGTCCGGTCCCGGCACGCACGGCTGGTACGTGGCTCCGAGGCGGACGAGGCCGGACTGCGGCACCAGCTCGACGAGGCTGTCCACGGTGTCGCCTCCTCCCGGTCGCCTACTCCGACTCGCGCACCCGGGTGGCGGTGAAGGCGTACACCGCCTCGCCATGGCCGCCCGCACCCATGGCGAAGGACTTCTCGGTCAGGAGGCACTCGTCGAAGCTCACGGTGAGGGTGGTCTCGCCGTGGCGCAGCTGCGCCGAGATCTGGAAGACGTCGTCTCCCCCCAGCGCGTCCAGGGCCCGGGAGGCCGAGGCCACCCGCAGCCGGCCCTCCACGCTGTGATGGCCCGAGACGACGCCGATCCGCTCGGCGGCCCCGATGGCGTACAGGTCGCTGCGGACGGTGGCACGGCGGTACTCGACCGCCCGCACGCCCTCGACGGCCTCGCCGTTGACGAGCACGGCGCTCTCGTTGGCCACGAACACCGTTGGCATGGCGTTCCCCTCTCCGCTGGCGCGTCAGTTCTTCACGCGGATGGTCGCGTAGATGTAGTCGATCGACCGGACCGGCCGGACGGCGATGTCGATGCGGACGATGCCCTGGGCGAAGTCCAGCTGCGTGGAGTAGACGTCCACCAGGAAGGCGGGGTCGGCGCCGTCGGTGGAGGGCACCAGCTGGCCGGCGCGCTCCATCCGCGTGAACGTGGCGATGATCTGCTCGCGCAGCGCGGCCCGGGCGTCCGCGGTGTTCAGGATGCCGATGAAGTTCTCGCTGATCGCCTTGACCTCGCGGATGGCCGCGTCCGCGACGCGGGTGACCGAGATCTGGTCGCCGGAGGTGTCCAGGCCGCGGAGCAGGATGACGCCCCGCCCGGTGCGCTGCTGGACCACGGCCACGTTGTGGGTCGGGCCCAGCAGGCGGTTCAGCTGGCTCTCGCGGTAGGCGGCAGGCGGCACCCCGAACAGCGGCACCGGCTTGAAGGTGGGCGAGACCTCCGGGCTGAGGCGGGCGATGGCGCCCACCACCGCCCCGGTGGCGCCGGGGGGGCTGACCAGGACGAAGCGGCGCCCGCGCACGGCGGCGGAGTGGTCGCGGATCGCGTCGAGGTCGGCCTCCTCGTCGGCCGTGACCGCACCGAAGGCGATGCGGGGCGCGCCGGCGTCGGACTGCGTGACCGCGTGGGCGGCGAGCGCCTGGTGGATGGCCTGGACGTCGGCGTCCTCCGCCGTGGGCTCGATCGCGGCGAGCACCAGGTTGATCCGGGGGTCACCGGCCAACAGGTCGAGGGCCTCCTGGTAGGCCGCCACGTTCGGGGAGGTGCCCCCGGTGAAGGGCACCGGGCCGATGGTCGCTGCGGGCAGGCGTTCGGCGCCGGTCAGCGAGTGGGCCTGCCGGAGGTGGACGACCGCGCTGTCGCGCAGCAGGACGCTGGGGAGGTTGGCCCGCGCATCGGGGTTCATGGTGAGGTCGGTGAAGTCCTCGAGCAGCGCCCCGTTGCGGAACGCGCGTACCCGGATCCTGTTCTTGGAGGGGACGTCGATCCGGACGGTGAGGCCCTCCGGATCGACCCCGCGCTTGGGCAGCAGCGTGAACAGCGTCTCGGTGCCGCCCTCGATCGGGACGGCGGCCCCGTCCTCGTCGTCGAGGCTGTAGGTGCTGGGCGCGGGTGCGGAGTCCCCGAAGGAGGGATCCAGCGCCACGACGAAGGCCGAGCGGGTGTTGAGGACCTCGTAGAGGTCCAGCGCGGAGCCGGGCTCCACGACCAGGTCGGCGAACTCCTCGACGACGCGACCGGCGCGGAGGATCCGGATGGTGGCGCGCACCGGGGAGCCGTCCGAGGCGTTGACGGTCCGCACGTCGACGGCGAGCGTGTTGCCCCATTTGCCGTTGGACCGCGTCTGCAGCCGCACGGCGGGGTTGGACTGCTGGTTGGTCAGCGCGGCCGTCGCCGGGCCCCCGCCAACCACCGGCGCGACCACCACCTCCGCGGCGCCGTTGCCGAGGGCGTGCGTGATCTCGGGAGCCGAGACGAGGGTGCCGGGCCCGAGGACGTCGGCGACCTCGGCGGCCTTCGTCACCCCCACGAGGCTGCGGGGAACAGGCGGGTGGTCGACGATCGCGGCCACGCCGACGACGCCGGACGCGGCCGGGGCAGGGGGCAGGACGTCGAACCGTGCCTCCACGCTGACGCCGGGAACGACGAGTACGGCCATCACGCTCTCCTGGGTCGGGAGCGGCCACCGGGCTCACGCCTCCCGAGCGGACCGGAGGGCCACTGGTTGTTGTCGGGCGAAATCTCGCGGAGGAGGAATCCTCGCCGCCACGGGTGGAGCCGTGAGAACCCCTGCTGGGTGACACCGGTGGGTGCCGTTGCCGCGAGACTAGGGGTGACCCCGATCACGGTCAAGGTCCATGCCGCTGGCCACCAGCCGGCCCACGGACCTCGCTGCCGGGACGGGATGGATCGCGCGCTCGGGCGCCGGAGGCCGGGCCCTCGACGCGGGCTGCCACCGGTGGCCAGCACCGGACCCACCGCGCCCGTCCCATCCCAGAGCGCGTGCGGTGCGCCGCCTGCGCTGCCCGCTTCGTCACGGTCCGCACCGAAACAGGATGGGGCGACCGGCAGATCCACGGGGATCGGGGCCGCCACGGCCTTGACACCGCGATCGCCGCGCGGCCAGTGTAAGAGCGCTCTCCCGAGAGCGCTCTCCAAATCTGTTTCGTCCCCCGGAGGAAGATCCCATGACCAGGACGATGAGACCCCGTCGCGCGATCGCCGCCACGGCTGCGGCCAGCCTGCTCGGCGCGGGCCTGGTCGGCGCAGCGGTGGTCCCTGCCAGCGCGCAGCTCGGCGCGACCGACGTGCTCGCCGACTTCGAGGGGCCGGCCGTGCCGGACGAGTGGTTCGTCTACAACGGGGCGTCCTCGGTCGTGACGACCCCAGTCTCGGTCCCCGCCGGCGACGCGCTGGCCCGCCCCGGCCAGAGCGGGGACAACGGCCTGCTGAAGGCGGAGTACAGCGTCACCGACTTCGGTGGCTTCGGGGCCGCCTTCGTGGCGGCCGGTCCCCAGGACTGGAGCACGTCCACCTCCTTCGACTTCTGGTTCAAGGGCACGGGCAGCGGCAGGACCTACCTCGTGGAGATCTCCGACAACCGGTCCGATCCCAGCACCGACACCTCCGAGCGCTTCAACGCCCCGTTCGAGGACACCACCAGCGAGTGGCGCCACGTCAGCATCCCGTTCACCGACTTCGCCAGGAGTGCGGGCTTCCAGCCGGGCGGCGCCCCGGACGACGGCTTCACCCTGACCGAGATCTGGGCGTGGGCGATCCCCCTGCCGGTCCACGCCGACACCGTGTACCTCGACGACGTCGGCCTTGGCCTGCGGGTGATCGACGACTTCGAGGACGGCGTCGCGCCTGGCGGGCCCTGCGCCCCGCCCGAGCCCCTCGGGTTCTGCACGTTCAACGGCGCCGGCAGCTCCGTGTCGATCGCGACCACCGGGACCCCGCCGGCCCCCGAGCTGCCTTCGGCCGGCCCGGCGAATCGGGTGCTGCAGATGGACGTCGACTCGACGTCGTTCGCTGGGTTCATCCACGGGCTCACCAACGCGGCCGGGGACGTCTGGACACCGCAGGACTGGTCGCGCCACGAGGGCATCGCGTTCTGGATGCACGGCAACGACTCCGGGGCCCAGATGTTCGTCGACCTGCTCGACAACCGCAACGACGGGTCGGACACCGACGACGCCGAACGGTTCTCGGTCCCGTTCACCGACGACTTCAGCGGCTGGAAGCTGCTCGAGTTCCCATTCGCCGACTTCACGCGCAAGGACATCGGCAACGGCGCCCCCAACGACGGCCTCGGGCTCTTCGAGGTGCACGGCTACGCGATCGGCACCCTCGGCACGGGCGGTGCGCGGACCTACTACCTCGACAACGTGCGCCTCTTCGGCGTCGGCCAGCCGCCGGCGCTGGCGGTCAACCTGGCCCAGGCGATCACCTCGATCGAGGAGGGGACGACGGGCGACGTCCGGGTCAGGCTCAATCGCGCCATGGGGCCGGACGACCCGGCCGAGGTGAGCATCGACTTCGCGACGGAGCGCTCCAACGCGACCCCCGGCGAGGACTTCACGCCCACCTCGGGCACCCTGACCTTCACCAACGGCGGCCCGTCCGAGCTGACCTTCCCGGTGGAGACGACCGACAACAGCAAGTTCGGCGGGGACAAGCAGGTCGTCATCCGGCTGACCGACCCGCAGGGGATGGAGCGCGGCTCCCTGTTCCAGGGCTCCGTCATGATCAGGGACGACGAGACGTTCGACCGACGCCTCCTCGACGACTTCGAGCAGGGCGCGTACCGGTGGTCCGCTGATCCCGAGCTGGCCCTCGCGACGCCCACGGTCCGCAGGGGTGGGGATCTCGCGCGTCCGGACCAGGACGCGGCCGAGGCGGTCCTGGAGGTGGCCACGCCGTTGATCGTCGACTTCGACGTGATGGGCAGCACCTGCAAGGCCGGCAGGGGCGTGATCCCGGTCCACGTGCTGAGCACGCCCGACTTCGACGCGACCCGGATCGACCACACCACCGTGCGGTTCGGCAGGGCCGCCGAGACGCACACGAGCGGCCGGAAGAAGACCCCCACGCGACACGAGGCGGACGTCAACGGCGACGGGCTGCGTGACCTCGTGTTCCACTTCCGGGCCAACGAGACCGGATACGACTGCGACTCGACCGACCTGGCGCTCACCGGGAGGCTCGCGGACGGCACGCCGCTCGTCGGCAACGGTGACCCCGTCTCGTTCGGGCGCGACTTCCCGCTGGGCCAGGACTGGTCCAAGGACGCCGGGCTGAGCTTCTGGTACTACGGCTCCGGCACCGGCGACGCGGTCACCCTCACGCTGAAGGACAACCGCGCCGCCGATCCCGGCCCCGAGGGATGGACGAAGGTCTGGAGCGACGAGTTCGATGACCCCAAGGGCACCCCGCCGGACCCGGCGAAGTGGTCCTACGAGATCGGCGACACGACCCCCGACGGCAAGAACGGCTGGGGCAACGAGGAGCGCCAGTACTACACCGACGATCCCAAGAACGCCCAGACCGACGGTGCGGGCAACCTGGTGATCACGCTGGACGAGGCCGACGGGTCGCAGGAGTGCTACTACGGCCCCTGTGAGTACGAGTCCGCTCGTCTCATCACCCAGGACAAGGCCGAGTTCGCCTACGGCCGGATCGAGTCCCGGCTGCAGGTGCCCAGCGGCGGCGACGGCCTGTGGCCCGCGTTCTGGAGCCTCGGCACCGACATCACGCACAACCCGTGGCCGGCCGCGGGCGAGATCGACGTCATGGAGTACGTCAGCCGGGTGCCGAACGAGATCTTCGGCACGATCCACGGGCCTGGCTACGCCGGCGGCGCCAGCTTCGGGGGCACCTGGGACTTCGGCCGCCCGGTCAAGGAGCAGTACCACACCTACGCCGTGGAGTGGGAGCCGGAGCGGATCACCTGGTCCGTGGACGGCATCACGTACCACGAGGCCGTCCCCGGTGACGTGGCGCCGAACGAGTGGGTCTTCGAGAAGCCGTTCTTCCTCCTGCTCAACTTCGCGATCGGCGGCAACTTCGGCGGCGCCATCGATCCCGACAACACCTATCCGCAGGAGTACCTCGTCGACTACGTGCGGGTGTACCAGGGCCCGGACACCGCCGAGCGGTTCGAGGCCTCCTTCACCGACGCGGTGGCCGGCTGGCAGCGGATCACCGTGCCGTTCGCGGCGTTCACCCGCAGCGCACAGCAGCCCGCCGGGGCGCCCGATGACGGCCTGGGCCTCGACGACGTCTGGGGCTACGGCTTCACGCTGCCCGATGGCGGGACGGCCACCGGCGTCGTCCGGGTCGACCTGGTCGAGGTCGACCGCCGGCCCAAGCCGGCCGAGGTGACGGTGACGAACGCCGACGACGCGGGCGAGGGCTCGCTGCGCTGGGCGCTCGAGGAGGTGGCCGAGGGCGGGACCATCGCGTTCGAGCCCACCCTCGCCGGCGAGACGATCCCCCTCAGCGGCCCACTGGCCCCCGGGTACGGCGTGACGATCGACGCCTCGGCGGCACCGGGCCTCACGCTCGACGGCGGCGGCGACGACCGGGTGCTCGTCATCGGACCGGGCATCGAGGTCATCGTGCGGCACCTGGTGCTCACGAACGGCTACGGCTACCAGTTGGCCGGCGGGGTGCTCAACAACGGCACGCTCACCCTCGACCACGCCACGGTCACCGGCAACACCATGACCACGGACGCCGGCGACTTCTGGCAGGGGGGCGGCGGCATCTACAACGGCGACGGCGCGAGCCTGACGCTGGTGGACAGCACCGTGGCCGACAACACCGCAGGCTGGTCCGGCGGCGGGATCTACTCGTTCTTCAACACGACCACGACGCTGGTGCGCAGCACCGTCAGCGGCAACACGTCCGCCGACGTCGGCGGCGGCCTGCGCACGCTGGGCACCGTCGCGATCGACAACTCGACGATCAGCGGCAACGCGTCCACGGGCTGGTACGGCGGCGCGCTGTTCGTCACCGACGGCGTGGCCACGCTCACCAACTCGACGGTGACCGGCAACACCTCGCCTGTCGCGGCCCCGGCAGCGGTGTTCGTCGGCACGTTCGGCCCCAGCAGCGCGAGCCTCGAGCTGCGCAACAGCATCGTCGCCGGCAACCCCGGGGGCCAGTGCTTCCTCGCCCCGTTCGGGGCCGGCGCCGTCGCCATCACCTCGCTGGGGCACAACGTGCTCGGCGACGGCTCGTGCAACCCGGTCGGCACCGACCTGCGCGCCGCCGACGCCCAGCTGGCGCCGCTGGCCGACAACGGCGGGCCGACGCGCACCCACGCCCTGCTGCCGGGCAGCCCCGCGATCGACGCCGCCGAGGACGCGGCGTCGCCGGCGACCGACCAGCGCGGGGTGGCCCGCCCGCAGGGCCCGGGCGCCGACGTGGGGTCGTACGAGCTGGAGTGAGGGACTGCCTGCCCGGTCCACCCCGACCGGGCAGGAGCGCGGACCGGGCCCCGGCGGGTCGGTGACGAACGACCTGCCGGGGCCCGCGCGATCACCGGGCGGCTGCTGGGGTGGCCGGCTCAGCCGGACTCGCGCACCACCAGGTGGGTGGGCAGCACCACGTGATCCACGTCGGTCACGTCGGGGAGGCTGTCCCCGGGCTCCACGACGAGATCGGGGCGGTGGCGCGCCAGGTAGAGGCGCAGCATGGTGCGGCCCTGGACGAACGGGTCCTGGCGCACGGTCGTCAGTGGCGGATCCGCGGTGGTGGCGTACTCGTTGTCGTCGAACCCCACGAGGGCCACGTCCTCGGGCACCCGGCGCCCGGCCCGGCGCAGGCCGGCCAGGGCACCCAGGGCGGTGAGGTCGGACGAGGCGAAGACCCCGTCGAGGTCGGGGATCCGCTCCAGCAGGCGCAGCATCGCGGCCTCACCCCCCTCCCGGGTGAAGTCCCCGTGCTCCACCAGCTCGGGCCGGAAGGCCTCGCCCATCCCCTCCTGGAAGCCTCGGAGGCGATCGATGCCCGCCGACATGTCGATCGGCCCGGCCACCGTCCCGATGCGGGTCCGGCCGATCGCGCGCAGCCGCTCGGCGGCGGCCCGGGAGCCCGTCACGTTGTCGTTGTCGACGTACAGCGGGCGGACCCACGACTGCATCGGGCGTCCGCCGATGACCAGGGGGATCCCCGCCTGCTGCAGCATCTCGGGGAGGGGATCCTCGGACTGGTGCTCCGAGATCAGCAGCACGCCGTCGACCGGAGCCGAACGCAGGTAGCGCTTCACCCGTTCCAGGTCCTCGTAGGACTGCGCCATCAGCAGCACCACCTGCAGGCCGGCGCGGTTGGCCTCCAGGCTCACGCCGCGCACGATGCCGCTGAAGAACGGGTCACCGAAGACGCGCACGTCCGGCTCGGAGGCCACCAGGGCGATCGAGTCGGCCCGCTGGGTCATGAGGCTGCGGGCGGCCTGGTTGGGCACGTACCCCAGCTCGTCGACGGCCCGCTGCACCTTCTCGCGGAGCTCGGGCGCCACCGTGGCCTGACCGTTCACCACCCGTGACACGGTGGCCCGGGAGACGCCGGCCCGGGCGGCCACGTCCTCGAGGTTCGGCCGACGGATCGGGCGTTCGGGCGCTGCCCCCATCTCCCGCGCCACCTCCCGCACCGTGGCACCTCCGGTCATGGGCACCGCTCGCGCCGACATGATATGCCGCTGATATGGCTGCGCCGTGCACGACGGCAGCCGCGGGGGGCGCCACCCGACCGTCGAGCGGCGCCCCCGGCGGGGTCCTGCCGGGCCGCTCAGCCCTTGACCGCGCCCGCCATGATCCCGGAGACCAGCTGCTTGCCGGCCACGATGAACAGCAGGATCAGCGGGATCGTCGCCAGGACGACGCCGGCCATGATGAGCGAGTAGTCCTTGAAGTAGGACGCCTGCAGCAGCTGCAGGCTCACCGGCAGCGTGGGGTTGGACGACCCCAGGACGATGAACGGCCAGAAGAAGTTCGTCCACGAGGCGACGAACGTGAACAGCGCGAGCATCGCCGCCGCGGGCTTGGCCGCCGGCAGCGCCACGTTCCAGAAGGTGCGGATCATGTTGCACCCGTCGACGCGGGCCGCCTCGATGAGCTCGTAGGGCAGCGACTCCTCGAAGTACTGGGTCATCCAGAACACCCCGAACGCGGTGACCATGCCCGGGACGATGACCGCGATCAGCTTGCCGGTCCACCCCAGCTCGGACATCAGGATGAACAGGGGCACCACGCCCAGCTGGGTCGGGACGGCCATCGTGGCGATCACGAAGACCAGCAGGGCCCGCCGGCCACGGAAGCGCAGCTTGGCGAAGGAGAAGCCCGCCAGCGTCGCGAAGAGCACCACGCTGACCGAGGTGACCACGGCGACGACGATCGAGTTCCACAGCGCCTGCCAGAACTTGATGTCGGAGTTGAGCACCCGGCTGATGTTGTCCAGGAAGTTGCCCCCGGGGATCAGCGAGGGGATCGGGTTCTGCGCGATCGTGGGGGCGTCCGAGGACGCCAGCAGGAACGTGTAGTAGATCGGGTAGAAGGAGATGAGCAGCACGATGGTCAGCAGGGTGTAGGTGACCCAGCCGCCGCGGCGGTTGGAGCCCACCCCCAGCGCGTTGCCCCGACGCCGTGCGGCGTAGCGGGCCGCACCCTTGCCGGCCGTCTGCTCGATCATGCCGACGGAGCTCATCGCTTGGCCCCCTTCTTCGATTCGGACGATTCGGTGCCCGAGATCCGACGCGTGAGCCAGAAGTTGATGGCGCCGATCACGAGGATGATCAGGAACAGGATCCAGGCCACGGCCGACGCTCGGCCGAAGCTCTTCTGGGCCCCCCAGCCGAGCTCGTAGAGGTACATCGTGACCGTCATCCACTGCCGGTCGGAGCCGCCCTGGCCGGTCTGGTCGAACATGCGGGGCTCGTCGAAGATCTGCAGGCCGCCGATGGTCGAGGTGATGATCACGAAGATGAGCGTGGGCCGCAGCGAGGGGATGGTGATCGAGCGGAACTGCCGCCAGCGGGCGGCCCCGTCGACGACGGCGGCCTCGTAGAGGTCCTGCGGGATCGCCTGCATGGCAGCCAGCAGGATCAGCGTGTTGTAGCCGGTCCATCGGAAGTCGACCATCGTGGCGATCGCGATGTGGCTGGCCAGGACGTCCGAGTGCCACCCGATCGGCCCGATCCCCACCTTCTCCAGCAGTGCGTTGGCCATCCCGGACTGGTCGGCGAAGACCTTGTTGAAGATCATCCCGACGGCCACGGGCATCACCACGTAGGGCAGCAGCACGCCCATGCGCCAGAAGGTCTTGGCCCGCAGGTTCGCATCGAGCATGGCCGCCAGGAACAGGGCGATGATCACCTGCGGCACCGAGGACAGCAGGAAGATGCTGAAGGTGTTGCGCAGGCCCCGCCAGAACAGCGGCTGCTGGACGACGGTGGCGTAGTTCTCGAAGCCGACGAAGTCGCCCTTGCCACCGATCAGGTTCCAGTCGTGCAGGGAGACCCACGAGGTGTACACCAGCGGGAACAGCCCCACCAGGGCGAAGAGGATGAAGAAGGGCGAGATGTAGAGGTACGGGGAGTACTTGACGTCCCATCGGCTCAGCCGCTGCCGACGGTCGAAACGACGCTGGTCCTTGGGGCTGAGTTCCTGCTGTTCCTGCTCAGGGGCGATCACGGCCATCGCGGGGTCCTCGCTTGCCGGTCGGTGCGGAGGTGGCCGGGCGTCGGTGCCGACGCGGGGCCGGGGGTGATGCGGGAGTGCTGCCCCTCGGCAGGTCCCGGGGTCCCCCGCCCGTCCGGGCGCAGGGCACCGGACGGGCGGGGGTGGGGGTCAGCCGAGCTGCTGGACGTCGTTCTCGAACTTGGCCCAGGAGCTGGCCGGGTCGTCGGTCTTGGCGACGTCGACCCGGTTGAGGGCCTGCTGCATCGCGTCGTTGATCGCGAAGTAGTTGGGGCCCTTGAAGGGAGCGACGGTCACGGCGTTGGCGCGGTTGGCCAGGATCTCGCCGGTGGGGGCGTCGTTGAAGAAGGCGTTGGTCTGCGACAGCAGCGCCTCGTCGGTCAGGGCGGCCTGCTGGCTGGGGAACGTGCCCTTGGCCTGGAACGCCTTGATCTGCTGCTCCGGGGCGGTGAGCCACGCAGCCAGGGCCTTAGCCTCAGCCTTGTGCTCGCCCATCTCCGGGACGGTCAGGAACGAGCCGCCCCAGTTGCCACCGCCGCCGGGGAACACGTCGGCGATGTCCCAGCCCTCGACGCCGGCCGCGTTGCCCTCGATGACGCCGAGCATCCAGCCCGGGCACTGCATGGTGGCGAAGCCGTCCTTCTGGAAGGCGGCGGTCCAGTCCTCGCTCCACTGGCCGAGGTTCGCCGACTGGGTCGCGGCGGCGGCGAGGACCTGGTCGTAGATCGCCTTCACCTCGGGGTTCTCCAGCGCGATGATCGTGCCGTCGGCCTGCTCGTAGGCGTTCTGGACCTGGTTGATCATGCCCTGGTAGACCGCGCCGGCGCTGTCGAACCAGGCCGCGCCCGTGTCCGCGGCCATGAACTGGTCGCCGACCTCGAAGTACTTGTCCCACGTGGCGCTCGCGCCGCCGAGCAGCTCGGCGACCTCCGCGCGGTCGCTGGGCAGGCCCGCCTTCTCGAAGAGGTCGGCGCGGTAGCAGATGCCCTCGGGGCCGATGTCGGTGCCGTAGCCGATGAGCTTGCCGTCGGCGGTGGTGGCCTGGGCGACCTTCCAGTCCAGCCAGCGACCCTCGACCGACGGATCGGTGAGGTCCATGAACCGGTCGGAGTACTGCAGGAGCTCGGGCAGCCAGTCGACCTCGATGGCCTCGACGTCCGAGGCGCCCGAGCCGGCGGCGAGGCGGGTGTTGAGGTTGTCGCGCGCCTCGTTCGAGGTCGCGGCCTTCTTGTGCTCGATCGTGACGTTCGGGTTCAGCTGCATGTACTCCTCGATGAGCCCCTCGTAGCCGAACTCGTTGAAGGTGGCCAACGTCAGGGTCACCGGCTCGCCGCTCGTCGCCGTTGCGTCGGACCCGGCCTCCTCGGCACTGCTCGAACACCCGGAGGCGACCAGGGCCACCCCCGCGAGGGCCGTCGTCAGGACGACCCAGGACTTCTTCGACGTGCGCACTGCGCCTCACTCTCTTCCAGCATGGCCGCGTCGCCATGCGGCTTCGGTGGCCCGCGACGGTCGCGGGCCGACTTCTCCAGAGAGCCCTCTCTGGAGAGCGCTCTCCGAGGATTCACCCTGCGCTCGCCGTTTGTCAAGCCCCCCTGTCTTGCACGCCGGAGCGCCGGCGTGGCATGCTTCAGAGAGCGCTCTCTGCTGAGGAGGACCCATGCCCCGAGCCGCCGCTGACCACCGCTTCCTGACTGCTCCCGGCGTGATGCCCGACGGGTACACGGATCTCGACGGGCGGCGGTTCTACCGGATCAGCGACTACGACCGGATGCCCCCCTTCTTCATGACGATCGTGGGCTCGGGCGACACCTGGCTGTTCCTGTCCAGCACCGGTGGCGTGACCGCCGGTCGCGTCCAGCCCGACTCGGCCCTGTTCCCCTACACCACCGACGACAAGGTGACCGAGTCGGCCGGCCGGACCGGGGGCCTCACCCTCGTCCGAGCCGCCGGGCCGGACGGCGCGCCCGTGCTGTGGGAGCCGTTCCTCGGCGAGCTGCCGACGGGGACCGGCGCCCGACGCACCCTGTACAAGGACGTGCTGGGCACGGAGCTGGTGTTCGAGGAGGTCCGGCCCGACCTGGGGTTGCGCCTGCGCGTGTCGTGGTCGACCGGGGCGCGGTTCGGGATCGTGCGCCGGTGCGAGCTGGCCGGTAGCAACGGCCGCCCTGCATCCGTGGAACTCCTCGACGGGTTCGTCAACGTGCTGCCCGCCGGCGTCGACGTCACGGTCCAGAACCGGCTGAGCAACCTGCTCGACGCCTACAAGCGCTCCGAGTTCGACGTGGAGTCCGGGCTGGGGCTGTACTGGCTGAGCTCCCGGCTGACCGACCTGGCCGAGCCGAGCGAGTCGCTGTCGGCCAACGTGGCCTGGCAGGTGGGCCTGGAGCCGGTCAACCAGCTGCTGAGCACCAGCCAGCTGGCGGCCTTCCGCGCGGGTCGGCCGCTGGTCGGCGAGCGCGACGTGCGCGGCCAGCGGGGCGCGTACCTCGTGCAGGCCCGCGTGCACCTGGCTCCCGGTGAGGTCCGATCCTGGAGCGTCGTCGGGGACGTCGAGGCCGACTCGGCCGATGCCGTCGCCCTGCGCACGCTGCTGGGCCGGCCGGAGCAGGCGCGCCGGGAGCTCGAGGAGGACCTGCGCGGCACCCGCGCCGAGCTCGAGCGCATCGTCGCCACGGCCGACGGCGTCCAGTGCACCGGCGACGAGCTGGCCACGGCGCACCACGCGGCCAACGTGCTGTTCAACGTGATGCGCGGGGGCGTGCCAGCGGACGGCTACCGGATCAGCGTGGCCGACCTCGGGGCGTTCCTGCGGCAGCGCAGCCGGGGGGCGCACGAGCGTGCGACGGGCGTGCTGGCCAGCCTGGGGGACGTCACCACGGTCCAGGGCCTGCGCGAGGCGGCGGCCGCCAGCGGCGACCCCGACCTGGTCCGCCTGGCCGCCGAGTACCTGCCGCTGACCTTCAGCCGCCGGCACGGGGACCCCTCGCGTCCCTGGAACAGGTTCCGCATCAGCCTGCGCGACGCGAACGGCGGGCCGCTGCTCAACCACGAGGGGAACTGGCGCGACATCTTCCAGAACTGGGAGGCCCTCGCGTGGTCGTTCCCGGAGTACCTGGAGTCCATGGTCACGGTGTTCCTCGACGCGACCACCGCCGACGGGTACAACCCCTACCGGATCTCCCGGGCCGGCATCGACTGGGAGGTCCCGGACCCGGACGACCCGTGGGCGAACATCGGGTACTGGAGCGACCACCAGGTCGTGTACCTGCTGCGGCTCCTGGAGGCCTCGACGCACTTCCACCCCGGGAGGCTGCGCGCCCTGCTCGACCAGCCGATCTTCACGCATGCCGACGTCCCGTACCGGATCGCCGGGTACGACCGGATCCTGGCCGATCCGCAGGCGACGATCACCTACGACCAGGAGCACGCCGCGCGCGTGGCCCGGCGCGTCGAGGCCGTCGGCGCCGACGGTCGCCTCGTGCACGGACCGGACGGGGAGCTGGTCCGGGTCACGGCCGCCGAGAAGCTGCTGCTGCTCCTGCTGGCCAAGCTGGTCAACCTCGTGCCCGACGGCGGGATCTGGATGAACACCCAGCGGCCCGAGTGGAACGACGCCAACAACGCGCTGGTCGGCCGGGGCCTCTCGGTGGTGACCCTGGCCCAGCTCCGTCGCTACGTCGCGTTCCTCGCCGAGCTGCTCACCGACGAGGTGACGCTGAGCGAGGAGCTGGCCGACCTCGCCGACGCGGTGTCGGCGGCGCTGCTGGAGCACCGGGGCAGCGTCCACGACGGGTTCACCGCGACGACCCGCCGCAGTCTCATGGACCGGCTCGGCTCAGCGGGCACCGCCTACCGCGAGCGGGTGTACGCCGGGCTGGGTGGGAGCACCGTGGCCATGCCGGCAGCCGAGGTCGGGGCGCTGCTCGACCTGGCGGGGGAGTACGTCGACGCCACCCTGCGCCGGAACCGGCGCCCGGACGGCCTCTACCACTCCTACAACCTGCTCGACCTCGGCGAGGGCACGGCCCAGGTGCGCCACCTGGCCGAGATGCTCGAGGGGCAGGTGGCGATCCTGTCCAGCGGCCTGCTCGACGCCGGGGAGTCGGTGGCGGTGCTGGCCGCGCTGCGGGCCAGCGCGCTGTACCGGGCGGACCAGCACAGCTACCAGCTGTACCCGGACCGCGACCTCCCCGGGTTCCTGGCCCGCAACCGGTTCACCGCCGAGCGTGCCGCGAGCTGCCCCCTGGTGGCGGCGCTGGTCGCCGCGGGCGAGCGCAGCGTCGTGGTGGCCGACGTGGCCGGCGACCTGCACTTCGCCGCGACCATCCGCAACGCGCGCGACGTGCAGGCAGCGCTGGACCGCCTCGCCCGGCGACCGGAGCTGGCCGGGGTGGTGGCCGACGGCCGCGAGGAGCTGCTGGCGATCTTCGAGGAGGTCTTCGTGCACGCCGAGTTCACCGGCCGCTCCGGTTCCTTCTTCGCCTACGAGGGGCTGGGGAGCATCTACTGGCACATGGTCTCCAAGCTGCTCCTGGCGATCGCCGAGACGCTGGAGCGCGCAGCCGCGCAGGGCGCACCGGCGCAGGTCCGGCGTGCGCTCGCGGCGGCGTACGAGGACGTGCGCGCCGGGCTCGGCTACTGCAAGAGCCCTGCCCGCTACGGAGCCTTCCCGGCCGACCCGTACTCGCACACCCCCGCCGGCCACGGCGCCCGTCAGCCGGGCATGACGGGCCAGGTGAAGGAGGAGGTCCTGACCCGGTTCGCCGAGCTCGGCCTGCGGGTGGAGCACGGCCGCATCGTGCTGCGGCCCCTGCTGCTGCGACCGGCGGAGTGGACCACCGCGCCAACCGTCCTGCCGCTGGCCGACCCACGTGGGGAGCGCGAGCTCCTCGACGTGCCCGTCGGCGCCCTGGCCTTCACGTTCTGCCAGGTGCCGGTGCTGCTGGAGCGCGCGGACCGCCCGGGGCTTGAGGTCCACCTGCGCGACGGCCAGGTCGTGGCGTGCCCCGACGACGCCGTCGACGCCGGGCTCAGCGCGAGCATCTTCGGACGGACCGGGGAGGTGACGCTCGTCCGGGGCATGGTGCCCGACACGGCGAGCCTGCTCGGGGCGCTCACCCCCCGATCGTGAACCCGGCGCGCAGCAGGTCCGACCCGCGCGACGAGCGGCCCACCTGCAGCTCGAAGGCGCCGGGCTCGACGACGCGCCGCCCTTCGGCCTCGACCAGCGTGCACGCCGCCGCGGGCACCTCGATGGTGACCGTGCGGCGCTCCCCGGCAGGCACGTGCACGTGCTGCCAGGCCTTGAGCTCGCGCACGGCCCACGTGACGCTGGTGACCAGGTCGCTGACGTAGGCCTGGACGGTCTCGAAGGTCGGGCGCGACCCCGTGTTGGTCAGCGTCACCTGCGCCGAGACGACCTCGTCCCGGCTGACCACTGTGCGCGCGAGCACGAGGTCGGTGTACTCCACGGTGCTGTAGCCCAGCCCCTCGCCGAAGGCGAACTGGGGCTCCTGGGTGAGGTCGGCGTAGCGCTCGCCGTGCTGGCCGCGCACCTGGTTGTAG
>JALOLH010000047.1 GCA_025456065.1 Candidatus Nanopelagicales bacterium | reverse complement strand
GCTCGTGAGGATCCATGCGGTATCCCCCGAGTTGAGGGCCGTTTCGGCCATCGCCTTGCTCCTTTCGTCGGACGATTCCCAAGGTCGGGAACCCGTGGCGCCACCCTCACCGGCGCGTGTTGCGCTCGGCGGTGCCGCGTGTTTCCGGGCCGTGACGAAGGCAGGCCTCGCGTTACGAGCATGTTGCGGGGCGCGGCGCTTCCCGCCCTGGCGGCGGCCATACCTCCCGGACCCACCCGAGGCGCGCGGCGAGGCCCAGCGCCCGTCCGCGCGCCCGTCCTCGGCCCCTTCCGCGGCCCGCCCGCGACCCGCCCGCGACCCGCCCTCGGCATGATCCATTCGGGTTCGGCGGCTTCTAGCCTGACCAACCGACATGGATCATGGTCGGAGAGGGCGGGGGAAGGGCGGGGGCGTCCGACGGCCGGGGGTCGGACTGCCGGGCGTCGGACTGCCGGGGGTCGGACTGCCGGGGTCGGGGGGCGGGGGCGTCGGACGGCCACCGAGGTCGTGCCATCCGCGACCCGCCCTCGGCGCCTTCCGCGGCCCGCCCGCGACCCGCCCTCGGCATGATCCATTCGGGTTCGGCGGCTTCAAGCCTGACCAACCCACATGGATCATCGTCGGAGGGGGCGGAGTTGCGTCCCTGGACGTGGTGTACGGGGCGGGGAGCGTCGGAAGTGCACTGGGGGTCGGACGGGTCGGGGGGGTCGGTCGGGACGCGCGACGGCGTACGTGACCCGGGCGCGCGACGGCGGACGGGCGCCGACGGCGGACGCGCGCCAGAGGCGCGCGACGGGGGCGCGCGCCGGCGGACGCGTGACCGGGGTCGGGGGGAGGCCCAATCCGTCGCTCGCGGGCATACGCTGCCGGTGTGACCGAGCCTGCTGATCCTCGTGTCCCTGCGATGCTGGCGAGCGCGGCCGAACCGCCTGCCGCCGTCCTCCCGGCCTCCTCCGGCGGCCCTGGGGGCGACGCGCCCTCGGCGGCCGCCGCCGGCCGCGACGCCCTGGCTGCATGGCTCGAGGCCCAGCCCGTCGACCTCTACGCCGACGACGCCGACCTCGCCGCACTGGTGGCCCACCACCGGCTGAGCGCCCGGATCCCAGCGCTGCGGGCCGCCGGTCGGGCGGTCGCCGGTCCGCTCGACGCCGCGGCCCGGGAGAACGACCTGCCGCGCAACCACCCGGTGCTCGACGCCTGGGACGGCATCGGCCGGCACACCGCCGGGGTCGCGCACCACCCCACGTACGGCGCCGCCGGCCGGGCCATCTACGGCACAGGGATCATGGCCGCCTACGGGGAGGTGGGCGTCGACGGGCGGGCCCGCGGCGGCGCCCCGCGGCGTCCGGTCACCGCGGCGCCGCACCGCTTCATCCTCAGCCTGTTCTACCTGACGGCCCAGGCCGGCGAAGCCGGGCACAACTGCCCGCTCGCCTGCGACGCGGGCGCCATCCGGACGCTGCAGCACCTCGGGACCGCCGAGCAGCAGACAGCCTTCCTGCCAGGCCTGCTCGACCCGGACTTCGACACGAACATGACCGCGTCGCAGTTCCTCACCGAGGTGCAGGGCGGCTCCGACGTCGGGGCCAACGCGGTACGGGCCACGCCCGTCGGCGAGCACGACGGCGGGGCGGGCAGCGCCTGGTCGATCTCCGGCGAGAAGTGGTTCTGCTCCAACGCGGACGCCGACGTCTTCCTGCTGACCGCGCGCGTGGCCGACCCTGCGACCGGGACCAAGGGCCTCGGGCTGTTCCTGGTGCCGCGGGCACTGCCCGACGGTTCGGTGAACGGGTTCCGGATCCGCCGCCTGAAGGAGAAGCTGGGCACCCGCTCGATGGCCTCCGGCGAGATCGACTTCACCGATGCCCGGGCCACGGCGCTCGGGCCGGTCCGCGACGGGTTCAAGCACGTGATGGAGCTGGTCATCACGACCTCACGGCTCTTCAACGCGGCTGGGTGCGCCGCCCATGCCCGTCGGGCATGGGTGGTCGCCTCCACCTACGCCCAGCACCGCACGGCGTTCGGCCAGCCGATCGGGCAGTTCCCTCTGGTGGCCGAGACGCTGGCGTGGATCCGCGCGGACGCGGTGGCCTGCCTGGCCTCGACGCTGATGCTCGCCGGCCTGCAGGAGGAGCTGGACGACGGCTCGATCAGCGAGACCGACGCGGCGTTCTTCCGGGTGGCGGTGAACCTGAACAAGCTGCAGACCTCGGTCATGGCGCACGACGCGGTCAACCGGGGCATCGAGGTGCTCGGCGGCAACGGCGCGATCGAGTCGTTCAGCGTGCTGCCGCGCCTCCTGCGCGACAACGTCGTCTACGAGAACTGGGAGGGAAGCCACAACGTGCTGCGCGCCCAGGTGCTGCGCGACTGCGCCCGCATGGGGGTGCACGTGGGCTTCTTCGACGCGCTGGCCGCGCGGCTCGGGGGCGCGCACGCCGAGGCACTGGCCGCCGACCGGGCCGCCCTCGAGGCCCTGCTGGAGGCCCCGGGCGCGGTGCGCGACCTCGGCTTCCGCCGGCTCGGCGCGCGGATGGCGATCTGGGTGATGGTGGCCGCGATGGCGCCCGTGCCCGCGCTCGACGACGCGCGGTTCCTCGTCATGCGGCACCTGGCGGAGCTGCCGATCGACGACGCCTACCTCGGGGCGGTCGCCGCGCTACAGCGCTGAGGCGTCCCCCACCGGCCCCGCGCCCGCCGCGCGTGCGTCCCCGGCCGGCCCCGCGCACCCCCCGAGCGCTACCCCGCCGGGCACGTGCGGACCTTCTCTGCCGTGCCCCGGACGGCCAGGGGGTGGTCGCCGTACGGCCCACGTCCTGCACCGTCAGGTCCGCCGGCAGGACGGCGGCGTCCACGGCGTGCGGCACGTCCACATCGCGCTGGATCGAGTCCGCGCTCAGGCTCACCGCGAGCACGAGGATGCGCTCGGCGCCGACCGCGGCCCACGCCCGGGCCGAGTCGGTGAGCTCCTGGAACTGCATCCAGCCCGGCGCCACGTTCTGGGCCGGGAACCCGTCGGCGACGAGCCGGTCGCGGATCGCTTCCCGGTCCTGGCTGGCTCAGGCGTCGAGCAGGGCGTTGACGAAGTCCTCGGCGACGAACGGGGCGAGGTCGTCGGGGCCCTCGCCGAGGCCGACCAGCTTCACCGGCACCCCGAGCTCACGCTGCACGGCCACGACGATGCCGCCCTTCGCCGTGCCGTCGAGCTTGGTGAGCACGAGGCCGGTCACGTCGACGACCTCGCGGAACACGCGCGCCTGCTGCAGGCCGTTCTGGCCCGTGGTGGCATCCAGCACCAGGAGCACCTCGTCGACCGGCGACTGCTTCTCGACGACGCGCTTGACCTTGCCGAGCTCGTCCATGAGCCCGACCTTCGTGTGCAGCCGGCCGGCCGTGTCGATGAGGACGGCGTCGGCCTCGGACTCCACACCGGTGCGGACCGCGTCGAAGGCGACCGAGGCCGGATCACCGCCCTCGGTGCCGCGTACCACTTCGGCGCCGACCCGGTCGCCCCAGGACTGCAGCTGGTCGGCGGCAGCGGCCCGGAAGGTGTCGGCGGCCGCCAGCACGACGTCCCGGCCCTCGGCGATGAGCACCCGCGCGAGCTTGCCGGTGGTCGTGGTCTTGCCGGTGCCGTTCACGCCGACGACGAGGATCACCGCCGGCCGGCCGTCGTGCCGGGTGGCCAGTGACCGGTCGAAGGTCGGGTCGACCAGCGCCAGCAGCTCCTCGCCCAGCATGGCGCGAACCCGGGCCGGGTCCCCCGTGCCCTCGACGCGGGCCCTGGTGCGCAGACGGTCCACGAGCTCCTGGGTCGGTGCGACGCCGAGGTCCGCCTGGAGCAGGAGCGTCTCCACGTCCTCCCAGTCCTGCTCGGTGAGGTTGTCGCGCGACAGCAGCGCCAGCAGGCCGCGGCCCACCGCGTTCTGGCTGCGCGCCAACCGGGCGCGCAGGCGGACCAGCCGCCCGGCGGTGGGCGCCGGGACCTCGAGGCCCGGCACGGTGGGGGCTGGCGCCGCCGGGACCGGCGGGGCGAGGGTGCCCGTCCCCGGCTCGCCGCCGACCGTCGGCGGCGCGGTCGGCGGGAGCTTCGGCGGGGCGCCCTTGCGGCTGCGCAGCAGCAGCACGCCCCCCACGAGGGCGATGAGCACCACGGCGACGGCGACGATGATGTACGGAAGTGCGTCTTGCACGGGTCAGGCCTCACGATCGGGAACCACGGACGGCGCAGGGCTCCCCCGCGCCAGGGGCCCATTGTCCCCCACCGGCGGCGATGGCCGGGCCGGGCCGCCGGAGGGGCGACGACCGGGCGGGGGACCGCGACCCGCGCCGGGCCGCCGGGCCGGGACGCCCAAGCCACGGCCGCCGGGGGCGGGGCGGGGCGCCGCGATGGCCGGGCCGCCGCGACCCGCGACCGGGGGCCGACGCGCCGCGACCCGCGCCGGGCCGCCGCCGGGCGGGGGACCGCGACCCGCGCCGGGCCGCCGCGACCCGCGACCGGGGGCCGACGCGCCGCGACCCGCGACACGCCGTCACCCGGGCGGGATGATCGGGACGAGCCGTCGCCCGGGGCGCGGCACCCGCCCGAGGAGGAGCCCATGGTCGTCCGAGTCCCCGTGAGCCTGCCGCCCGTGCTGCGCGACCTCGTCCCCGGGGTGGTGGCCGGCCCCGAGATCGACGCCTCGGGCCAGCGCGTCCTGGTCACGGGCGCGTCCGGCACGTTCGGCCGGGCGATCGCCGCGGCCCTGACCCAGCGCGGGGCCCGCGTCGTCGGCCTGGACCTGTCGCCCCGCGACGACGACGTCATCGAGGTGCTCGCCTGCGACATCACCGACGATGCGAGCACCGCCGAGGGGGTCGCCCGCGCGATCCACCGGCTGGGCGGCCTGGACATCCTCGTCAACAACGCCGGCATCGGCGGCCCGGCACCGGCCGAGCTGCCCCCGGGGGCCGAGGTCCGCCGGCAGCTCGAGATCAACCTGCTGGGGACCTGGCGGGTCACGGCCGCTGCCCGCGACGCGCTGGTCGAGTCGCGCGGCCGGGTGGTGATGGTCGCCTCCCGCGCCTCGGTGTTCCAGCTCCCCATCGCCGCGGCCTACGGGGTGAGCAAGCGGGCGGTGGTCGCCTACGCCGACGCGCTGCGCCTCGAGCTGGCCCCGCACGTGACCGTGTCGACCGTGTATCCGTCGATGGTGCGCAGCCCCATCCACGACTCCACCAAGCAGGCGGGCCTGTCCCTCGAGGGGGTCTCGCACTTCGAGCCGCTCGAGGGCGTGGTCGGGGCGGTCGTCACCGCGGCCCTGGCCAGGACCGCTCCGCGGGACGTCGCCACCAGCCGGCGCGGCACCGTGGAGTTCCTGCTCGCCCGGCACGTGCCCGCGCTGGTCGACGTGCTGGTCCTGCGCACCATCGCCGCGCGCCTGGACTCCGGGGCCTTCGACGCTGCGCCGATCGCCGCCGGGATGGTCCGCCGCCGCGGTCGCAGCCCGATCCCCGCGCCGGCACCCGCCGAGGAACGGGTCTAGCCGTCCCCGAGCACCCGCCGGCGCATCGTCCGGGCGTAGCCGCGAGGCGAGACCCGCGACAGGACGTACGCCGCGCGGGCCGTCCGTGAGGGCAGCACCAGCGCTCGCCGGCGCGCCATGCCGTCCACCAGCGCCGCGGCCACGTCGTCGGCGCCGAGCACCTCGCCGGCGGTCGACCACTCCCCCGCCGGCCCGCTCGCGCGGTACGTCGCCCGCTGCTCGATGCCGGTGGCCACGAAGGACGGCGCCACGATCGTCACCGACACACCGGTGCCCACCAGCTCGGCGCGCAGGCTGTCGAAGTACCCGTGGATCCCGTGCTTCGACGCCGCGTACGCGGTCCGGTGGACGAGCGGCGCGAACCCCGACACGGAGCTGAGCACCACGATGCGCCCCCCTCGCTCGAGCAGGCCGGGCAGGGCCGCCTGGGTGACGGCGATCGCGCCGCGCAGGTTCACGGCGAGCACCCGGTCCACGGCCGCCATCGGCGTGTCGACCGCGGGACCCAGCGAGGTGACCCCGTGGCTGAGCACCAGCCCGTCCAGGGGTCCCACCCCGCCGACCACCCGGGCCACCATGGCGTCGTCGGTGACGTCCAGCGCGACGCGCTCGTCGCACGACGGCGCGACGAGCGCGGCGTCGAGGTCGGCCCCGGTCACGTGCGCACGGGCGCGGGCCAGCAGTCGGCAGGACGCCGCGCCGATGCCGCCGGCGGCCCCGGTGACCAGCACCCGGGCGTCGCGCAGGTCCGCCGCGGCCGCGCCTCGGCTCACGCAGCCGTCCCGGCATCGACGAGGTGTGGGACCGGCGCCGGCCGTCGCGACCAGAAGGTGGCGATCGTCAGGCCGGCGATGAGGTGCCAGATGCCCCACCACGCGGCGATGACGGCCATGCCGCCCAGCCCGTCGAAGAAGGTGAAGACGATGACCAGGCCGAGCGCCGAGTTCTGGATGCCGACCTCGATCGAGATGGCGCGCCGGTCGTACTCGGGCAGTCGCCCGGCCGCCGCGGTGAAGTAGCCCAGCGACAGGGCGGCGGCGTTCTGCAGGGCCACGACGCCGGCGAAGATGCCGACGAACTCCAGGAAGTACGACCAGTTGCCGATCAGCGCGAACAGGATGAACGAGAAGAACGCCGTGAGCGAGAAGATCCGCATCGGCTTGTGCAGCCGGGCGGCCAGCTCCGGGCGCTTGGCCTGCACCAGCATGCCCAGCGCGAGCGGGATCCCCAGGATCAGCACGATCGTCACCATGAGGTCCAGCGGGTCCAGCGAGACCTGGGTCAGGATGTCCTGGGCCCCCTCGGTGCGCGAGCCCCAGAACTGCAGGTTGAACGGGGTCATCACGATCGCCAGCAGCGTCGAGACCGCCGTCATGCTCACGCTCATGGCGCCGTTGCCGCGTGCGTAGACGGTCAGGAAGTTCGAGAAGTTCCCGCCCGGGCAGGACGCGACCAGGATCATGCCCAGGGCCACCGACGGGGCCGGGTCGAGCAGGCCGACGATCACGAACGTCAGGGCCGGGAACAGCAGGAACTGCGCGACCAGGCCGATGGCGGGCCCACGCGGGTCGCGCAGGATGCGCCGGAAGTCCTCGACCCGGATGTCCAGGGCGACGCCGAACATGATCAGGCCGATGAGGACGTTGAGGATCGTCAGCGTCGTGGGGTTGAAGTTCAGGACTGCGTCGTCGACGTCCATGGCGTCCTCCCCGCGCGGCGCGGGTCGGCCGGCTCGCTGCGATGCTAGCGACGCATGCGCCGTGGTTGCATGACCTCCATGACGATCACCGGTGGAGAGCGCATTGCCCGCATGCTGGCCGACGAGGGCGTCGAGGTGGTGTTCGGCATCATCGACGGGACCTACTTCGGCCTCTACGGCCACCTCGCCGACCACGGCATCCGGCTGATCTCGCCGCGGCACGAGACCTCGGCGCTGCACATGGCCGGGGCGTACGCCCGGATGACCGGACGGCTCGGCGTGGCGATCGCGAGCAACGGCCCGGGTGTGGCGAACGCGCTGCCCGGCGTCGCGGTGGAGAACGGCGAGGGCAACCGCGTGCTGCTCATCACCAGCTGGCGGCGCCACCAGATCGTGGCCCCGGACCGCGGGGGCACGTACCAGTACTTCGACCAGCCGGGCGTCATCAGGCACATGGCGAAGTGGAGCGGCGCCGTGCCGTCCTACGACCGCATCGGCGAGCTCATGCGCCGGGCGCTGCGCATCAGCTGGCGTGGCCGGCCCGGGGTGGTGCACCTCACCGTGCCGGAGGACATCATGAACGGCGCGTTCGACGAGCCGGCCCAGCCGGACGTGCCTCCGCTCCGCTACCGGCGAACCGTGCCGCTCGAGCCGCCGGCCGAGCTGGTCGACGAGGCCGCCCGGCTGCTCGTGGCTGCTGAGGCACCGCTGATCCACGCCGGCAGCGGCGTGCTCCACGCGCTGGCCACCGACGAGCTGCGGACCGTGGCCGAGCTGCTCACCGCCCCGGTCACCACCAGCTGGTCGGGACGCGACGTCATCGACGAACGGCACGAGCTGGCCCTGCCGATGATCTACCCGCAGCAGGTCGACCGGGCCCGCACGGACGCCGACGTGGTCCTCGCGATCGGCAGCCGGCTCGGGGAGACCGACTGGTGGGGCAAGGCCCCGCACTGGCGCCGGCCCGGCGAGCAGGTGCTCATCCAGGTCGACGCCGACGAGGAGCTCCTCGGCCTGAACAAGCCGGTGGACGTGGCGGTCCTCGCCGACGCGAGGGTGTTCCTGCAGCGGCTGGCCGCCCGCCTGGCCGACCCCGAGCACGCCCAGGCCCTCGCCGGCCGGCACGAGGCGCGCGCTGCCCGGGCCGCGCAGTACGCCAAGGACCGCGACGCGATGCGCACCGGCCTGGCGGCCGCCCTGGCCGCACCGAGCGACCCCCTGCTCACCGCGCAGCTGGCAGCGGCCATGCAGGAGGTCCTCCCCGAGGACACGATCACCGTGCTCGACGGCGGCACCACGTCGGTCTGGGGGGCGCTCTACCACCAGGTGCGCCATCCGCACTCGGTGCTCAGCACGCTGGGCAAGTTCGGGATGCTCGGCGCGGCGGTGCCCCAGGCCCTCGGAGCCAAGGTCGCCGCCCCGGAGCGGTTCGTCGCGTGCCTGACGGGCGACGGCGCGTTCGGCTTCCACCCGCAGGAGATCGAGACCGCGGTGCGCGCGGGCCTGCCGGTGCTGGTCGTCGTGGTGGTGGACCGGGC
The DNA here is from genome assembly GCA_025456065.1 of Candidatus Nanopelagicales bacterium. Lineage (GTDB taxonomy): Bacteria > Actinomycetota > Actinomycetes > S36-B12 > CAIYMF01 > Prado023. Next base: position 16,232 of record JALOLH010000047.1, on the reverse strand, counting down.
GTGGGGCATGGTGAAGACCACCCAGGAGATGGCCATCGACCAGGCCACCCTGTTCGCCAAGGGCGGGCTGCCCGACGAGCAGCACATCAACACCGACTTCAGCGAGATCCGCTACGACCTCATGTCGGAGTCGATGGGCGGCAAGGGGTTGCGGGTGTCGGACTCCGCAGCGCTGCCGGCGGTGCTGGCCGAGGCCCGCGACCTGGTCCTGGCCGGGCACCCCGTGGTGATCCACGCCGACGTCGACCCGATCAAGCACAAGTTCGCGCCGATCCTCATGACGTTCAAGGAGATGCACGCCGAGCCGGCCGGCTGAGCGCCCGCAGCGCCCCGGGTCAGACCGCCTCGCGCTCCCGCAGGCGCTGGCTGATGACGTGCGTCACCCCGTCGCCGCGCATCGACACCCCGTACAGCGCGTCGGCGATCTCCATCGTGCGCTTCTGGTGGGTGATCACGATGAGCTGGCTGTCCGCGCGCAGCTCCTCGAGCACCTCGAGCAGCCGGCCGAGGTTCACGTCGTCCAGGGCGGCCTCGACCTCGTCCATCACGTAGAACGGGCTGGGCCGTGCCTTGAACAGGGCCACCAGGAACGCGACCGCGGTCAGCGACCGCTCGCCGCCGGAGAGCAGCGACAGCCGCTTGATCTTCTTGCCCGGCGGGCGCGCCTCGACGTCGATGCCGGTCGTGAGCATCGACTCCGGATCGGTGAGCACCAGCCGTCCCTCGCCGCCCGGGAAGAGCCGGGCGAACACCTGCTCGAACTGGGCCGCGGTGTCGGCGAAGGCAGCCGTGAACACCTCCTCGACACGGGCGTCCACGTCGCGGATCAGGTCGAGCAGGTCCTTGCGGGAGCGCTTGAGGTCGTCGAGCTGCTCGGTGAGGAAGCGGTGGCGCTCCTCGAGGGCCGCGAACTCCTCGAGGGCCAAGGGGTTGACCTTCCCGAGCAGGGCGAGGGCCTTCTCCGCCGTCCGCAGGCGGCGCTCCTGCTCGGCCCGCACGTAGGGATACGGCTGGGGCTCGGGCGCCTCCGGGTCCACCTCGTCGCCGGGCGCCCGAAGCGACGGCGGCACCAGCTGGTCGGGACCGTACTCCGCGATGAGCGCCTCCGGCTCGAGGCCGAACTCCGCCATGGCACGCTCCTGCAGCGCCTCGATGCGCAGCCGCTGCTCGGCCCGGGCGACCTCGTCGCGGTGCACCGAGGAGGTGAGCTCCTCCAGGTCGGCCTGCAGCGTGCGGATGCGCCCGCGCAGCGTGGACAGCTCCGAGTCGGCCGCCGCACGGGCCTGCTCGGCGGCGGTGCGCTCGGCGGCCGCCTCGCCGACGGACTGGTCGAGCCGGGACAGGACCCCGGCGCCGGCGGCGGCAACGGCCCCGGCGAGGGCGGCCGCGCGGGCGCGGCGCTCGCGGCGCGCGACGGCCGCCTGCCGGGCTGCGCGCTCGGCCGCCGCCGCCCGTTCCAGCTGCTCGGCACGGCCGGCGAGCGCCCGGGCCCGCTCCTCTGCGGTCCGCACTGCCAGCCGGGCCTCCATCTCCGCGCGGCGCGCGGTCTCCGCTCCCGCTGCCGCGGCGTCCCTGGCGTCCGGCGACGGCTCGGCGTCGTCGGTCGGGTCGGCGCTGGCCGCGCTGAGCCGCGCGGTCAGCTCCGCGAGGGTCGTGCGGTCGTCGGCGAGCGCCTGCTCGGACGCCGCCAGCGTCCGGTCGATCCGCTCGGCCTCCGCGTGGGCGGCGCGCGCCTGCTGCCCGAGGTTGCCGAGCTGCTCGGCGACCGCGGCCATCCGCGCGTCCGAGTCGTGCAGCCGGTCCAGCGCCTCGTCGGCCAGCGCCGCCGCGGCGACCCGCTCGTCGCGCACCGCCGCGAGCTCGAAGCGGATCCGCTCGGCGTCGTGGACCGCGGCCGCGAGCTCCTCGCGCGCCACCTCCAGCGAGGACGCCACCTCGATCCGGCTGGGCGCGGCCCGCGAGCCGCCGACCACCAGGCCGTTCCCGACCAGCTCGCCGGTGCGGGTGACCGCGCGGACCCCGGGGGTCGCGCGCACGAGCCGCAGCGCCTCGGCCACGTCCCCCTCGACGACCACGACCCGCTCCAGCAGCCCCGCGACCGCCCGCGCGAGCGGACCCTCGGCGTCCACCACGTCCACGGCGTACAGCGCCCCGCCGGGCAGGGCCGGCCAGTCTGAGCGGCCGCCGGAGGCCAGCTCCGGCACCACCACGCCGGCCCGGCCCCGGTCACCCTCGGCCAGCCAGCGCACGGCGGCGACGGCGGCACCATCCGCCTCGGCCACCGCGGCGTCCGCCGCCGCCCCGAGGGCCGCACCGATCGCCACCTCGAACCCCGGGTCGACGCGCAGCCCCGTCGCGACCGTCCCCGTCACGCCGGCCACCGCGCCACCTGCCAGCTCCCAGCTGGCGTCGGCGACCGCGACCATCGGCGCCAGGGCCTCGACACGCGCGGCCAGGCCGGCACGGCGCCGCTCCACCTCCGCCTCGCGACCGGCCAGCTCCTCGATGCGCACGTCGACCGCCTCGAGCGCCGCCTGCGCGGCCTCGTAGCCGGAGTCGAGGTCCACCTCCCCCTCGTCCAGGCCGGCGATCGAGGCCTCGAGGGTGCGGAAGTCCTGCTCGGCGCGGGCAGCCCGCTCCCGTGCGGCCCGGGCCTGCCCGCCCAGCCGCTCGATCTCGCTGGCCCGCGCGTCCGCCCGCGACTGCGCCGCGTGGACCTGGCCCTGCAGCCGCACCAGGCCCTCGCGGCGGTCGGACGCCGCCCGCAGGGCCGAGCGCAGCTCCTGCTCGGCGGCCGCGAAGGCTGCCTCGGCGGCGGTGCGAGCCGACACCGCCAGGGTCAGAGCGGCCCGATGCTCCTCGACCTCGCGGGTCAGGTCCGCCTCCTGCCCGCGCATCGCTCGAGCCTCGGCCTCGAGGTCCTCCGGCGCCCGGCCCCGGCGCTCCTCCTCCGGCTCGGGCGCCAGCGACCGCACCCGCTCCTGCGCCATCCCGACCGTGCCGGCCAACCGCTCGCGCAGGCTCGACAGCGCGAACCACGTCTCCTGGGCGGTGGCGAGCGCCGGCGCGTCGGCCAGCGCGGCGGCCTCCCGGACGGCCTCGGCGGCCTGCGCGTTGGCCAGCTCGGCCTCGACCAGGGAGCGCCGCTCGCGCAGGGCCGACTCGTCGGCGACCTCCTGCTCGTACTGCGTGGTCAGGGTGTGCAGGTCGTCGGCGAGCAGGCGCAGCGCGGCGTCACGGACGTCGGTCTGGATGACGCTGGCCCGGCGGGCCACCTCCGCCTGCTTGCCCAGCGGCGTGAGCTGGCGGCGCAGCTCGGTGGTGAGGTCCTGCACCCGGGTGAGGTTGGCCTGCATCGCCTCGAGCTTGCGGACCGCGCGCTCCTTGCGCTTGCGGTGCTTGAGGACGCCGGCGGCCTCCTCGATGAAGCCACGACGGTCCTCGGGGGTGGCGTGCAGGATCTGGTCGAGCTGGCCCTGCCCGACGATCACGTGCATCTCCCGGCCGATGCCGGAGTCCGAGAGCAGCTCCTGGATGTCGAGCAGCCGGCAGCCGCTGCCGTTGATCGCGTACTCCGAACCGCCGGAACGGAACATCGTGCGGGTGATCGTCACCTCGGCGTAGTCGATCGGCAGGGCGCCGTCGGTGTTGTCGATCGTGAGGCTCACCTCGGCGCGGCCCAGCGGCGCCCGTCCGGAGGTGCCGGCGAAGATGACGTCCTCCATCTTGCCGCCGCGCAGGCTCTTGGCCCCCTGCTCGCCCATGACCCAGGCCAGGGCGTCGACCACGTTCGACTTGCCCGAGCCGTTCGGCCCGACCACGCACGTCACGCCCGGCTCGAAGACCAGGGTCGTCGACGACGCGAAGGACTTGAAGCCCTTCACGGTCAGGCTCTTCAGGTGCACGCACGCACCTTAGGGGATCGCTCGCGGGCCTTTGGGCAGGCGCGACGCCACCCTCCCGCTCCGGCGCGTGGCGACGCCTCGGGGTCGATCGGACCGGACCGGCGTGCCGGTCAGACGAGCGCGGCGTCCTGGGTGGTCAGCAGCAGGTCGAGGTCGTCGTGGGCCATCTGCGTCTGGGCGCGCAGCGCCGCGACCTCGGCCTCGAGCTCGCGCACGCGGGCCCGCAGGGAGGCGAGCTCGGCCTCGAGGCGGGGATCGCCGCCACCGTGGAAGCCGTACAACGCCTTGGCCATGTGCGCCTCCTGCGATCGACGGCCCGCAGCCGGCACCATCGGAGGGCGCCGTGGACCTCCCCAAGCGTGGCAGCAAGTTACTGGGCGGTCAAGCCACAGCGATATGTCGGACCGATACGTCCGACTCGAGCCCGGTCGGTCCCGCCACCCACGGCCCCCACCCCGTCTGCCTCTGCCCCGCCCCGCCTCTGCCCCGCCCCGCCTCTGCCCCGTCTGCCTCTGCCCCGTCTGCCTCTGCCCCGTCTGCCTCTGCCCCGTCTGCCTCTGCCCCGTCTGCCTCTGCGGTACGTCCGCTCCGCTGCGGTACGTCCGCTCCGCGGTACCGGTCAGCAGACGAGCCGCAGCGGAGCAAACGCTGGAATGGGGCGGGAATGGGGCGGGGGCGCCGGCGGCGGGGGGCGCGGACGTCGTTCAGCGGGTCGTGAACGAGCGGAGGTCACCCCGGGCCGGACCCCACGCCGCGTCGACCCGCTCCACCCGGCCGGGGCGGCGCACGACCCGGGACCCGGTGCCCTGCAGCCAGTCGAGCAGTTGCTGGCAGGCGCTGCGCGGGCCCTCGGCCACGACCTCGACGTCACCGTTCATGAGGTTCTCCGCGTAGCCCCGCAGGTCCAGCGTGCGGGCGTAGGCCATGGTCGACCAGCGGAACCCGACTCCCTGGACGTATCCGCGCACGGTCGCGGTCAGGCGAACGGGGTCGTCTGCGGCAGGGCGCTCGTCAGGCACGTCCCTAGTGTCGCGCGCGCGGTGGGCGCTGACACGTCGGGCAGGCGTGGCTCGAACGGTTCATGAAGCGCTCGCGCACGATCGGGGTGCCGCAGCGCGCGCAGGGCAGGCCGGCGCGGCCGTACGCCTGCAGGCCGCGCCCGAAGTAGCCGCTCTCGCCGTTGACGTTGACGTAGAGGCTGTCGAACGACGTGCCCCCCTCGGCGAGGGCCTCGGCCATGACGGCGGAGGCCGCGTCGAGCACGGCCACCAGGGTCCGCACGGGGAGCCGGTCGGCGCGCCGGCGCGGGTGCACGCACGCCCGCCACAGCGCCTCGTCGGCGTAGATGTTGCCGATGCCCGAGACGATCGACTGGTCGAGCAGCAGGCGCTTGACCTCGACCCGGTGCGCGCGCATGGCCCGGGCCGCCGCCGCGGCGTCGAACGCGGGCTCGGTCGGGTCGGGCCCGATCCCGCGGACCATCCCGGGCACCGGCACGCCCCGGGGATCCACCACGAGCGGTGCGGCCGCGACCCAGCCGAACGTGCGCTGGTCCAGGAACCACAGCTGCCGGGGCCCCAGGTCGAACCGCACCCTGGCGTGCGGGTGCGCGTCGGGGGCCGCGGACATGGCTGCCGCCTCCCCTCCGAGGTCGACCGGGACCGCCGGGGCCGGTGGTGGGCCGGCCCGGTCGAGCACCCGGAACTGGCCGCTCATGCCCAGGTGCGCGGCCAGGACCAGGTCCGGGTCGTCGGTCGCCAGCCAGAGGAACTTGCCGCGGCGACCGGTCCCGGTGATCGTGCGCCCGGTGAGCAGGGCAGCCAGCTCGGGAGCGCCGCCGGCCTGCCGGCGCACCGCGCGGGGGTGCAGGACCTCGACCGCGCCGACGCGGGCACCGATCACGTGAGCGGCCAGGCCGCGTCGGACGACCTCGACCTCGGGGAGCTCGGGCATCGGTGGGGGGCGAGCGGCCTCAGCCGACCAGCTCGGGGTGGGCCTCGACGATGGCGGCGTAGGCCGCCGCGGCCGCCAGCTGCTCGGCGTGCTTCTTCGAGTTGCCCTCGCCCTCGCCGCACACGTCCCGCACGGTGACCGCGGCATGGAAGTGCTTGGCGTGGTCCGGGCCGGTCGAGTCCACGACGTAGACGGGCACGCCGGCGCCGATGCGTGCGGCGACCTCCTGCAGGGAGGTCTTCCAGTCCAGCCCGGCACCGAGGGCCGCGGCCTCGGTCATGCGGGCATCGAGCAGGCGATGCACCAGGCCGGACGCGGCGTCGAGACCCAGCGTGATGTAGGTGGCGCCGATGAGCGCCTCCATGGCGTCGGCGAGGATCGACCCCTTGTCCCGGCCGCCGGTGGCCTCCTCGCCGCGGCCCAGCAGCAGGTACTGGCCGACGCCGAGCCCCCGGGCCACCTCGGCCAGGGCCCTGGCGTTGACCACGGCCGACCGGAACCTGGCCAGCTGGCTCTCGGGCACCTCGGGGTGGGTGCGGAACAGCGTGTCGGTGACCACGAGGCCCAGCACCGAGTCGCCGAGGAACTCCAGGCGCTCGTTGTGCGGCAGCCCACCGTGCTCGTAGGAGTACGAACGGTGGGTCAGGGCATGGCGGAGCACCTCGCGGTCCAACGGGACCCCGAGGTGCGTGGCGAGGACGTCGAGATCGTCGCGCGCGGGCACGGCGACGATCAGGCGTCGAGGACCTGCCGCTTGGCGTAGGTGCCGCACGTCGGGCAGGCCGTGTGCGGCAGCTTCTGCGACTTGCAGCGGTCGCAGGTCACCAGCGTGATCGGGGCGGCCTTCCACTGGGAACGGCGGGCGCGCGTGTTGGAGCGGGACATCTTCCGCTTCGGGACAGCCACGTCAGTCTTCCTTCTCGGTCGTCTCCACCCCGGCGAGCGCCGCCCACCGGGGGTCCATCCGGTCGTGCGTGTGCGAGGGGTCGTCGGCCAGCCGGGCGCCGCACTCCACGCACAGGCCGGGGCAGTCCGCCCGGCACAGCGGCGCGAGCGGCAGGGCCAGCACCACGGCGTCGCGCACGACCGGCTCGAGGTCGAGGTACTCCCCGTCCAGGACGGGCAGCTCCTCCTCCTCGGGGCCCGGCTCGTGCAGGAACAGCTCCGAGAACGGCACCGTCTCGTCCCACTCCACCCGGTCCAGGCACCGCGCGCACTCACCGACCACGGTGACCGCTGCGGTCCCCGAGACCAGCACGCCCTCCACCACCGCCTCGAAGCGCAGCCGCAGGTCGATCTCCGACCCGGGCGGCACGACGGCCACGCCCCCACCGAGATCGGCGGGCGCCGGGACCGTGCGGTCCACCTCCATCATCGATCCGGCGCGACGGCCGAGCTCCCGCAGGTCGAAGACCATGGGCTCGCGCGGATCGAGGCTGGACATGGACCTTCCCGATGGCGTCACACGAATGGCCCTCGGCGTGAGGGCCACCCGGCTAGGGTACCGCAGCACGCAGGCGGGCACGAAACGCGAAGCGGGCCCGCGGCGGGCGCCTCAGGGCTCGAACGGTGCCGACTCCGGGGCGCCGTAGCGCTCGCGGATCCGGTCGCGGCCCTTCTGCACCGCCGCGAGCGTCTTGGTCAGGCTGGCCTCGAACGACGCGAACTTCTCCTCGACGTACTGGTCGACCTCGCGGCGCATCTGCTCGGCCTCGGCCGCGGCCTGCTGGCGGATCGCCTCCGCCTCCGCGAGCGCGGCGCTGGTGATCTCGTGGGTGCTCACGATGTGCGCCTGCTGGGCGGTCGCCTGCTCGATCAGCACCCGCGACTGGTCGTTGGCCTCGGCGATGATGCGCTCGGCCTCGCGGTAGCCCTCCTCGACGACGCCCACCCGGTCGGCGAGCAGCTCCTCGGCCTCCTGCACGGCGGCCGGCAGCATCGCGCGGATGGCATCGAGCAGGTCGAGCACCTCGTTGCGGTTCACCACGCACTTGTCCGACATCGGCATGGCGCGAGCAGCCTCGATGCGGTCGGTGAGGTCGTCGAGCACGGTGTAGACGTCGGCCGTGCGGGGGTCGGCCGCCGCGAGCGGCTCCTGCGTCATGGTCCTCCTCCTGGCGGGCTGGTCAGGCGGGCGGCGCGGGGCTGGGCGGCGCCACGGCCGGGGCGGCATCGGAGGACTCCGCCAGCTTCGCCATCAGGGCGGCGTGCACCCCGTCCGGGATCAGGCCGCGCACGTCCCCACCGTAGGTGGCCACCTCCTTGACCAGGCTGGACGACAGGTAGGAGTACAGGGGGTTCGTGGTGACGAACAGGGTCTCGATGCCGGCCAGCCCGTGGTTCATCTGGGCCATCTGCAGCTCGTAGTCGAAGTCGGTGACCGCCCGCAGGCCCTTCACGATCGCGTGGATGTCGTGCTGGCGGCAGTAGTCGACGAGCAGCCCGTGGAAGCTGTCGATGCGGATGTTGGGCACGTCGGCCAGCTCGGCGCCCAGCAGCGCGATCCGCTCCTCCACCGTGAACATCGAGGACTTCTTCTTGTTGATGAGCACCGCGACGGTGACCTCGTCGAACAGCGCAGCGGCCCGACGGAACACGTCGATGTGCCCGTTGGTGACCGGATCGAACGAGCCCGGGCATACCGCTCTGCGCATCATGGGTCCTCTCCCTCGGGCGCGGCACGACCGTACCAAAGCGTCGTCGATCCGTAGCGGGACTCGCGCAGCGCCGCCAGTCCCGAGGGCCACGCGAACGCGCCGCCCCTCGTCGGTCGCTCGACCACGACGACGGCGTCCCGGGCGAGCCACCCCTCGGCCAGCCGCACGAGGATGGCCTCGAGCTCGGCGGCGGCCATCGTGTAGGGCGGGTCGGCGAGCACCAGGTCGAACGGCGCCTCGGCCGGATCGGCCGGACTGCCCAGGAACGTGTGCACGCCCGCCGTCACGACCCGCACCGCGCCGCCACCCACGACCGCGGCGTTGCGCCGGGCGACCGCGGCGGTGGGCCGGTCGCGCTCGACGAGGACCGCACGGGTCGCGCCCCGGCTGATCGCCTCGAGGCCGAGCGCCCCGGAGCCCGCGTACAGGTCGAGCACCGACAGCCCGGCGAAGCCGCCGAGCAGGTGGTCCAGCGACGCGAACAGCGACTCGCGGACCCGGTCGGTGGTCGGCCGGGCACCGCCGGCCGGCACCTGGAGCCGGCGGCCCTTCGCCACACCGGCGATGATGCGCGTCACCGCTGCCCCCGCTCGAATCGTCCTGGACCTCGACGTGGACGAAGGATGCCCGAACCGGGCGCCGTTCGGGACGTCGACGCGGCGCGGCGGTCGGCGAGCCCCGGTCCGTCGGCGCCGGGACGTCAGCGAGGGGCCGGGGAGTCGGTAGGTTGGCGCCCGTGCAGCTGTTGGCGATCGAGCACGCGGCTCCCGGCGCCACCGACGCGGCGTACACCGCCGCCCTGCTGCGGGCCGAGGCCGAGCACCTCTGGGAGCTGCAGCAGGCCGGGTTCGTCCGACAGGCGCTCGAGGCCGACAGCCCGCAGGCGGCGCAGGCGGTCCTGGCCGGGCTGCCACTCGTGCGTGCGGGGCTGATCGACTTCGAGCTGGTGCCCCTTCGGGCATATCCGGGGTTCGCCCGCCTGTTCGCCGACCGCGACGCGCCCGACGCGCCGACGCCGGACCAGCCCGCCCCACCAGCCGGTCGCTGACCACGACCCAGCGCCCGCCTGGTGGGTCGTTGGGCGCCGGGTCGTCGACGCCGGGCGTCGTCGCGCCAGGCCGGCGCTGCCCGCTGGCCTCACGACTTCTCGAGGTACTCGGCGTGCTCCTCGTCGACGAGGGCCGCCACCCAGGCCGCGAGCGCGGGGTGCCCCGCCAGGTCGGGATCCTCGGCGACCAGGCGGGTGGCCTCCTCGCGGGCGCGCACGATGACGTCCTCGTGCTCGAGGACGCTGAGCAGGCGCAGGGAGCGCCGGGATCCGGACTGGCTCGCACCCAGCACGTCACCCTCCCGCCGGGCCGCGAGGTCGTAGCGGGAGAGCTCGAAGCCGTCGGTGGTGGCGGCGACCGCCGCCAGGCGCTCGCGGGCGGGCGTGTCGGCGGGCGCGTTGGTCACCAGCAGGCAGAGCCCGGGGTGCGCCCCACGGCCGACCCGCCCGCGCAGCTGGTGCAGCTGGGAGACGCCGAACCGGTCGGCGTCCAGCACCACCATCAGCGTGGCGTTCGGCACGTCGACGCCCACCTCGATCACGGTGGTGGCGACGAGCACGTCGATCCCGTCGGGCCGGGACGGGTCGGCGAAGCGCGCCATGACGTCGTCCTTCTCGGCCGCCGGCATCCGGCCGGTCAGGGCCGCCAGCCGCAGGCCGGCGAGCGGCCCCTCGGCCAGGGCCGGCAGGACGGCCTCGACGGCGGCAGCCGGCCGCAGCGGCTCCTCCTGCGCCCCCGGGTCCCGGAACAGGCCCTGGTCGTCGGCTCCCTGCGATGCCGCCTCGTCGTCGAGCAGCCGTTCGCCGTCGGACTCCGGGGTCCCGGGGTCGATCCGCGGGCAGACGACGTAGACCTGCCGGCCCGCGGCCACCTCCTCGCGCGCCCGCTGCCACGCCCGGGCCAGGTAGTCCGGCCGCTCCTGGGCGGGCACGACGTGGGTCACGATCGGCGAGCGCCCGGCCGGCAGCTCGCGCAGCGTGGAGACCTCGAGGTCGCCGAACACGGTCATGGCCACGGTGCGCGGGATCGGCGTCGCCGTCATCACCAGCGTGTGCGGCCGGGCCGCCGCACCGGTCTTGGCCGCGAGCGCGGCGCGCTGCTCCACCCCGAACCGGTGCTGCTCGTCGACCACGACCATGCCGAGATCGGCGAACTGCACGCGCTCCTCGAGCAGGGCGTGGGTGCCGACCACGATCCCGGCCGTGCCGGCCGCCACCTCGGTCAGCGCCTCGCGCCGCGCCGCGCCGCCCAGGGACCCGGTCAGCAGCACGACCCTGGTGCCCTCCGCCTCGCCGCCGAGCATCCCCGCCTCGGCCAGCGGCCCCAGCAGGGTCCGGATGCTGCGGGCGTGCTGGGCGGCGAGCACCTCGGTGGGGGCGAGCAGCGCGGCCTGCCCGCCGCCGTCCACCACGCGCAGCATCGCCCGCAGTGCCACCACGGTCTTGCCCGAGCCGACCTCGCCCTGCAGCAGCCGGTGCATGGGGTGGGTGCCGGCCAGCTCGACGTCGAGCACCTCCCCCACCTCCTGCTGCCCGGCGGTGAGCGGGAACGGCAGCCGCGCGTCGAACGCGTCGCGCACGCCGCCGGTGCGGCCGGGCCGCGGGGTGGCCGGCGCCGCGCTGGCCGCCGCCCGCCGCTGCGCCAGGACGACCTGGACGCCGAACGCCTCGTCCCAGCGCAGCCGCTCCCGAGCCCGGGTGATCTGGGCCCAGTCCCGGGGTCGGTGGACCCACGCCAGCGCCGTCGGTCGGTCGATGACCCCCGCCCGCCGGCGCAGCCCGCCGTCCAGGGGATCGCCCAGCTCGGCGGCCAGCGGCAGCGCCAGCCGCAGGTCGTCCTCGATCTGCCAGGTGTCGACCTTGTCGGTCGCCGGGTAGATGGGGATCGGCCGGTCCGCCCAGTCGGCGGCCTCCTCGTCGGCCGCCTCCTCGGCGACGAAGCGGGCACGGGGGTGCAGCAGCTGGCGCTCCCGCTTGAACTCCCCGACCGTGCCCGCGAACAGCCCGAGCCGGCCGGTGCGGTAGTCCTTCTCGACCCACGGCTGGTTGAAGAACGTCAGGGTCAGCGACCCGGTGCCATCCGTGACGACCGCCTCGGTGATCGTGCGTCGGCGCTTCTGGCCGGGTCGGTAGGGCAGGTCCCGCGTGCGCACCGAGGCGACCCGGGCCAGCACGGTCACCGGCTCGCCGACGCGCAGCGAGGCCAGCTCCGTGAGCTTGCCCCGGTCCTCGTACCGACGCGGGTAGTGGGCGAGCAGCTGCTCGACCGTCGTGATGCCGAGGGAACCCAGCGCCTTGGCGGCCTTCCCGCCGACGACGCCCGCGAGGGAGGCCACCGGCTACTCCACGCCGATGATCGCGTGCCAGCGCGGCTGGCCGCCCTCGTAGCCGACCACCTCGACCTCGGGATGGTGCTCGGCGACCCAGGCCTGCATCGCATCCAGCAGGTCCGCGGGGGCGTCCGCGCCGAGCACGACCGTCACCAGCTCCGAGCCGCCCCGCGCGAGCATGCGGGTCAGCACGCGCACGGCCACCTCCCGGCAGTCGCTGCCGATCTCGAGGATGTCCCCGCGGATCACGCCGAGCTCGTCGCCGACGCGACAGGCGCCCGCGCTGGTCAGCGCCTCGCGGATGGCCGTGGTCAGGCCCGCGTACTGGGTCGCGGAGGAGGCCCGCGTCATGTTCACCACGTCGTCGTCGAACGGCTCGTCGGGGCTGTGCACGGCGACCGCGGCCAGGGACTGCACGATCGAGCGGGTCGGGATCACGGCGACCCGGTGGCCGGCGTCGCGGGCGGCGAGCGCGGCGGACTCCGCGACGGGTCGGGAGTCCTTGTCCCCGGGCAGGAGCACCACCTCGGTGGCCCCGGTCGCCTGGATGCCGTCGAGGAACTCCTGCATGGAGGGGCGACCGAGCTCCGGCGCACGGACGACGGTGACCCCACTGGCCTCGAGCAGGTCGGCCACGCCCTGGCCGTGCGCCACCACGACCAGCGCACGACCGGTGGGCTGCTGGTGGCCCGCGCCCACGACGTCGGCCAGGTAGGTGATCCGGATGCGGTGCGGCGCACCGACGGCCAGGGCGGCCTCGACCGCGGCGCCGGCGTCGTCGACGTGCACGTGCACGTTCCACAGCCCGTCGCCGCCCACCACGACCAGCGAGTCGCCGAGCGCGGCCAGGCGCTGCCTGAGCGGTGGCACGGCCGCATCGGGCGCGTCCAGCAGGAACATGACCTCGTACGCGGGCCCGCCGTACCCGTGCACCAGGTCGGCCGGGCTCGCCAGCGAGTCCGGCTCCGGGGCGCGGCGCGGGAACTCGGGCAGCTCGCGGTGGACCCCGGTGACGACCTCGAGCAGCGCGTCGGTCAGCACGACGTAGCCCCGGCCGCCCGCATCCACGACGCCGGCCCGGCGCAGCGCCTCGAGCTGGTTCGGCGTCTCGGCCAGGGCGTCGCGAGCGGCGCTGGCCGCGGCCGCGGTCACCCCCTGCAGGTCACCGCCGGTGTCGGCCGCGCACGCGAGCGCGGCGTCGGCCGCGGCACGGGCCACAGTGAGGACCGTCCCCTCCTTGGGCTCGGCCACCGCACCGAACGCGGCCGAGGCAGCCTTATCCAGGGCGTCGGCGAGCCAGCCGCCGTCGAGCGGACGGGCGAGGTCCGACGCGCGTGCCGCGGCGATCCCCCGCATGAGCTCGGAGGCGATCACCCCGGAGTTGCCCCGCGCGCCCAGCAGCATCCCGCGGGCCAGGGCCGCGAGGCGCTCGGTGCCGCCCTCGTCCACCGCGGTCCCGTCGACGGTCAGCATGGCCTCGACGCCGGCCTCCAGCGTGAGGTACATGTTCGTGCCGGTGTCGCCGTCCGGGACCGGGAAGACGTTGAGGGCATCGATGTCGCGCCGGTGCCGGCGCATGCCGTCGAGGGCGAGCGCGGCCCACTGCCGCAGCGCCTCGGCATCCAGGTGCGTGCGCATGGCCCTCCTTCCGGTCCGGCTGATGCTAGTGGGCGTCCCTACCGGGAGCCGGGTCCGACGGGCGTGCGCGGCGGGTCGCTGCGGGGCCGGCGATTTGGGCGCCACCCCGCGCTGCGCGTATCCTTGTGACTCGTTCTGTGGGCCGGCCGGCCCGCGCCCCCGTGTGGAACTGGAGTTGGACCATGGCTGCCACCTGCGACGTCTGCGGCAAGGGCCCCGGTTTCGGCCACAGCATCTCGCACTCGCACCGCCGCACCAAGCGCCGCTGGAACCCGAACGTCCAGTCCGTGCGCACGGTCGTCGGCGGCACGCCGAAGCGCGTGAACGTGTGCACCTCGTGCCTGAAGGCCGGCAAGGTCACCCGCGGCTGATCGAGCGCACCTGGCCCCGGCTCCCCTCGAGGGACCGGGGCCTCGTCATGTCCGGGCCCGGGGATGGCGGGGCTCGCCCGCGGACCGTGATGCCGGGGCTTCCCCGCCGGTCAGCTCGCGAAGGGGTCGTGGCCGCCCGTCACCCGGGGCACCCGCCCGCCGACCGTGATGCCGGGCTTCCCAGCCGGTCAGCTCGCGAAGTGGTCGTGGCCGCCCGTCACCCGGGGCACCCGCCCGCCGACCGTGATGCCGGGCCCGTCCAGGACCTCCACCTCGTCCACCTCGCGCACCTCACCGATGGCGGTGAAGCCCTCGGGCACCGGGGTCGCGGCGGGGAAGGTGGCGGCGACCGCGTGGTCCTCGCCCCCGGTGAGCACCCAGACCAGCGGGTCGGCGTTGAAGGCAGCGGCCGCGGAGCCCACCGGCTCGTCGACCACCAGCCGCGCGGGGTCCACCTCGACGGCTACCCCGGAGGCCAGCGCCACGTGGCGCAGGTCGGCGACCAGGCCGTCGCTGACGTCGATCATGGCGGTGGCGCCAGCGGCCGCCGCCGCCGCCGCGGCGGCATAGGGCGGCTGGGGCCGGCGGTGCGCGTCGACCAGCACGCGCGGGGTGCGGAACCCGCGCGACAGGATCGACAGGCCCGCCGCGGCCCAGCCGAGCCGCCCGGCGACCGCGACCACGTCCCCGGGCTGCGCGCCGGATCGGCGGACCGCCTCCGCACCGGTGAGCGTGCCGAGCGCGGTCACCGAGATCACGACGCGGTCGCTGCGGACCAGGTCGCCGCCGACGATCGTCGCCCCCTGCCCCTCGGCCTCCTCGCGCATCCCCGCGTACAGGTCGGTCACCCACTCCACCGGCAGGTCCGCAGGCAGGCCGAGCGCGACGACCAGCGTGCTGCCCCGGGCCCCCATCACGGCGATGTCGATGAGGTTCTGCGCGGCGGCCCTGGCGCCCACGTCGGCCCCGGTGGACCAGTCCCGACGGAAGTGCCGGCCCTCCACCAGCATGTCGGTGGAGACCACCGCACGGCCCTCGCTGCCGAGGCGGATGACCGCGGCGTCGTCGCCGATCCCCACCTCCACGCCGCCCGTCCGCTGCCCGGCCAGCGCCGCGGCGATCCGCTCGACCAGGCCGAACTCGCCCACGTCGCTGATCGGGGTCCCACTGCCCATGCGTCGTCCTCCAGTCCTGCGGCGTCGAGTGCGCACGCTAGTCTGGACGCACCGCCACCGGAGGAGCCGGGTGGCCGGAGGGAGGGCTCACGTCATGGTGCACGCCTACATCCTGATCCAGACCGAGGTGGGCAAGGCCCCCTCCGTGGTCGCCGAGATCGCGGGGATCGATGGCGTCACCGTCGCGCACGACGTGACTGGGCCGTACGACGTCATCGTGCAGGCACAGGCGGAGTCCATCGACGACCTCGGCCGCCTCGTGGTCGCGAGCGTGCAGAAGGTGCCCGGCATCACCCGCACCCTCACCTGTCCCGTGGTCAACCTCTGAGCCATCCCAGGCGAGCCGCGGCCGCCTCCATCACCGCCGCCGGCGCCATGGCCATCACCGTCGCCGGCGCCATGCTGCTCGCCGGCTGCGCCGGATCGGTCCGGGTCGAGCCGCCCGAGCCCGTGCCCGACGAGGCGACGTCCGCTGCCTGCGCGACGTTCACGGCCGCGCTGCCAGAGGTCCTCCCGACGGCCGGCGAGCGGCGCGCCACCTCCCCCGACTCCCCGCTGACGGCCGCCTACGGCGACCCCCCGGTCGCCGTGCGCTGCGGGGTCCCCCGACCCACGGCCCTGACCCCGACGTCGCTGCTCGTGACCGTCGACGGCATCGACTGGCTGCCTGAGCAGCTCACCGGCGGCTGGTTGCTCACCACGGTGGGCCGCGCGGCGCACGTCGAGCTCACGGTGCCCGCGGACCGGGGGCCCGCGCCGTCCATCGCCGCGGACCTCAGCGCCACGATCGCTGCGACCCTGCCCCCGACGCCCTAGCCTGCACCGGCCTCGTCCGCGGCATCGGTCTCGCCGCCGTGCCTCACCGGCCCCGCACGGCATCGGCTTCCCCGCCGTGCTCCCGGCCTCACGTACCGCGCTGATCGCTCCCAGCCCGACCCCACACGTGATCCATGCGGGTTGTGCACCCTCTTGACCGCGCAACCCGCATGGATCATGGGCCGGGTCGGGGCCGTCGGGTCAGGGGCGGCCTGGTCAGCGCTGGCCCGGCCTCGTGCACCGCGCTCGTCCGGCCGCGCCCGCCGTGCTCCCCCGACCTCGCGCACCGCGCTGGTCGCTCCCGGCCCGACCCCACACGTGATCCATGCAGGTTGTGCA
>JALOLH010000107.1 GCA_025456065.1 Candidatus Nanopelagicales bacterium | reverse complement strand
GGCGAGCCGACGCGCCACGATCGCCCGCGCCGCGGTCCACTCGTCCTCGGGGTCGACCAGGGCGAGAGCCTCGTCGATGTGCGCGTCGGCGACCCCACGCCGCCGCAGCTCCTGGCGCAGGGCCGCCGCGGACAGCCCCCGGCCCGACTGGCGCGACTCCACCCACATACGGGCGAACAGCGCGTCGTCGACGAGGCCGACCTCCTCGAACCGGTCGAGCACGCGCATCGCCACATCATCGGGCACGCCCCGTTCGCGCAGGGTCGTCGCGAGCTGCGCGCGGGTCCGTGGGGCGGCCTCGAGACGCCGCAACAGGATCGTCCGAGCGACCTGCTCGGGGTCGGCCTGCGGCCCCTCGAGGTCCGCCGGGGGCTCGGGCGCGCGCCCAACCATCGGGCGTCAGTCGATCGGGCGCGGGCCGGCCGCGGCTCCCGGAGTTGCGGCCGGCGCCGCCCCACTCGGCTGATCCACCTGCGGCCCGATCCCGAGCTTCTCCTTGATGCGCTTCTCGATCTCGTCGGCGAGGTCGGGGTTGTCGCGCAGGAAGGCCCGGGCGTTCTCCTTGCCCTGGCCGAGCTGGTCGCCGTCGTAGGTGTACCAGGCACCGGACTTGCGCACGAAGCCCTGCTCGACGCCCATGTCGATCAGGCTGCCCTCCCGGGAGATCCCGACGCCGTACAGGATGTCGAACTCCGCCTGCTTGAAGGGCGGGGCGACCTTGTTCTTGACGACCTTGACCCGGGTGCGTGAACCCACCGGCTCCGTGCCGTCCTTGAGGGTCTCGATCCGCCGGACGTCCAGGCGCACCGACGAGTAGAACTTCAGCGCCTTGCCGCCGGTCGTGGTCTCCGGGCTGCCGAACATCACGCCGATCTTCTCGCGCAGCTGGTTGATGAAGATCGCGGTCGTGCCGGTGGTGCTCAGGGCGCCCGTCATCTTGCGCAGCGCCTGGCTCATCAGCCGGGCCTGCAGGCCGACGTGGCTGTCGCCCATCTCCCCCTCGATCTCGGCCTTCGGGGTCAGCGCGGCCACGGAGTCGATGACGATCAGGTCGATCGCGCCGGAGCGCACGAGCGTGTCGGCGATCTCGAGCGCCTGCTCCCCCGTGTCGGGCTGCGAGACGTAGAGGTCGTCGAGGTTCACCCCGAGCTTCTGCGCGTACACGGGGTCGAGGGCATGCTCCGCGTCGACGAACGCGGCGATCCCGCCCGCCCGCTGCACGTTGGCCACCGCGTGCAGCGCCACGGTGGTCTTGCCGCTGGACTCGGGGCCGTAGATCTCCACCACCCGGCCACGGGGCAGGCCGCCGATGCCGAGCGCGACGTCCAGGGCGATCGAGCCCGTCGGAATGACGTCGATCGGGACCACGGCCTGGTCCCCCAGGCGCATGACGGTGCCCTTGCCGAACTGCTTCTCCAGGTGCAGCAGCGCCGACTCGAGCGCCTTCTCGCGGTCCTGTGCGGCCATCGGGTCTCCTTGGGTCTGTGGCGTGGATGACGCCTCGGTTCGTCGTCGCCGACGCTAGCCCGGGCCGCCGACATCGGGACCCGTTCCGTCGTGGAGCTGTGGACAACCGAGGGCCGGGACCACCGGATGCAGCAGCCATGCTAGGGCGAACACCTGTTCGATCGGTGCCGACACGCCGCACCTCCGCCCGACCTCAACGCAGGTGCCCCGGCACGGGTGCGTGCGCGCACACCGCGCGCCAGACCTCCCTGGTGTCCACCCCCGCGTCGAGGGCCTGCACGACCGTACGACCGTCGAGGGCGGCCAGGTGCTGGTCGTCGGCCCACGAGCGCGCGTAGGCCCGACCGAACACCTCCTCCATCCGCTCCCAGAAGTCGGTGAGGCGCATGCGCCCATGGTGCCACCGGTCCGGTCACGTGCGACTCGGGCCGAGCCCGCGCGCAGGCCGGCCCGCGACTGGCCCAGCGGATGTCGGACCCCGCGGGAAGAATGCCCGCCATGGATCCGCTGGCCGCGTTCTCCCCGCCCACGCGGGCGTGGTTCGCCGCCGCCTTCCCGGAGCCCACCGCCGTGCAGGCCGAGGCGTGGCCGCGGATCCAGGCCGGGCGCAGCGTGCTCGCCGTCGCCCCCACCGGCTCGGGCAAGACCCTGGCAGCGTTCCTGTGGGCGATCGACCGCTGCCTGGCCCCCCGACCCGAGCACGGGGTGCGCGTGCTCTACGTCAGCCCGCTCAAGGCGCTGGCCGTCGACGTCGAGCGCAACCTGCGGGCTCCCCTGGCCGGCATCGCCGCCCAGTCGGCGCGGATGGGCCTGCCCGCGCCGCAGGTCACCGTCGGGCTGCGGACCGGTGACACGCCCGCCACCGAGCGCCAGGCGATGCTGCGCCGACCCCCGGACGTGCTCATCACCACGCCGGAGTCGCTGTTCCTGCTGCTGACCTCCCGGGGTCGCGAGATCCTCGCCGAGGTCGAGACGGTCATCGTCGACGAGGTCCATGCCATCGCCGGCTCCAAGCGGGGCGCGCACCTCGCCGTCACGCTGGCGCGGCTGGACCACCTGGCCGGACGCGTCATCCCGCGGGTCGGGCTGTCCGCGACGGTGCGCCCGCTGGCCGAGGCCGCCCGGTTCCTGGGCGGGGAGGTCCCGGTGGAGGTGGTCCACGCGGGGACCCCCAAGGAGTGGGAGCTGCGCATCGAGGTGCCGGTCGAGGACATGGCCGACCTCGCCACCGACCTCGGGCCCGACGCCGCCCCGTCCGCCTCGATCTGGCCGCACGTCGAGGCGCGGATCGTCGACCTGGTCGAGCAGCACCGCTCGACCATCGTGTTCGCCAACTCCCGCCGCCTGGCCGAGCGGCTGACCGCACGCCTCAACGAGCTGCACGCCGAGCGGCTGGGGCTGGCGCCCGAGGGGCCGCCCGGCGCAGGGCCTCCCGCCGAGGTCATGGCGCAGGCCGGTGCCATGAACGGGGCACCGGCCCTGCTCGCCCGCGCCCACCACGGCTCGGTGAGCAAGGAGCAGCGCGCGCAGATCGAGGACGACCTGAAGACCGGGCGGCTGCGGGCCGTCGTGGCCACCTCCAGCCTCGAGCTCGGCATCGACATGGGGGCCGTCGACCTCGTGGTCCAGGTCGAGGCTCCGCCGTCGGTGGCCTCGGGCCTGCAGCGGGTGGGCCGCGCTGGCCACCAGGTGGGCGCCGTGTCCGAGGGCGTCGTGCTCCCCAAGTACCGTGGGGACCTGCTGGCCAGCGCAGTCGTGGTGGCCCGGATGCGCGCCGGGGAGCTGGAGTCCCTCCGCGTGCCCGCGAACCCGCTGGACGTGGCGGCCCAGCAGGTGGTCGCCGCGGTCGCGATGGAGGACTGGCCGGTCGACGACCTGCTCGCGCTGCTGCGACGCACCGCCCCGTTCCGCGACCTCACCCCCGCGGTGTTCGCCTCCCTGCTCGACATGCTCGCCGGGCGCTACCCCTCGGATGCCTTCGCCGAGCTGCGGCCCCGGCTCGTCTGGGACCGCCGCGAGGACGTCCTGCGCGCCCGGCCGGGCGCCCAGCGCCTCGCCGTGACGTCCGGGGGGACGATCCCCGATCGCGGGCTGTTCCCGGTGCACCTCGAGGGTGGCGGACGGGTGGGCGAGCTCGACGAGGAGATGGTCCACGAGTCGCGCGTGGGTGACACCGTCGCGCTCGGCGCCACCTCCTGGCAGATCACGGGCATCACCCACGACCGGGTCCACGTCGTGCCCGCCCCCGGATCCCCGGGGCGACTGCCGTTCTGGCGGGGCGACGCCCTCGGGCGGCCGGCTGAGCTCGGGCGGGCGATCGGCGCCTTCACCCGAGAGCTCGCCGCACGGCCGGAGGAGGAGGCCGTGGCCTGGCTGGCCGACCAGGGCCTGGACGCCTGGGCCGCACGCAACCTCGTGGGCTACGTGGCCGAGCAGGCGGCCTCCGGCAGCCACGTCCCGACCGATCGCACGATCGTGGTGGAGCGCACGCGCGACGAGCTCGGCGACTGGCGCCTGACCGTCCTCTCCCCGTTCGGCGCCCGGGTGCACGCGCCCTGGGCGCTCATCGCCCGGGAACGGCTCGCCGAGCGGTTCGGCGTGGATGCCGCGGTCCTGCACGGCGACGACGGCATCGTGGCGCGACTGCCCGACGTGGCCGGCGAGGAGTGGCTCGCCGAGGCGGTCGCCTGCCTGTTCCCCCCCAGCGACGAGGTGGAGTCGGCGGTGACCAGGCTGGTCGGGTCCTCGGCGCTGTTCGCCGCCCGGTTCCGGGAGTGCGCGTCGCGCGCGCTGCTGCTGCCGCGGCCGTCGCCCGGCCGGCGCACGCCGCTGTGGCAGCAGCGGCAGCGGGCCGCCCAGCTGCTGCAGGTCGCCGCCGAGCACCCCACCTTCCCGATCGTGCTCGAGACGGTACGCGAGTGCCTGCAGGACGTGTTCGACCTCCCCGCGCTCGTCGGGCTGCTGGAGCAGGTGGAGCACCGACGCGTCCGGGTGGTGGAGTCGGCCCCGCACCAGGCCTCGCCGTTCGCCCGGTCCCTGCTGTTCGGCTACGTCGCGGAGTACCTCTACGAGGGCGACTCCCCACTGGCCGAGCGGCGCGCCGCCGCCCTCACGCTCGACCCGACGCTGCTGGGCGAGCTGCTCGGGCAGGCGGACCTGCGCGAGCTGCTCGAGCCGGAGGCGATCGCCCAGGTGGTGGCCCGCCTCCAGCACCTCGACCCGGAGCGGCATGCCCGCCACGCCGAGGACGCGGCCGACCTGTTGCGCGTGCTCGGGCCGCTGTCGGCCGACGAGGCGCTGGCGCGGGGCATCGACCCGGGGTGGCTGGCCCAGCTCGAGGCCGAGCGACGGGCGTTGCGGACCAGGATCGGCGGGGTCGAGGTCTGGGCGGCGGCCGAGGACGCCCCCCGGCTGCGCGACGGGCTCGGCGCACCCCTCCCACCGGGCCTGCCGGCCGCGCACCTGGAGGCGGTCGCCGACCCGATCGGGGACCTCGTCGCGCGCTACGCGCGCACGCACGGGCCGTTCACGAGCGCGGAGCTCGCCGCGGCCCTCGACCTCCCGGTGGCCGTCGTCGACGGCCGGCTCGCCGATGGGCTCGCCGCCGGCCGGCTCCTCCAGGGACGGTTCCTGGCCGACGCGATCGGCACCCAGTGGTGCCACCCCGAGGTGCTGCGCTGGATCAAGCGACGCTCGGTCGCCCTGCTCCGCCAGCAGATCGAACCGGTCAGCCAGGCAGCCCTCGCCACGTTCCTGCCGCGATGGCAGCACGTCGGGGCCTATGCCGTGAGCCACCTGCGCGGCGTCGAGGGGGTGCTCGAGGTGGTCCGGGAGCTGGCCGGCGTCCCCGTACCCGCCTCGGTGCTGGAGACGGCGATCCTGCCCGCGCGGATCCCCGGCTACGCGCCCGCGATGCTGGACGAGCTGACCGCCTCCGGGGAGGTCCGCTGGACCGGCACCTCGGCGCTGCCCGGTGGCGACGCGTGGATCGCCCTGGCTCCCGCCGAGCTCGCGATGCTGCTCCCCCGCAGCGACGAGCCCCCGGCCAGTCCCCTCGCGGCCGAGGTGCTGGCGCTCCTCCAGGGCGGTGGCGGGTGGTTCCTCACTGACGTGGCCCGCCAGCTGGCGACGGGCGGTGCGGATGCGGGCGCCGTGGCGGAGGCGATGCGTGCCCTGCTGTGGGACGGCCGCATCGGCAACGACACGATCGAGCCGGTGCGGGCGACCCGGGCGCGCGGGGTGGCCCGGCGTGGGGGTCCGGGTGGACGGGCGGGACCGTCACGACCCCTCGCTCGGCCGCGCCGCGGGCGCTACGCGGACCTGCGCCGGGCCGGCGGCGGTGGTTGGCCTGCCGAGCCTGCGGCCGCGACCTCGGCGGGCGGTCCCCAGCATGCCCCAGCGGGGGTGGCCCGAGCGTGGGACCTCGACCTGCCGGGTCGCTGGTTCGCCCTGCCCGCGGCGGCCACCGACCTCACCCCCGAGGCGCGCGCCGTGGCGCTCGCCGAGGCCCACCTGGACCGGTTGGGCCTGGTCACCCGCGGTGCCGTCGCGGCGGCTGGTGATCCCGGCGGGTTCGCCGCCGCCTACCGGACCCTCAGCGCGCTCGAGGAGCGTGGCCGGGTCCAGCGGGTGTACGCGGTGGACGGCCTGGGCGCGGCGCAGTTC
>JALOLH010000046.1 GCA_025456065.1 Candidatus Nanopelagicales bacterium | reverse complement strand
TTCGAGCAGAACATGGGCTCCGCGGCCCGGCCGGCGGTGGGCGAGCGGGTCGTCGTCTCCTGGGAGCCGGCGCACAGCTTCGGCCTGGACGGCGGCGACGACCTGAACGCCGGCATCGAGGAGGACCTGCGCGAGGTCGGGCACTACACGGCCTCCGACGCCGAGGCCGGCCTCGCGCCGACGCCGGCGGTCGGGGGCTGAGCCGTGCAGATCCCCGCCTCGAGTCCGGCCATCGAGATCGCCGGCGTTCCCCGTCCGGCCACCCCGGCGCCCGGGCTGCTGAAGCGCCGCGGCACGCCCTACTGGCTGCTGCTGCCGGGCATGCTCTGGCTGGCGGTCTTCTTCGTGGTGCCGCTGGTCTCCCTGTTCGCCACCTCGCTGCAGGCGCCGGTCAGCGACAACCCTGACGACGGCTTCTACTTCGCGTGGGACTTCGCCAACTACCCCGAGGCGCTGCGCCGGTACGGCGAGCAGTTCATCCGGTCGTTCGTCTTCGCCGGGTCGGCCACCGTCCTCGCGCTGGTCATCGCCTACCCCCTGGCCTACTTCATCGCGTTCAAGGCGGGGCGGTGGAAGGCGCTGCTGCTGGTGCTCGTGGTCGCGCCGTTCTTCGCCTCGTTCCTGATCCGCACCTACGCCTGGCAGACCATCTTGGCCGACGAGGGCATCATCGTGACCACGCTGAATGCGCTGCACCTGCTGCCGGAGGACCGGATCCTGAGCACCCCGATCGCGGTGGTGACGGGCCTGACCTACAACTTCCTGCCCTTCATGATCCTGCCGCTCTACGCCGCACTCGACAAGATCGACCCGCGGCTGGTCGAGGCCGGCGCGGACCTCTACGCCGCGCCGCTGACCACGTTCCGCAAGGTGGTCTGGCCGCTGTCGCTGCCTGGCGTCGTGGCCGGGACGCTGCTGACGTTCATCCCCGCGACCGGATGATCGGCTCGGTCATCGACAGCCAGTTCATCATCGTGCGCGACTACCCGATCGCCTCGGCGCTGAGCTTCCTGCTCATGGCCTCGATCCTGATCCTCGTCACGATCTACATCCGGCGCGCCGGGACGGAGGACCTGCTCTGATGGCCGCTTCCCAGACCGGTCCGCGCCGGGCGACCACGGCGCTGGACCCGCAGCTGTACGTCGCGGCCCCGAAGCGGGAGTCGGGCGTGCAGCGCGCCTTCCGCTGGATCCGCGAGCACACGCTGGCGGTGTACGCGGGCCTGGCGCTGGTGTACATGTTCCTGCCCGTCGCGATCGTCATCCTCTTCTCGTTCAACCGCCCGGCCGGGCGGCAGAACACGAGCTGGAACGAGTTCTCGCTGCAGGCGTGGACCAACATCTGCCGCGATCCCACGATCTGCCGGGCCGTCGGCACCAGCGTGAGCATCGCGCTGCTGGCCACCATCGTCGGCACCGTCCTGGGCACGATGATCGCCTTCGCGCTGGTGCGGCACCGCTTCATGGGCCGGTCGACCACGAACCTCCTGATCTTCCTGCCGATGGCGACGCCCGAGGTCGTGCTCGGCTCGTCGCTGCTGGCCCTGTTCCTCAACATGTACTGGGGCACCTGGCAGATGCCGCTGGGCTTCTGGACGATCCTGCTGGCCCACATCATGTTCGTCATCTCGTTCGTGGTGGTGACCGTGAAGGCGCGCCTGTCCGGCCTGGACCCGCGCCTCGAGCAGGCCGCGATGGACCTCTACGCCGACGAGCGCTCGACGTTCCGGTACGTCACGCTGCCCCTGGTCGCCCCGGGCATCGCCGGTGCTGCCCTGCTGGCCTTCTCGTTGTCGTTCGACGACTTCATCATCACGAACTTCAACTCCGGCTCGACCGTCACGTTCCCCATGTACATCTGGGGCGCGGCGCAGCGCGGCATCCCGCCGCAGGTCAACGTGATCGCCACGATCATGTTCGTCGGCGCCCTGGGCATCGTGCTGCTCGCCCAGGTGCTGGGAGCCCAGCGGCGCCGGGCCAGCGCACGTGCCGACGCCCGGTTCCGGGCGGCGGCCGGCGCCGCCGGCACGCCGGCCGCCGGCCCGACGGCGCTCGAGGAGATCGCCCGCCGTCCCAGCTGACCGCGAGTGCGCCCGCCCCAGCTCGGGGACCCGCATGTCCGCACCCGCACGTCCGCCACCGGCCGCGCCCCGGACGCACCCCGGACGCCCGCGACAGCGGCGCTGGTCCTCGGGGGTGGCGTCCGTCCGCCCCGGGACCGCAATGGAGCGGGGCGCGTGGCGTCCGTCCGCCACGTGACCGCGGCGGAACGGGCCCATGGCGCGCGGCGCAGCGGGACACGTGACGCGCGGGGGCACGGGGTGTGTCGGGAGGGCGTGCGCGAGCCCACGGGCGCCCGGCCCTCACTGCGCCTGGAGCAGCACCACCTTCTGCCCGGGCTGCCAGACGGCGTCACCACGCATCGCGACCGGGACGGCCGCGCCGGCCGGCACGTCGGTGACCGTCGTGCTCGCCGAGCCGAGCGAGGCGCCGTCGAGGTAGACCCACACCCGCAGGTCGGCCGAGCTCGCCGCGTCGCCCCGGTTGCGGACCGTCCCGGAGACGACCAGTCCCTCGCCGGTGTTGTCCAGGCGGTAGGACTCCAGCAGCCAGTCGCCGCTGACCAGTTGGTCGGAGGCGGGCGCCGGCGGGGCCTCGCCGCCGTCCACGGGCGCGCTGGTGGATGCGTCCGGCTCGCCGCCGTCGCCGTCGGCGCCTCCGCCCATCAGGGAGGGCAGGACCAGCCAGGCGACCAGCGCGATCGCGACCACGGCCAGCAGGCCGAACAGCCACGTCCGGCCGCGCCGGGGGGCCGGCGCCTGGACGGCGGGGGCGGGCGGCGGCTGGGCAGGTGGCGTGGGCTGCGGCTGGACGGCCGGCTGGGCGGCCGGGGTGGGCAACGGTCCGGGGGGGCTCCCGACCCCGACCCCCGTGGCCGGGACTCCCGGCATCCCGTCCGGACGCGTCGTGCCGCCCGCGGCGTCGCCAGCCAGCTCGGGCCCGAGGGCATCCGCCGGCGGGGGCGGGGCTGCGGCGGCGCGGCCGCCCGGTGCCGCGGCGGCCGAACCGGCCACCAGCGGAAGCGCGGGGGGCGGCGCGTCGGCGACCGTCGCGTCGACGATCGTGGGGTCGACCGGCGCCGACCCGGCCGGGACGGTGGCGTCCGTGGGGAGGCCGAGCAGCGCGGCGACGTCTTCGCCGGCCTCGCCGGCCCTCGCCAGCTCGAGCACGTCGCGCGCGGTGGGCCGCCCCGCGGGGTCCTTGCGCAGCATGCGCTCCAGCAGGGCGGTGCGGACCGGGTCGATCCCAGCCAGGTCCGGGTCGCGCTTGATGATGGACATCAGGACCGCCACCGAGGCGCCCTCCCCGAAGGGTGGGCGCCCGGTCGCCGCGAAGGCCAGCAGCGACCCCAGCGTGAAGACGTCGGTGGCCGGACCGGTGGGCTCGAGGTTGGCCTGCTCCGGGGACAGCCAGGCGGGGCTGCCGGTCACCAGCCCGGTGGCGGTCAGCGAGGTGGCGTCCTCGGGGTGCGCGATCCCGAAGTCGATCAGCACCGGACCGCGCTCGTGGAGGATGACGTTGCCCGGCTTGAGGTCCCGGTGGGTCACCCGGTGCAGCTCGAGGACGGCCAGCGCCTGCGCGAGGCCGCGCGCGAGGGTCCACCACTGCGCCTCGGGCAGCGGGCCCTCGGCGGCCACCTGGTCGCGCAGGACCGGGCCCGGGAGGTACTCCAGGGCCAGCCACGCGGGCTCGGCCTCGAGGTCGGCGTCGAGGTAGTGGCAGATGTGCACGTCCCGGACGGCCGCCAGGATGGCGACCTCCCGGCGGAACCGGTCACGGGTGGCCGGGGCGTCGAGCAGTCCCGGGCGGATCACCTTGACCGCGGCCGTCTGGTCACCCTGCGTGGCGAGGTAGACCACGCCCATGCCGCCGGCGCCCAGCCGTGCGTGGATCGCCCACGGCCCCACCGACCGCGGGTCGTGCAGCGACAGCGGCGACCCGATCGTCGGCTCGGCCATCGCCACCTCCATCGCCGTGCCGCGGCCGGTGACGTCCGGCGCCCGGCGGCCCGCGCCAATCTAGTCGATCCGACCCCCGCTGGCCCGGTGCCGCGTGCGGTTGGATGCGTTCCCCGTCTCACGCCGCTACCATGGCGCCGCTGCGGTTCACCGCGTGGCGGGTGCCACCGACCGCGCGGCCGTAACGTCCGGAGGACCCGGGGCGGCTCACCTGGAGTGCGAACTGATGCCGTACTCGCGTACCCGTATCAGGACCTCGTCCCGACAGGCGCTCAGCGACGCCACGCATGCGCCGTACTGGCTCGACCGGCCCGGCCGGCCCGAGCCCAAGCCCGCGCTCGTGGGCACCACCGCCGCTGACCTCGTCGTGGTCGGCGGCGGCTTCACGGGCCTCTGGACGGCCCTGCTCGCCACCGACCACGACCCCAGCCTCGACGTCGTGGTCCTGGAGGCCGATCGCGTCGCCGAGGGCGCGTCCGGCCGCAACGGCGGCTTCATGGCCGCCTCCATCACGCACGGGCTGGGCAACGGGCTGGCCCGGTGGCCGGGGGAGCTGCGTGAGCTGCTGCGCCAGGGACATGCCAACCTCGACGCGATCGAGGCCACGATCGGCCAGCTCGGGCTCGACGTCGACTTCGCGCGCGCCGGCGAGCTCGACGTGGCGACGGAGGACTACCAGGTCGCCGCCCTCCGCGAGCTCGCCGACGTGGCCGCGGACCACGGGGAGCAGCTCGAGCTCCTCGACGCCGCCGGGTGCCGAGCGCTGGTGGACTCGCCGCTCTACCGCGGCGGGGTGCTCGATCGCCACGGTGTCGCGCTGGTCGACCCGGCGAAGCTGTCGTGGGAGCTCGCGCGGGTGCTGCGGGAGCGGGGGGTCCGCATCCACGAGCACAGCGCGGTGAGCAGCCTCGAGCGCTCGCAGGTCGGGGTGATCGCACGGACCGCGCACGGCTCGGTGCACGCGCGGCAGGCGGCGATCGGGACCAGCGCCTTCCCGAACCTGCTGCGCCGGGTGCGGCCCTACATCATCCCGGTCTACGACTACGTGCTCGTGTCCGAGCCACTCACCACCGACCAGTGGGCGTCGGTCGGCTGGGGCTTCGGCGGCGGCATCGGCGACTCGAACAACCAGTTCCACTACACCCGCCCGACCCGCGACGGCCGCATCCTCTGGGGCGGGTTCGAGGCGATCTACCACTACGGCAGCCGGATGAGCCGTGACCTCGAGCGTGACGACCGCACCTCGGCGATCCTCGCCGAGAACTTCTTCACGACCTTCCCGCAGCTCGAGGGGCTGCGGTTCACGCACGCCTGGGGCGGCGCGATCGACACCTGCTCGCGGTTCAGCGCCTTCTGGGGCACGGCCATGGACGGCCGGGTCGCGTACAGCGTGGGCTACACCGGCCTCGGGGTGGGTGCCACCCGCTATGGGGCCATGGTCATGCTCGACCTGCTCGCCGGCCGACAGACCGAGCGGACCCGCCTGGAGATGGTCCGCACCAAGCCGATCCCGTTCCCGCCCGAGCCGATGCGCAGCCCGGCGGTCGCGCTCACCCGCTGGTCCCTGGACCGGGCCGACAACCGCGAGGGCCACCGCAACCTGTGGCTGCGGACCCTCGACCGGCTCGGCCTCGGCTTCGACTCCTGACCGCCGACCTGCCACCCTCGTCCCGACGACCCCGATCCCACCCGCACCACCGAGACGGAAGCGACCACCCATGAAGCACGTGACCCACTGGATCAACGGCGCCCCCTACGTGCGGCCGGCCGTCGAGCACGCCCCGGCCAGCGCGGCGGCCGCCGACCGCATCGCCGCCGGCCTGACGGCCCTGCGCGACCGGGCCGCCGACGTCATCGACCCGGAGCGGTCCGGGGAGATCTTCGACCCCGCGACGGGGCAGGTCACCGGCACCGTGGACTTCGCCTCGGTGCGGATCATGGACGAGGCGGTGGCCGCGGCGAAGGCGGCGTTCGCCGAGTGGGGCCGCACCTCGCTGACCAGGCGGGCCCAGGTGCTCTTCGCGTTCCGCGAGCTGCTCAACGCGCGCAAGGAGGAGCTGGCGGCGATCATCACCGAGGAGCACGGCAAGGTGCTCTCCGACGCCCTCGGGGAGGTCACCCGCGGCCTGGAGGTCGTCGAGTTCGCCTGCGGCATCCCGCACCTGCTCAAGGGCGGCTACTCGTCGTCGGTGTCGACCAGCGTCGACGTGTACGCGATCCGCCAGCCGCTGGGCGTGGTGGGGATCATCTCGCCGTTCAACTTCCCGGCCATGGTGCCGATGTGGTTCTTCCCGATCGCGATCGCGGCGGGGAACACGGTCGTGGTCAAGCCCTCCGAGAAGGACCCGAGCGCCCAGAACTTCATCGCCCAGCTGTGGCAGGAGGCCGGCCTGCCCGACGGCGTGTTCAACGTGGTGCACGGCGACAAGGTGGCCGTCGACGCGCTGCTCACCCACCCGGACGTCAGGGCCATCTCGTTCGTCGGCTCCACGGCGATCGCCAAGTACGTCTACGAGACCGGCACGAAGCACGGCAAGCGCGTCCAGGCCCTCGGCGGGGCGAAGAACCACATGGTGGTCCTCCCCGACGCAGACCTCGACCTGGCCGCGGACGCCGCGGTCAACGCCGGCTTCGGCAGCGCCGGGGAGCGCTGCATGGCGATCTCGGCCCTCGTCGCGGTCGGCGACGTCGCCGACCCGCTCGTCGAGGCGATCGCCAAGCGGATGGCAGGGCTGCGCACGGGCGACGGCCGGCGCGGCTGCGACATGGGGCCGCTCGTGACCGGGGCCCACCGCGACCGGGTCGCCTCGTACATCGACGCCGGCGAGGCCGCCGGCGCCACCCTCGTCGTCGACGGGCGCGACCCGGTGGTCGACGGCGAGGACGGCGGCTTCTGGCTCGGGCCCACCCTGTTCGACCACGTCACCCCGGCGATGTCGATCTACACCGACGAGATCTTCGGCCCGGTGCTGTCGGTCGTGCGGGTGGACTCCTACGAGGAGGCGCTGCGGCTGGTGAACGAGCACCCGTACGGCAACGGCACCGCTATCTTCACCAACGACGGTGGGGCGGCCCGGCGCTACCAGGACGAGGTGGAGGTCGGCATGGTCGGCATCAACGTGCCGATCCCGGTGCCGATGGCCTACTACTCGTTCGGCGGGTGGAAGGCCTCGCTGTTCGGCGACACGCACGCCCACGGCACCGAGGGCGTGCACTTCTTCACCCGTGGCAAGGTCGTCACCTCGCGGTGGCTCGACCCGAGCCACGGTGGGATCAACCTGGGCTTCCCCACGCACAGCTGAGGCCGGTCGCCGCCCCGCACCACCCTCCCGCTCGGCCCCGGACCGCCGCCCCCGGACCGCCGCCCCCTTCCGGTGATCCATTCGGGTTGCGCGGCCACTTGGCTGCCCAACCCGAATGGATCATGACGGTGGGTGGGGGGCAGTGGGCGCTCCGCGCCGCCACGGCGAAGCGGCCAGGCGCGGCCTACTGGTAGGACACCCACACGGGCTGCGGCTTGACCCGCATGGTCGCCCGCGGCGAGAGCATCGGTCGGTCCTCGTCGATGAAGTTCTTCCAGCCGAAGCGCAGGCCCTTCGGAGCGCCACGGCGGATGGCCGCCCAGGTGCTCCGCTTGGCCGGTTGCGACCCGAGGCCGTCCATCTGCACGACGGCGGCGATCTCGGGGTGGGACAGGTCGAGGCTGCCGCGGTCGCGGATCATCGAGGTGCGGAACTGGTGCAGCAGCAGCATCTTCTGCGGGAGCCCCTCCTTCCGGGTGAGCGCCGCCAGCCAGTCGATGACCCGATTCACCTCCGCTGCGGACACCGACCCGATCTGCCGCAGGTGGCGCTGGCCCGGCTTGAGCCGCCACTCCGGATCGAGCGCGAGTCCGACGTGCGGCTCGAGCAGCAGCGACCGGTAGCGCTTGGCCTGGGTGAGGAAGTCGGTGCGTCCGGGCTGGAGGTCGAGCACCACGTACACACCCGCTCGGCCCGCGGCATCCACCAGTGGCCGCAGCTTGGCGACCTTGGACTCGGCCGAGTAGTCGCCATCGGCCCCGGCCGAGCGCGATGCGATGGTGGCGATGATCTCGAGGGCCGGCACGACGCGGCGCTGGGTGTGTGGTCGGTAGCGCGCGGCCAGCCGCTGCACCCTGCGGATCGTGGCGGCGGTGCCCTGCTCGCCGAGGACACCCAGGGCGCGCATCCCCGGGTGGCCGTACAGCGCGACGTAGACGGTGTCGTCGAAGATCCCGCGCGCCGGGACGGCAGCGGCCTGGACGGTGGGCGTGCCGCCGGCCGCTGGTTGCGCCGCACCGGTCAGCGGGAGCAGCAGCGCGGTCAGGGCGACGGCGAGGATCGCAGTGCGTCGCAGTCGGGCGTCCATGAGTCCTCCCGCGGGGTCACGTGCGGATGCTCGCAGGGTAGCGCCGGGCCGCCGGGTTGCCCGGGTGGCGGCGTGGGCCGCCGGTTGCCGGACGTCGTCGCGGGTCATCGGACAGCCTCGTCGAACAGTTGCCCGGGTGGCGGCGTGGGCCGCCGGTTGCCGGTCCCCCCCGGGGGTGCCACGATCGTCGGACGGCGACCCTGGGAGGCGTCATGGAGTCCACCGGCCACCGCTGCGACCGCTGCCACGCGGACGCGCAGTTCGGCTTCGGCACCACGTGGCTGTGCGAGAGCTGCTACGGCATCGTCGGCTCCTGCTGCATGGAGTTCGACGGCGACGACCTGCACCTCGAGCAGCGATCGTGGTGGGAGTCGCGGATGGCGCCCAAGGGCTGAGCGACGCGGCTGGGGGCCGATCGTGGCTCCCGTTCCAGCACGGGGCCCGGCGGTCCCGGATGACCCCTCGTGCATCCGGGGCCGGCGGGCCCTGCAGGTTCGTTCCCCCGATCCCGCCCTCGGAAACGTGGCAGGACAGCGCGGGGGGCGCGCGGGCCGGGGAGACGGGTGCCGGTGGGGGACGACGGCACCGCGGATCGAGCGCAGGGGGAGGCGTGCGCGCGGACCTGGGCCGTGGGTCGAGCGCCGTCGGGGACGACGGCGCCGGGGGACGGGCGCGCGTGGGCAGACGGGTGCCGGGGAGACCACGGGCGCGGGTGAGGCGGACGGCCGCAGGTGGGGGCGTCGGTGCCGGCGCACGGTGGGGGAGTCCCGAGCCAGGGCGAACGCGATCGCATCCGCACGCGGTGTGCTGCTGGTTCAGCGGCCACGTCCCGAGCTCGTGCGCTGCAGCCAGCCGCTCGCGATGCACCACTGGCCGAGCAGGTAGGTGGGCATCACCAGGGCCGAGCGCAGGGGCACCTGCAGGCCGGCCTCGCCGGCCGCGATGAGGGCGTCGGAGAGCACGAACAGGGCGGCGCCGATGCCGACCCGGGCGTTCATGCCGGCGGCGAGGGCCGCCATCGTGCAGATGACCACGCTGTAGACGAGCACCGGGAGCCGCAGCTCGCCCAGCGACGGCCCGAGCGCGACGTTCACGCCGACGCAGAACGTGGCGTAGGCCGCCGCCGCCCACCAGCGCCGGCGGAGGTCCCGCGCGGCGCCGGCGCGCAGGAACCCCACGACGTAGGCCAGCTGCATCAGGAGGAACCCGACGAGGCCGGCCACGAGGTCGACGTCGATCGCGATGTCGCCCACGGTCGCGAGCACGAGGCCGAGCACCAGCCAGCGCGGGGCGGCACCTCGTGCGGCGGCCAGGACCCACAGCAGCAGGGCCGGCATGAGCAGGCCCTTGAGCACCCGCTCGACGCCCTCCCAGGGCAGGAGGTACAGGACGACGAGGTAGCTCGCCCACGTGGTGACGAGGACGAGGCGGGCGACGGGCTCGGGCACCGGCCAGCGCGTGCTCGTCGCAGCGGTCGCCATCGATCCGCCCATGCCCCCACCTCCCGTGCCCGCACACGAGCCATCCCGGCCGGACCCTGGCCCGGCGGGGGTGCGCCGGGTGTGCCCACCGTAGGCAGGCACGCGCCGTCGTCGCCCGCCGAGGTAGGCGCCGTCGTGACCCGGCGAGGCAGGCGCCGTCGTCGCCCGCCGACGCCCTGCCCCCGACGAGTAGGGTGCGTGAGCACCGAGACCGGGAGTGCACATGCGGATCCTCATCATCGGCGCCGGCGGCGTCGGCTCGTCGGCCGCGCTCATCGCGGCACGCCGCGACTTCTTCGAGGCGATCGTCGTCGCCGACTACGACCAGGCCCGTGCACAGGCGCTCGTCGACCGGCTCGCCGACCCGCGGTTCTCGGCCGCCCAGGTGGATGCCGGCGACGCGTCGGCCGTCGCCGCCCTCGCGCGGGCCAACGGGACCACCCACGTGCTCAACGTGGTCGACCCGCGATTCGTGCTTCCCATCTTCGAGGGCGCGTTCCTGGCCGGTGCCCACTACATGGACACGGCCATGAGCCTGTCGTCGAAGCATCCGGAGCGGCCGCACGAGCTGCCCGGGGTCATGCTGGGCGACGAGCAGTTCGCCCAGCACGAGCAGTGGGCACAGGCCGGCCAGCTCGCCCTCGTGGGCATGGGCGTCGAACCGGGCCTGGCGGACGTCTTCGCCCGCTACGCCGCGGACGAGCTCTTCTCCGAGATCGACGAGCTCAACGTCCGGGACGCCTCCAACCTGGTGGTCGAGGGCTACGACTTCGCCCCCTCCTTCTCGATCTGGACCACCATCGAGGAGTGCCTCAACCCGCCGCTCATCTGGGAGCGGGACCGCGGCTTCTTCACGACCGCACCGTTCAGCGAGCCGGAGGTGTTCGACTTCCCTGAGGGGATCGGGCCGGTCGAGTGCGTGAACGTCGAGCACGAGGAGGTCGTGCTCATGCCGCGGGTCATCGACGCCAAGCGCGTGACGTTCAAGTTCGGCCTCGGCGACGAGTTCATCGAGGTCCTCAAGACCCTGCACAAGCTCGGCCTGGACCGGACCGAGCCCGTGACGGTCCGCGGCCAGTCGGTGTCGCCCCGGGACGTGGTCGCCGCATGCCTGCCCGACCCGCTCACCCTGGGGGACAGGATGACGGGCAAGACGTGCGCCGGCGTCTGGGTGACCGGGCGGGGCAAGGACGGACAGCCGCGCGACGTGTACCTGTACCACGTCACCGACAACGCCTGGTCGATGCGGGAGTACGGCGCTCAGGCGGTGGTCTGGCAGACGGCGATGAACCCCGTGGTGGCGCTCGAGCTGCTCGCCACGGGTGCGTGGTCGGGCGCCGGGGTGCTCGGGCCGGAGTCGTTCCCGCCGGTGCCGTTCCTGGACCTGCTGCGCGACGGCTACGGCCAGACCTGGGTGGTGCAGGAGCGCACCCCGCGTACCTGATGCTGGGTACGCCGCCGGCGTGACCTTCGCCCCCGCCGGCCGCGGGTCCACGCGGGTAGCGTGGGGGGTGCGGGGAACGCGCAGGAGGTGGTCGATGCACCCCTTCTACGGCCCGAGCGCGAGGCTCCTGCGGCGGCCTGGTGCCGCGGACGAGCGGCTCGGCGGGCTCGTGTCGATGGCCGCGTACCTGGCCTTCTGGGCCGCCGCGCTGGCGATCGCGCGGCGCGAGCTTGACGCGCGCCTCCCCGCTGGGGCGCCACGCCGCGCGGCGGGGGCGCCGGATCCGGCGCTCGTGCTGCTGCGCCAGCGCTTCGCCGCCGGCGAGCTCGACGAGGCCGAGTTCCGTGCGATGCGCGACGTGCTCGCCGAGACTGCCGGGCACAGCCCATGAGCGGTCACGCGGCTCCGGCGCCGCTCGAGGCGCCGGTGCGCATGGGCCCGCGCACCTGGGCGGCGCTGGGATGGTTCGGCCTGACGACCGTCCTGCTGCGCCGCCGGGACCCGATCGTGGGCTCGCTCATCGTGACCGATCGCTGCAACCTCGCGTGCGCGCACTGCGCGGTGGCCAACCTGCGTCGCACCGACTACCCCTTCCCGGTGCTGCGCGCCGACCTCGAGGCGATGCACCGGCAGGGGGTGCGCATCCTGTTCCTGTACGGCGGCGAGCCCTTCCTGTGGCGCGACGGCGACCTGCGCCTGGTCGACGTCGTCGCCGAGGCCCGTCGGATCGGCTACCTGCTCGTGAACGCGGTGACCAACGGCACCCGTGGCCTGGACCTGCCGGGGGCCGACCTGCTGCTCGTGAGCGTCGACGGCACGCGCGAGCACCACGACTGCATCCGGGGCCGCACGTACGACCGGGTGCTGGCCAACATCGCGGCCGCGCCCCGGGCGAACCTGTGCCTGTACATGGCCGTCAACACCCTCAACGCCGACGACCTCGAGCACGTCTGCCGGCTCGCGCGCGACCTGCCGACGGTGCGTGCGGTGTCGTTCAACCTGCACACGCCCTACCCGGGCACCGAGCACCTCACGCTGGACCCAGCGGCCCGGCGGGAGGCCTGCGCGCGCATCGCGGCGCTCCAGCGGACCGGGTACCCGGTCATGAACATGCCCAGCGTGCTGCCCGCCGTGGCCGCGGGCACGGCACCCCGGCCGTGCCGGCAGTGCGTCATCCGGGAGGACGGCCAGCAGTGGACGTGCGGCCGGTGCATCGAGATCCCCGGCCTGTGCGACCAGTGCGGGTTCCTGTTCGCCGCCGAGCTGTCGATGCTGTTCCGCGGCGACCCGCGCGTCGTCATCGACGCGCTGCGGAAGTACCGCGCGTACCTGTGACCTCATCGCGCTCGAGGAGGCGCGCGGCCAGGCGCCACGCGGTCCCGCGGCGGGCCCGGCCGGGGTCCGCCCAGGCCAGCGCGTTGCCCTCGGCCGCGTGCTCGGCCAGCATCTGCGCCCAGAGCGGCTCGATCAGCTGGTAGGTGACCCAGCGCTCGAGGTCGTGGTAGCGGTCGAACCCGCGCGGGGTGAGCCGGTACTGCGCCTGGTCCGCCGTGCCCTCACGGGACAGCAGGCCCGCCAGCTGCAGCGGGACCAGGACGGCCGGCAGCGCCCGCTGCCACGGCTGGTAGCCGACCAGCGACGACGGCGAGATCAGCCCCCCGTAGGCCTGCCAGAAGGCGTCGTAGCCGAGCCCGCCCAGCGCCCCGAGGTGCAGCCAATGGGCCACCGGCAGCCGTCCGGCGGCGAGGGCGTCGATGTAGGTCTGCACGCCGAAGTGCTCGACCAGGAAGTCCCGGCCGAGGTACGACGAGGCGCCGGCGCCGAACCCGACGAAGCGGCGCCGGGTGATCGAGGTGTACGTGGGGGTGCCCACGCGGTTGAACGTCCAGACGGAGCGTCGCTCGTAGCCGAGGCCATCGGCCAGGCGTGTCGCCTCGGCCAGGACCTCGTGCTCGCGCCGCCGCTCGTGGTGCGCCTGCCCGAACGGGGTGTAGCCGAACCGCATGAGCGGATACGTCGAGACCTGGTCCACGCCCATGGCGAGGCACTCGGCCAGGTCGGCCAGGAACGCCCCACCGAGCCGGTCGTCGATCGTCACGTCGACGATGAGGTCGACGTCGACGAGCGGGAAGCGCCCGACCGCGGCACGGACCGCGGCTCGGGCTGTCGCGCCGTCGTGCGGCCGGCGCAGCACGCGGAGCACCTCGTCGTGGAACGACTGGGCCCCGATGCTCACCGCCGTGACGCCCGCGCGTCGCAGGTCCGCCAGGCGGGGCGGCGTGGCGTGCGTGGGCAGGCACTCGACGGCACGCTCCCCGCTGCAGGGCAGCAGGGCCAGGAGCACGGCGAGGTCCTCGGGGAACAGCGTGGGCGTGCCGCCCCCGACGTAGACCGAGGTGAACCCGTCGGTCCCGGCCACCCCCGCGTCGAGGAGCTCGCCGATCTCGCGGGTGAGCGCCGTGAAGTAGCGCGACGGCTGCTCGCCCCGCGGTACCACCTTGTTGTACGGGCAGAAGGGGCAGATGCGCGAGCAGAAGGGGATGTGCACGTAGGCACCGGCCGGGCCGTCCAGCATCGCCACGACGGTCTCGGGCTCGAGCGCAGGCCCCGCACCCACGCCTCCATCGTGGCACCGGGCCGAGGGCCGGGGAAGCCGGCGAACGGCCCGACGTCGTCGGACGACGTGGCGCGCTACTGGGCCAGGAACGCCCGCTCGATGATGTCGAGGGCCTCCACGAGGAGGTGCTCGGGCATCGTGAGCGGCGGGAGGAACCGCAGGACGTTGCCGTCGGTGCCGGCGGTGAGGACCACGACGCCTTCGGCGTGGCAGGCCCTGGCCACGGCGGCGGTGGTGGCCGCGTCCGGCTCGCAGGTGCCGGGCACCACGACCTCGACGGCGACCATCGCGCCGCGGCCGCGGACCTCGCCGAGGCGCCCCGAGCGCTCGGCGATGGTGCGCAGGCGGGGGATCATCACGTCGCCGATGCGTTGGGCGGCCGCGGCGAGGTCGTGCTCGCGCATCTCCTCGATGGCGCCCAGCGCTGCGGCGCAGGCCACCGGGTTGCCCCCGTAGGTGCCGCCCAGGCCGCCGACGTGCACGGAGTCCATCATCTCGGCACGACCCGTGACCGCCGCGAGGGGCAGGCCCCCGGCGATCCCCTTCGCGGTCGTGATGAGGTCGGGCACGACGCCCTCGTGGTCGCAGGCGAACCAGTCCCCGGTCCGGCAGAACCCGGTCTGGATCTCGTCGGCGACGAAGACGATCCCGTTGGCCCGGGCGTACTCCACGAGCTCGGGCAGGAAGCCCTCGCCCGGGACGATGAAGCCCCCCTCGCCAGCGATCGGCTCGATGATGATCGCGGCCACGTTCTCGGCACCGATCTCCTTGTCGATGCGGCCGATCGCGCGCTTGGCCGCCTCCGGCCCGGACAGCCCGTCGCGGTACGGGTAGCTCAGCGGCACCCGGTAGACCTCGGGGGCGAACGGGCCGAACGAGTGCTTGTACGGCATGTTCTTCGCGGTCAGGGCCATGGTGAGGTTCGTGCGGCCGTGGTAGCCGTGCTCGAAGGCGACGACGGCCTGCCGGCGGGTGAACGCCCGGGCGATCTTCACGGCGTTCTCGACCGCCTCCGCGCCCGAGTTGAACAGCGCGGAGCGCTTGGCGTGGTCGCCGGGGGTGAGCGCGTTGAGCGCCTCGCAGACCGCGACGTAGCCCTCGTACGGCGTGACCATGAAGCAGGTGTGGGTGAACTCGGCGACCTGGCGCTGGACGGCCTCGACGACCCTCGGAGCGGCGTTGCCGACGTTCGTGACGGCGATGCCCGAGCCCATGTCGATCAGGGAGTTGCCGTCGACGTCGACCAGCACGCCACCGCCGGCGGCCACGATGAACACGGGCAGGGTCCCGCCCACGCCGGCCGACACCGAGGCGGTCCGCCGTGCCAGCAGCTCGACGCTGCGGGGGCCGGGGACGGCGGTCAGCAGCCGGCGCTCCTGCGCGAGGGCGGGCCCGCCGGTCGTGACGGCGACGTCGAGGCTCATGGCGGCTCCTGGGGTCGAGCGGACGGTGACAGCAGGGTACGCGGTCGGGCAGGTGGGGGCCACTCCGCGCGGCAACGGGAAGCGTCGCCCACAAGCCGTCCCAGGCGCGGTTTTCGTCGCGTGACGGGGTGCGAGGCGAGGAAACCGTGGCCACCTCCATCCGCGCCTCGTCCGGGCCTGGGACGTTGCGGGCGCTGCGGGCCCACGCCGTGGCGGGCAGATCCGCGTCGGGCCGGGCGAGGGACGTGCCGGACGGACCCGACCGAGGCGTCCCCGACCCGCTGCGTCGCCGCGCGGCTGCACCGTCGCCGCGCCCGGCGGGTCGGGCCGGGACCGCGGGGCTGAACCGTGGGCCGGGTCGGCCGGGCGGAAGCGCCGATCGGTGACAATGGGGGGGTGACCGTGCGCCGGGACGTCATCCTGCTGGGCAGCACCGGCTCGATCGGCACCCAGGCGCTCGACGTCGTGGTGCGCAACCCCCACCGGTTCCGGGTCGTCGGGCTG
Source organism: Candidatus Nanopelagicales bacterium (assembly GCA_025456065.1). Classification (GTDB taxonomy): domain Bacteria; phylum Actinomycetota; class Actinomycetes; order S36-B12; family CAIYMF01; genus Prado023. Next base: position 15,031 of record JALOLH010000046.1, on the reverse strand, counting down.
GCCGCCGGCGGGGGTCAGGTCGAGCTCCTGGCCCGGCAGGCGGCCGAGCTCGCGGTGCCGGTGGTGGCCATCGCCGACGAGGAGCGCGAAGGAGCCCTGCGCGCCGAGCTGGCCGCGCTGCAGCCCCACCGGCCTCCCGAGGTGCTCGCCGGGCCCCGGGCCGCGGCCGAGCTGGCCGGCCGTCGCTGCGACGTGGTGCTCAACGGGATGACCGGGGCGGTCGGCCTGGAGCCCACGCTGGCGGCCCTCGCCGCGGGGCACCGGTTGGCCCTGGCCAACAAGGAGTCGCTCATCATCGGCGGGCCGCTGGTGAAGGACGCCGCGGGCCCGGGGCAGATCGTCCCGGTCGACTCGGAGCACTCCGCGCTCGCCCAGTGCCTGCTGGGTGGGCGCGCCGACGAGGTCCGCCGCCTGGTGCTGACGGCCAGCGGCGGCCCGTTCCGCGGGCGCAGCCGGGCGGAGCTGGCCGACGTGACGCCGGAGCAGGCCATGGCGCATCCCACCTGGGACATGGGCCCGGTCATCACGATCAACTCGGCGACCCTGGTGAACAAGGGCCTCGAGGTGATCGAGGCCCATCTGCTCTTCGACGTCCCGATGGAGCGGATCGTCGTGATGGTCCACCCCCAGTCGGTCATCCACTCGATGGTGGAGTTCGTCGACGGCTCGACGCTGGCGCAGGCCAGCCCCCCGGACATGCGGCTGCCCATCGCCATGGGGCTGGCCTGGCCCGAGCGGGTCCCCGACGCCGCCCCGGCCTGCGACTGGACGACCAGCCACACCTGGACGTTCGACCCGCTCGACGACGCCGCGTTCCCCGCCGTCGCGCTGGCGCGCGCCGCCGGTGCTGCCGGGGGCACCGCGCCCGCCGCCTACAACGCCGCCAACGAGGTGGCCGTCGACGCGTTCCGCTCGGGCACCCTGTCGTTCGTGGGGATCGTGGACACCGTCGCGGCCGTCCTCGCCGAGCACGAGCCGGCCACCGGCGCACTCACCCTCGAGGCGGTCCTCGCGGCCGACGCGTGGGCGCGGGATGCCGCGCGACGTGTGATCATGGCCTCGACCACCGCACGCACGACCACGGGGGCCTGATGGAGCCGCTGCTGTACCTGCTCGGCGTGCTCGCCGCTGTCGTCGGCGTGGCGCTGTCGATCGGGCTGCACGAGGTCGGCCACCTGGTGCCCGCCAAGCGCTTCGGGGTCAAGGTCACCCAGTACATGGTCGGCTTCGGCCCCACGCTCTGGTCGCGGCGCGGCCGCGAGACCGAGTACGGCGTGAAGGCCATCCCGCTGGGCGGCTACGTGCGCATGATCGGGATGTACCCGCCCCCGGACGGCGCCCCGGCCGGTGCCGTCGGTCGCGGCACCACCGGGCGCTTCGAGCTGCTGTCGCAGGAGGCGCGGGCCGCTGCCTGGGAGGAGGTCGGGCCCGGCGACGAGCATCGGGTGTTCTACCGGCTGAGCGTGCCGAAGAAGGTCACGATCATGCTCGGCGGGCCCGTGATGAACCTCGTCATCGCCGCGTTCGCCTTCACGATGCTGCTCGTCGGCATCGGGGTGCCGACGCCGACCACGAGCATCGCCACGGTCTACCCCTGCCTGCCGCCGACGATGGCCAGCCAGGCCGCCGCCCAGGCCGCGCTGGCCGAGCCGGCCCGGGCCGACGACGAGGTCTGCCCGGCGGACGCCCCGGCCTCGCCGGCCGCGCAGGCCGGGCTGGTGGCGGGGGAGCGCATCGTGGCCGTCGACGGTCGGCCGGTCAGCGAGTGGTCCCAGCTCACCGACGTCACCCGCAACCGCCCCGGGGCGACGGTCCTCCTGGGGATCGAGGCCACCGACGGCACCACCCGCGAGGTCGACGTCACCCTGGCCACCGCGTGGCGGCCGGTGCTCGACGAGGACGGCCTGCCCACCGACGAGGTGGTCTCCGGGGGGTACCTCGGCGTCTCGCCGCTCGCCGAGTACGTCGCCCAGCCCATCAGCGCCGTGCCCGCCACCATGTGGGGGATCGCGATCCGCAGCGGCCAGGCGCTGCTCACCCTGCCGGTGCGGGTGGCCGAGCTCGCCGGGGACCTCGTCGCCGGGGAGGAGCGCGACCCGCGCAGCCCCGTGAGCGTCGTGGGCGTCGGGCGGCTCAGCGGCGAGGTCACCGCCGCTGAGGAGCCGGTCAAGGCGAAGGCGGCCACCCTGCTGAGCCTGCTGGCCGGGCTGAACCTCTTCCTGTTCCTGTTCAACCTCGTCCCGCTGCTGCCCCTCGACGGCGGCCACGTGGCCGGCGCGCTCTGGGAGGGCCTGCGTCGGCGCGTCGCCGCGATCCGTGGCCGTCCCGACCCCGGGCCCGTGGACGTGTCTCGTGCGCTGCCCCTGGCCTACGCGGTGGGCATCACCCTGATCGCACTGTCCAGCGTCGTGATCCTCGCCGACGTCATCAACCCGATCTCGATCTACGGCTGAGCCGGTGGGCGCCACCGAGCAGGGGCCGCCCGCGTCGGCCGCCCAGCCCGGCCGCGGCCCGGAGGACCCCGGCTGGGCGCTGCGTGCCGGGGCGATCGGGATCGCGGCGGGGCTGCTCTCGGGCCTCTTCGGTGTCGGCGGGGGCATCGTGATGGTGCCGCTGCTGGTGGCCCTGCTCGGCCTGGACCAACGCCGGGCCAGTGCCACGAGCCTGCTGGCCATCGTGCCGATCGCGGCGGCCTCGGCGGTCGGCTACGCCGTGAACGGCAACGTCGACCTGGCTGCGGGGCTGCTGCTCCTGCTCGGCGGGCTGCTCGGCGGCCAGCTCGGTGCCCGGCTCCTTCCGCGCACCCCGATCGCCACGCTGCAGCTGTGGTTCGGGGTGCTGAGCCTGGCCACGGCGGTCCGCCTGCTGCTGGAGAGCCCGTCCGGCAGCGGGGGGCTGGGGCAGCCGTGGGAGGCCCTGCTGCTGCTGCTCGTCGGGGTCGGCGCGGGCGTGCTGGCCGGCCTGCTCGGCGTCGGCGGCGGGATCATCATGGTCCCCGGGCTGGTGATCGTCGCCGGCGACGACGCCGACGTGGCCCGGGGCACCAGCCTGCTCGTGATCGTGGCGACGGCGCTGGCGGCCACCACCACGAACCTGCGCAACGGCCTCGTGCTGGTCCGCCCCGCGCTGCTGGCCGGCCTGGCCGGCGTGCCGGCCGGCCTGGTCGGGGCGGCACTCGGGCAGTGGCTGCCCCAACGGGTGGCCCTGGGCCTGTTCGCCGCCCTGCTGACGTGGTCCGGGATCCGGGTCCTGCGCCAGGGCTGGGCGGGCCGGCGGGCCGCTGGGTCGCCGTCCAGCTGACGGCCGCCCCGACCATCGGGTCGATGGGCACGATCGGCGCTCGCGTGGGGGCGCGGTCCACGTCGACGGGCGCGCGCGGCACCGGGTCGGGAACCGCCAGCGGTCGGGCGAGGCCCCGGCGCGCACGGGATACTGGTCCCCATGAGTGTCAGCCTCGGCATGCCCGCCCTCCCACCGCCGGTGCTCAGCCCCCGCCGGGCGACCCGGCAGATCCTGCTGCGGCACCCGACCCACCCGGTGGCGGTCGGCGGGGACGCGCCGGTGAGCGTGCAGTCGATGGCGACCACGCTCACCGCGGACGTCAACAGCACGCTGCAGCAGATCGCCGAGCTCACGGCCTCGGGGTGCCAGGTCGTGCGCGTGGCGGTCCCGAGCCAGGACGACGCCGAGGCGCTCCCGCAGATCGCGCGCAAGTCCGGGATCCCGGTGATCGCCATCCACTTCCAGCCCAAGTACGTGTTCGCCGCGATCGAGGCCGGCTGCGCGGGGGTGCGGGTGAACCCGGGCAACATCAAGCAGTTCGACGACAAGGTCAAGGAGATCGCCGCTGCGGCCCGCGACCACGGCACCCCGATCCGCATCGGCGTGAACGCCGGCTCGCTCGACCCGCGGCTGCTGAAGAAGCACGGCAAGGCCACGCCGGAGGCGCTGGTCGAGTCCGCGCTGTGGGAGGCCAGCCTGTTCGAGGAGCACGACTTCCGCGACATCAAGATCTCGGTCAAGCACCACGACCCGGTGGTCATGGTCCGCGCCTACGAGCTGCTCGCCGAGCAGTGCGACTACCCGCTGCACCTCGGCGTCACCGAGGCCGGGCCGGCCTTCCAGGGCACGATCAAGTCGGCCGTGGCGTTCGGGGCGCTGCTGAGCAAGGGCATCGGTGACACCATCCGGGTGTCGTTGTCCGCGCCCCCGGTCGAGGAGGTCAAGGTCGGCATCCAGATCCTGGAGAGCCTGAACCTGCGCCAGCGCGGCCTGGAGATCGTGAGCTGCCCGTCGTGCGGCCGGGCCCAGGTGGACGTCTACACGCTCGCCGAGCAGGTGACCGCGGGGCTCGAGGGCCTCGAGGTGCCGCTGCGGGTGGCCGTGATGGGCTGTGTCGTGAACGGCCCCGGCGAGGCGCGCGAGGCCGACCTCGGGGTGGCCAGCGGCAACGGCAAGGGCCAGATCTTCGTCAAGGGGCAGGTCATCAAGACCGTTCCCGAGGCGCTGATCGTCGAGACCCTCATCGAGGAGGCCATGCGGTTGGCCGAGGACCTGGAGCCCGCGCAGGCCGGCGAGGGCGCCCCGACGGTCACCGTGCGCTGACCCGATGAGCCACTCCGACCCGGCTGACCCCGGCACCGGCGGCCCGGCACCCGCTGACCCCGGCACCGGCGGCCCGGCACCCGCTGACCCCGGCACCGGCGGCCCGGCACCCGCGCCGGCGATCACGCCCTACGGCCCCGGCCAGCCCGCCGGCAGCGTGCCCGAGTGGTCGCAGGCGGCCTTCGAGCAGGCGTTCAGCGACGCCGAGCTGGCGATCGGCCGGTTCAACCTCGCGGTCTTCGGCAAGACCGGGGTCGGGAAGTCCACGCTGGTGAACGCGATCTTCGGCGAGGCGGTCGCGGCGACGGGCATCGGCAGGCCGGTGACCATGGGCAGCCACCTGTACGTGCACCGCACCGGCAAGCTCGGCATCTACGACACGCAGGGCCTCGAGGTGGGCCGCGACACCGAACGCATCGTCGGCGAGCTGCAGCGGTTCATCGAGCACACCCGCACCCTGCCCTTCAGCGAGCAGGTCCACCTGGCGTGGTACTGCGTCCGGGCCACCGACCGACGGTTCGAGGACACCGAGGCGGCCTTCGTCCGGCAGCTGGCCACGCTCGAGCTGCCGGTCGTGCTGGTGCTCACGCAGGTGCCGGGCCGCCGCGACGCCGGTGGGCAGCTGTACCTCGCTCCGGACGTCCTGGAGCTGGCCCGGCAGATCGAGGCGCAGGGGCTGCCCGTGCACGAGGGGCGACCCGTCCTGGTCAACGCGCTGGCCGACCCCTTCACGGGGGTCGAGCAGCACGGCCTGCTCGACCTGCTCGATGCCTCCTTTCGCCTCGCTCCGCAGGAGGCCGCCGAGGCCCTGGTCGCGGCCCAGAAGATCGACCCCGCTCGGAAGGCTGCGGCTGCCGAGAAGGCGGTGAACTCCGCCGCGGCCGCGGCCACCGCTGCCGGCTTCACCCCGATCCCCTTCGCCGACGCCGCGATCCTCGTGCCGATCCAGATCGGCATGATGGCCCGGATCGCCAACATCTACGACATCCCCATGGAGCGGGCGACCGTCGCCAGCCTGGCCGCCACGACCGTCACCACGCAGGGCGGCCGGGCGGCAGCGACCGGGCTGCTCAAGATGGTCCCGGGCATCGGGACGCTCGCGGGCGGCGTCATCACCGGCGGCGTCGCCGGGTCGATCACCTTCGCGGTGGGCCACGCGTGGCACCGCGTGTGCATCGGGATGGCGGAGGGGAAGTACCAGACCGTGAGCGGGACGCTGGACTCGCAGATGGTCCAGCGGGTGTTCAACGACGAGCTCGCGGCGACCGTGCGCCGCCGCGGGCTCGGGAAGCGCTCGCGCTGAGGCCATGGCCCGGCGCGGGAGCCCCTCGGCGCGCGTGCGACGCGCTACCAGCGGACGATGCCGAACAGGGTGAGCAGGAAGGGCAGGGCCATGGCCACCACGACCACGGCGCCGATGGACTTGATGTTCGCGCGGATCCACTCCATGCCGGCCATTATCACCGGCGCCGCGAGCGCCGCCGAGCCATGCGACCGGCGCGCCGGCGGTGCCGGCCGGGATCGGGGGTGCTGATGCATGCCATGGAGCTGCGCGCGCCGGGGCCGGTCGACCCCACCGATCGCCTGGTCCCCGTCGAGCGGCCGGATCCCGCGCCCGGGCCCGGTGAGGTCCGCATCGAGGTGACGGCGTGTGCGGTGTGCCGCACCGACCTGCAGGTCGTGGAGGGCGACCTGGCTCCCCGGCTGCTCCCGCTCATCCCGGGGCACCAGGCCGTGGGCCACGTCGCGGCGCTCGGCGCGGGCGCCGACCCGGCGCTGCTCGGCGCCCGGGTGGGGGTGGCCTGGACCGGTGGTGCCTGCGGGAGCTGCCGGTTCTGCGCCAGCGGCCGGGAGAACCTCTGCCTCGAGCTGGCCTTCACCGGCTGGAGCCGCGACGGTGGCTACGCGACGGCGATGACGGCCCGTGCGGACTTCGTGCACCCACTGCCGGCGGGGTTCGCGGACCTGGACGCGGCACCACTGCTGTGCGGGGGGGCGATCGGCTACCGGTCGCTGCGGGTCGCGGGCGTGGACCTCACCGCAGCGAGGGGGCTGCGCCTCGGGCTCTTCGGGTTCGGCGCCTCGGCAACGATCGCGATCCAGCTCGCGGTGCACGCCGGGGCGTCGGTGTACGTCGCGACGCGGTCCGCGCCGGAGCGGTTGGCCGCCGAGTCGCTCGGTGCGACGTGGACCGGTGGCTACGACGACCCGCCGCCCGTGCCCCTGGACGCGGCGGTCACCTTCGCGCCATCGGGCGACGTCGTGGTCAGCGCCCTGCGCGCGCTGGACCGCGGCGGGATCGTGGCGGTCAACGCGATCCACCTCGACGGGATCCCGGCCTTCGACTACGACCTGCTCTGGATGGAGCGCCAGGTCCGGTCGGTGGCCAACGTGACCCGCGAGGACGTCCGGGAGTTCCTGGCCCGGGCCGCCGCGATCCCGATCCGCACCCGGACCGAGGTCCTCGGCCTCGACGAGGCGAACGCGGCGCTGCGTCGGCTGCGCGCCGGCCAGGTCGCCGGCGCCGCCGTGCTGTCGATGGGGTGAGCGCGGCGGTGCGAGAACCCGCCGCACACCACCGCGTTTGCTCCGCGGCGGTGCGTTTGCTGACCGGCACGGCGGAGCAGACGTGCTGTGGCGGAGCAGACGTGCTGTGGCGGAGCAGACGTGCACTGGCGGGGCGGGCCACGGGGGGCGGGCGCACGGGGGGACGGGGACCGGCGGGACAGGCGCGGCCGGCGTGGCCGGGTCAGAAGAGCACGGTCGCGAACGTGCCGACCGTGCTGAACCCCACCCGCTCGTAGATCAGGACCGCCGGGTGGTTGAAGTCGTTCACGTACAGCGAGACGACCGGGGCGACGTGCGCGCGGGCGTGGGCTACGACGGCGGCCATGCCGATCGTGCCCAGCCCCCGGCCGCGCAGCCCGGGCTCCACCCAGACCCCCTGCACCTGGCAGACCTCGTGCGTGGCCGAGCCGATCTCGGCCTTGAACACGATGCGGCCCTCCTCGACCACGGCCAGGGCCCGACCGGTCCGGATGAGCTCGGCCAGCCGCGAGCGGTACGAGGCGCCCCCGCCGTGCTCGACGGGGGAGACGCCGACCTCCTCGGTGAACATGGCGACGGCCGCGGGCATGAGCAGGTCGATCTCGTCCGGTCGCACCGGGCGCAGCCCCGGGTGCGGTTCGACGGTCGGCGCGGTCGCGATGGCCATGAGGTGCTGGGTCGGCCGCAGCTCGCGCGCCGGGCCCCACGCAGGGCCGAGCAGCCGCCAGAGGTCGAGGACCTCCTCGGCCGGGCCCACGATCGACGAGCACCGCCGGCCCAGCCGTCGGGCGTGATCGGCCAGATTGACGCGTGCCAGCGGGGTGGTCTCCACGGGGATCAGGTTGGCGCCGGTGTAGAGCGCCGAGCGCAGCCTGCCACCCTCGAACCAGCCCCACACCTGACCCCCGAGGGACCACGGGTCCATCGGGTCGGCCAGCCGGGCCGCGACGAAGCAGTGGGCGACGGGGTCGCGGCCGACGAGCTCGCGCAGCTCGGCGAGGTGGCGCGTGGTCAGCACCTTGAGCTCGCCGGGCACGCCCGCATCCTGCCATGCAGGGACGGGCACGGGAGGTGGGCGAGCGCGGCCGATCGCAGGCCTTCGGCCCCTGCCGACGGGCCGGTATCCTGCTGCCCCTGTCGCCCCCGCGACGACGTCCGACCCACAGCCCATGGGAGCGTCCGTGCTGACCCGCATGTCCACCCTGTTCCTGCGCACCCTCCGCGAGGACCCGGCGGACGCCGAGGTGCCGTCGCACCGCCTGCTGGTGCGGGCCGGCTACGTCCGGCGGGTGGCCCCCGGGGTGTTCTCGTGGTTGCCGCTGGGCTATCGGGTGTTCCGCAACGTCGAGCGGGTGGTGCGCGAGGAGATGGACGCCGCCGGGTTCCAGGAGGTGCACTTCCCCGCGCTGCTGCCCCGCGAGCCCTATGAGCGCACGAACCGCTGGACCGAGTACGGACCCAACCTGTTCCGCCTGGCCGACCGGCGCGGTGCGGACTACCTGCTCGGCCCGACGCACGAGGAGATGTTCACGCTGCTGGTGAAGGACCTGTACTCGTCGTACAAGGACCTCCCGCTGTGCCTCTACCAGATCCAGACCAAGTATCGCGACGAGGCGCGGCCCCGGGCCGGCATCCTGCGCGGTCGGGAGTTCGTGATGAAGGACTCGTACTCCTTCGACACCACCGACGCGGGCCTCGAGGCCTCCTACCAGCGCCACCGGGACGCCTACATCCGGACGTTCGACCGGATGCGCCTGCAGTACACGATCGTCTCGGCCATGTCCGGCGCCATGGGCGGCTCGGCCTCGGAGGAGTTCCTGGCCGCGTGCGACGTGGGCGAGGACACCTACGTCCGGTGCACCACCTGCGACTACGCGGCGAACGTGGAGGCGGTCGCCAGCGTCGCCCCGCCCCCGGTACCGCTGGACGGGCTGCCGGCCGCACACGTCGAGGACACCCCCGACACCCCGACGATCGAGACCCTCGTGGCGCTGTCGAACGCGCGCCCGGAGCTGGCCCGTGCCGACCGGCCCTGGCATGCCGGCGACACCCTGAAGAACGTGGTCGTGAAGGTCGTCCAGCCGGACGGGTCATCGGCCCCGCTCGTCGTCGGCCTGCCCGGCGACCGCGAGGTGGACCTCAAGCGCCTCGAGGCGGTCCTGCTGCCGGGCGAGCCGGTGGCGTTCGAGGAGGCCGACTTCGCCGCCCACCCCGCACTGGTGAAGGGCTACATCGGCCCGGGGGCGCTGGGCGCCGACAAGCCGGCCGGCATCCGCTACCTGCTCGACCCCCGGGTGGTCGAGGGCACGCGCTGGATCACCGGCGCGAACCAGCCGGGCCGGCACGTGTTCGACCTCGTGGCAGGCCGCGACTTCGTCGGCGACGGGTGGATCGACGTCGCCGAGGTGCGCGAGGGGGACCCCTGCCCGGTCTGTGCCGCCGCCGGCCGGGAGGGGGCGCTGACCCAGGCCCGTGGCATCGAGATCGGCCACATCTTCCAGCTTGGCCGCAAGTACGCCGAGGCGCTGGACCTCACGGTGCTCGACGAGCACGGCCGCCAGGTGGTGGTGACGATGGGGTCCTATGGCATCGGGGTCTCCCGCGCGGTGGCCGCGATCGCCGAGCAGCACCATGACGACAAGGGCCTGGTGTGGCCCCGGGAGATCGCGCCGGCCGACGTGCACCTGGTCGCGACGGGCAAGGACGAGGCGGTGTTCGAGGCCGCCGAAGGGCTGGCCGCGGGGCTGGTCGAGTCGGGCGTGCGGGTCATGCTCGACGACCGGCGCGGCGTGTCACCGGGCGTGAAGTTCAACGACTCGGAGCTCATCGGGGTGCCGCTGATCGTGGTGGTGGGCAAGAAGCTCGTCGACGGCGTCGTGGAGGTCAAGGACCGGGCCTCGGGGGAGCGCCGCGACCTCGCCGTCGACGGTGCGGTGTCCGGCATCGCCGCCCAGGTGCGGGCCCTGCCGTGACGACTGGGCCGAGCACCCGGAGCGTGCGCCCGCCAGCGCCGGTCGAGGCCGTGATCTTCGACTGGGGCGGGACGCTCACCCCCTGGCACGACGTGGACCTGACGGCCGCGTGGTACGCCTACACCTCGGTCTACGAGCCGCGCCGGGCGGCCTCGCTGGCCGCCGAGCTGTTCGCCGCCGAGATCCAGCGGTGGCAGGACCAGCACCGCAGCTCCGGGCAGAGCGGTGCCGGACGCCTGGACCAGGTGCTGCTGGACTGCGGCATCGACATCACCAGCGGACGGCATCACGCAGCGATGGCGGCCTACCTGGAGTTCTGGAACCCGCACACCCATGCCGATCCCGACGCGGTGCCGCTGCTGGAGGCCCTGCGGGCGCGGGGCATCCGGGTCGGGGTGCTGTCCAACACCCTCTGGCCGCGCGCGCACCACGAGGCGGTCTTCGAGCGCGACGGGCTCCTGCACCTCATCGACGGTGCCGTGTACTCCTCGGAGCTGCCGGTGGGCAAGCCGCACCTCGACGCCTTCCACGCCGCCCTCACGGCCGTCGGGGCGCACGACCCGGCCCGCGCGGTCTTCGTCGGGGACCGGGCGTGGGACGACGTGCACGGTGCCCAGCAGGCCGGCATGCGCGCGATCCTCGTGCCGCACAGCACGATCCCCGCCGACCAGCTGGGACCGGTCCAGGGCAGCCCCGATGCCACCGTTCGCCGGCTCGGCGAGGTGCTCGGCCATGTCGACCGGTGGAACGCGGAGGCGGCTGCCCGGGCCTCCTGACCGGCGCACCGTCCGCGCGATCAGGAGGGCAATGCGTCCCCGGACTGCGCCGCGTGCGAGGCGGGCGCGTCCCCGGCGGCCCGCTCCGCCGCGAGGGTGTCGTGGCGCGACTCCTGGCGCATGAGCCGCCACCACCCGATCACCCCGACCACGGCGAACAGCAGCCACTGCACCGTGTAGACGAGGTTGTTCAGGCCGCGGTGCCCCGGGACCGGCAGGGGTGAGGTGAGGCCCTCGTCGGCGGCCGGCTGGGCCGACTCGAGCTGGGCGTAGGCCGGGAAGGCCGGACCGTCCGCCGGTGGGACCAGGACGGCCGGATCGACGGCCCATGCCTGGCCGGGCGGGGGCGCATCCGGGGTGGACGTCGCCTCGGCCGGGCGCAGCCGTGCGGTCACCGACACCGGCCCGGCAGGCGGGGCGGGCACCTGGGGCGTCGTGGCTGCGTCGCCCTCGGGGGTCTGCACCCAGCCGCGGTTGACCAGCAGCACACCGGTGTCGGTGACCAGGGGCGTGACGATCCAGTACCCGTTCCGGCCGTCGAGCGGGCGGCGCCGGATGGCGGTCTCGGCATCCGTGTCGAAGGTGCCCGTCGCCGTGACCATGCGCCACTCCAGCTCGGGGGGGAGTGCCGCAGGGGGCGCGCCACCCGGGACCGGGTCGAGCAGGTCGTCGACCGGGACCGGGGCCGCGGCGAGCGCGGCGTCCAGGCGGGCGTTCTCCGCCTGGCGCACCTGGTAGCGCTGCCACTGCCAGTTCGCCAGGACGCCGCACAGCGCGAGCATGAGCACGACGAAGACGGTGAAGCCGAGCCACCGCCGCTGCCGGAGGACGTCGAGCACGCCGCTAGCCTACGTCGCCCCGGTCGACCCGCCCGCGGATCACCTAGGGTGGTCCCCCGTGGATGCTTGGTCGGCGCCGGAGCCAGCGCGCCTGCCGCAGCCCGACGGCGCACGCGCGCCCCTGCACCTGTTCGACACCTCCCGCCGAACGGTCGGTCCCACCAGGCCCGGTCGCACCGCCCGGATGTACGTCTGTGGCATCACGCCCTACGACGCCACGCACATGGGTCACGCCGCCACCTACGTCGCGTTCGACCTGGTGCACCGCGTGTGGCGGGACCTCGGACACGACGTGCACTACGTCCAGAACGTCACCGACGTCGACGACCCCCTGCTCGAGCGCGCCGTCGCCACGGGCCGGGACTGGCGGGAGCTGGCCCGCGCGGAGACCGCGCTGTTCGCGCAGGACATGGCCGCGCTGTGGGTCCTGCCTCCCGGGGCGTACGTGGGTGCCGTGGAGTCGATCCCGAGCGTCGTCGACTGGATCGGCCGGCTCGAGGCCGCGGGCGCGGTGTACCGGGTGGAGGAGGACCTCTACTTCGACGCGTCTGGGGCGCCCGGCTTCGGCTCGGTGGCCGGCCTCGACGCCACTGCCATGCGCGCGATCTTCGCCGAGCGCGGTGGTGACCCGGACCGTGCCGGCAAGCGGCACCCGCTCGACCCGCTGCTGTGGCAGGCCGAGCGGCCCGACGAGCCGGCCTGGGACACCGGGCTCGGGCACGGCCGGCCCGGCTGGCACATCGAGTGCACGGCGATCGCCCTGGACCACCTCGGCATGGCGTTCGACGTCCAGGGCGGGGGCTCCGACCTCGCCTTCCCGCACCACGAGATGTGCGCGGCCCAGGCCCGTGCGGCCACGGGCCTGGCGCCGTTCGCCCACCACTACGTGCACGCCGGGATGGTCGGGTACCAGGGGCACAAGATGAGCAAGTCGCGGGGGAACCTCGTGTTCGTCTCGGCGCTGCGCCGCACGGGAGTCCCCCCGGCCGCCATCCGGCTGGCCCTGTTGGGGCACCACTACCGCAGCGACTGGGAGTGGACGGATGCCGAGCTGGCCACGGCCGTCGCGCGGCTCGACCGCTGGCGCGCTGCGGCGGCCCTGCCCTCGGGGCCGTCCGCGGCGCCTCTGCTCGCCGACGTCCGCGCGGCCCTCGTGGACGACCTCGACGCCCCAGCCGCCCTGCGCCACGTCGACGACTGGGCGGACGCGGCCCTGGCCAGGGCCGGCATGGCCGGGCGGTCCAGCGACGCCGCGGGCGGCACGAGCGCCCTCGGCGAGGGCACCGGCGTGGCGGGCACGGACCCGACCGCCGAGGGCACCGCGCCGGCCCTCGTGACCACCGTGCTCGCCACGCTTCTGGGCGTCGACCTCTCCTAGTCTGGGCGGGTCGAAGGAGGCCCCCCATGACCCAGACCCCGCTGACGTCGGCCCCGGCGTGGCAGGCGCTGACCGCCCACGCCGAGACCATGACCGGCACGACCATCCGCGCGCTGTTCGACGCGGACCCGCAGCGAGCCGACGCCTTCGGGGCGGAGGGTGCCGGCTGGTTCCTCGACTACGCCAAGCAGCGCGTCACCGGGGAGACCCTCGACCTGCTCTGCCAGCTGGCCGACGAGCGCGACCTGGCCGCGCGGCGGGAGGCGATGTTCACCGGGGCACACCTGAACAACACCGAGGACCGCGCGGTGCTCCATACCGCGCTGCGGCTGCCCCGCGACGCCTCGCTCGTCGTCGACGGGACGGACGTGGTCGCCGAGGTGCACGCCGTGCTCGACGCCATGGCGGCGTTCGCCGAGCAGGTCCGGGCGCGGACGTGGCTGGGCTTCACCGGCGAGCCGATCCGCAACGTGGTGAACATCGGGATCGGGGGGTCGGACCTCGGACCGGTGATGGCCTACCTCGCGCTGCGCCATGTCTCGGACCGGGGCCTGGTGCTCCGCTTCGTGTCCAACGTCGACGGCACCGACTTCGTCGAGGCCACGCGCGACCTCGACCCCGCCGAGACGCTGTTCCTCGTCGCGTCCAAGACGTTCACCACGCAGGAGACGATGACGAACGCCCGCAGCGCCCGGGACTGGCTCGTCGCCGGGCTGGGTGACCCGGCCGCCGTCGCCCGGCACTTCGTCGCGATCTCGACGAACGCCGACAAGGTGGCCGAGTTCGGCATCGACACGGCGAACATGTTCGGCTTCTGGGACTGGGTCGGCGGGCGCTACTCGATGAGCTCGGCCATCGGGCTGTCGACGATGATCGCGGTCGGCCCGGACCGGTTCCGCGAGCTGCTCGCGGGCATGCACGCGATGGACACCCACTTCCGCACCGCGCCCTGGCGGGAGAACCTGCCGGCCCTGCACGGGCTGCTCTGCGTGTGGAACCGCAACTTCCTCGGTGCGGCCGACCAGGTGGTCCTGCCCTACGACCAGTACCTGCTGCGCTTCCCGGCCTACCTGCAGCAGATGATCATGGAGAGCAACGGCAAGCGCGTCACCGCGGCGGGGGAGCCGGTGCACTGGGAGACCTCGGCGTCCTTCTGGGGCGAGCCGGGCACGAACGGGCAGCACAGCTTCTACCAGATGCTGCACCAGGGCACGACGATCGTGCCCGCCGACTTCATCTTCTTCGCCCGGCCGGTGAACGACGTGGGCGACCACCACGACCTGCTCGTCGCGAACTGCCTGGCGCAGGCCGGGGTCATGGCCTTCGGCCGGACCGCGGAGGAGGTGGCAGCCGACGGCACCGCGCCGGACCTCGTCGAGCACAAGGTCATGCCGGGCAACCGGCCCAACTCCACGCTCGTGGCCGAGACGCTGACCCCGTTCGCGCTCGGCGCGCTCGTGGCCCTGTACGAGCACTCCACCTTCGTGCAGGGGATGATCTGGGACCTGAACCCGTACGACCAGTGGGGGGTCCAGCTCGGCAAGCTCGTCGCGGACTCCATCGCGCCGATGCTGACCGGCGAGGCCGAGCCGTCGCTGGACTCGTCGACCAACGCGCTCATCGCGCGGTACCGGGCCGCCCGCGGACGCTGACGCGTCGTTCGGTCGGCGCCCGGGCGCCCAGGTGCATCCGGTGTCGCCGACAGCACACCGTCGCCGACGGCACCGTCGCGCCGGGCACGGTCCTGGCGTCGCACTGGGCACGGTCCTGGCGCACCGACACGCGGAGACTGGAAGTGGCCCGGGGGAGGGGCCTCGATCCAGGAGGCTGAGATGAGCAGCAGGACCGAAGAGCCGAAGGTCGCCCCGCAGGGGATCAGCGTCGACGCGATGCCCCCGCTCGAGGTGACCCACG